>JAYUZE010000287.1:0-6215 GCA_043752035.1 Gammaproteobacteria bacterium
GGCGGCGCTGGCCTGGCGCGAGCGCGCCGCGCAGTTTGCCACGCAGGAGCTGATCCCCTGGGAGGTCGAGGCGGAATTCAATGGCGGTGTGCTGCCCACAGAGGTGCGCAAGCATCAGCGCAAACTCGCGATCGAACTGGGCTTCAGCGCAATGGATGTGCCGCTGGCACATGGCGGGCGCGAGGCCCGGGTGGTCGATCAGGTGGCAGTGTGGGAGCAGCTCGGCCGCGTGACCAATGCGCTGTGCTGGTGTTTTTCCGAGGCGCAGCGCTGGATGTTCGAGGTCTGCAGCGCAGAGCAGCTCGAGCGCTACATCCTGCCACTGGTGAGCGGCCAGCGCAAAGAATGCTACGCGATTACCGAGAGCGGCTCGGGATCGGAGGTCGATATTCAGTCAACCGCGCGCCGCTGCCCTGGTGGCTATCTGATCAGCGGCGAGAAGTGGTACGTGACCAGCGCCAACCACGCGGATTTTTTTATCCTGCAGGCCCGACTGACCGACGGCGCGCACGCTGACTCGCACTCGCTGTTCTTCATCGACAAAGACCAGGCGGGTATCGAGCTGGTGCGCACGCCGCTGTTCAGCCATACCTTCAGCGACCACCATCCGACCTATCGCTTCAATGACGTCAAGGTCACTGCAGCACAGCGACTGGGGCCCGAGGGTGACGGCATGCGCTGCGTACATAGCTGGTTTCGCCGCGAACGGCTGATGATCGCCGCGCGCTGCTGTGGCGCCGCGGGCCGCATGATCGAGGAAGCGCGGGTATTTGCCGCCACGCGCATGATCGGCGGCGAACCGCTGGCGGACAAACAATTGATCCAGGCGATGCTGGCCGACTGCGTCACCGAGCTGTGGGCCGCGCGCCTGCTCACCTATGAGAGCGCGGCCGCGCACGATCGCGGCGATGCGCTGCACTCGCTCCATGCGCAGTGTTCGATCGCCAAGCTGTACGCCTCCGAGGCCGCCAACCGTATTGCCGATCGGGTGCTGCAGATTTTTGGTGGCCGCGGCTACCTGCGCGAAAATTCAGTGGAGCGTTTTTACCGGGAATTGCGCGTCGATCGCATCTGGGAAGGTTCGAGTGAAGTGCAGCGACTGATCATCGCGCGCGCATTCCGCAAGCGCGGCTTCGAGGCGATGTAGTGGTGCGGGTTCGCGTGTTGCTGTTGGCCGCACTGGCGCTGGCGCTGCCGATGGGAGCGGGCGCCGCGCTGCCATCGCCACCCGCGGAAGAGCAGGTGCTCAACATCTTCACCTGGCCCGACTACATCGCCCCCGACACGATCGGCAACTTTGAGCGCGAATACGGCATCAAGGTCAATTACGATACTTACGATTCCACCGAGATGGCCGAGGCGCGTCTGCTGGCCGGCCGCACCGGTTACGATGTCGTCGATCACGCGGAGCGCTATTCGGCGCGCCTGATCCCGATCGGCGTGTATCAGCCGCTGGACAAGCGCAAGCTCAGCAACTGGGGCAATCTCGACCCCTGGGTATTGCAGTGGCTCGACACTTCCGATCCCGGCAATCGCTACGGTGTGCCGTACCTGTGGGGAACCACCGGCTTCACCTACAACGAGCGCATGATCCATGAGCGCATGCCCGATGCGCCGGTCACCAGCGGCGACATGCTGTTCAAGCCAGAGGTGGCAAGCCGCTTCGCCGATTGCGGCATCACCTTCATCGATGAGCCGACCGATGTGATCCCGATGGCGATGGCCTATCTCGGCCACGATCCCAACAGCCTGGATCCGAAGGATCTGGCGCAGGTCGAGGCGCTGCTCAAGGGCGTGCGGCCCTATATCCGCTATTTCAGTTCTGCCAAGATGCTGATCGACCTGCCCAACGAAGAGGTGTGCATCGCGATGAGCTGGTCGGGCGACTATTCACAGGCCATGCTCCGTGCACGGCAGGCGGGCCGGCCGGTGAAGCTGGCCTACACCACGCCGCGCGAGGGTGCTCTGGCCTGGTTCGACATGTGGTTCATTCCGGCCGATGCCCCGCACCCGAACAATGCGCATCTGTTCCTGAACTATATGTTGCGCCCGAACGTGATCGCCGCGATCAGCAATGAAACCCGCTACGCCTCGCCGAATACCAAGGCGTTGGCACTATTGCTGCCGGAAGTGCGCAATGACCCGGCGGTCTATCCGCCGGAATCCGTGCGCAGCCGGCTGTTCAAGGGTGTGCTGCGCAGTCCCAAGGAGGAGCGCACCCGCTCGCGCCTGTGGTCGCGCGTGAAGGCCCGCCTGTGAGCAACTCGGCGCCGGCAAGTCCAGCGTCCAGTGCAGCGTCGCCGCAGACCGTGCCGACAACGCCGATGGTGCAGATTCGCGGCCTGTCGAAGCATTTCGACGGCGTGATGGCGGTAAGTGAGGTCTCGCTCGAGATCCAGCGCGGTGAGTTGTTCGCAATTCTCGGCAGCTCCGGTTGCGGCAAGACTACGCTGCTGCGAATGCTGGCCGGCTTTGAGCGACCCTCGGCGGGGCAGATCCTGATCGACGGCGTCGATATGACCGAGGCGCCGCCTTATGAGCGCCCCGTGAATCTGATGTTTCAGTCCTACGCGCTGTTTCCGCACATGACGGTGGCGGGCAACGTGGGCTACGGTCTGCGCAAGGAAGGCCTGCCGGCAGCGCAAATTCGCGATCGCGTCGCGGAAATGCTGGCGCTGGTGAAGCTCGAGAATCTGGCGGCGCGCAAGCCCGACAAGTTATCCGGCGGCCAGCAGCAGCGCGTGGCGCTGGCGCGCGCGCTGGTCAAGCGGCCCAAGCTGCTGCTGCTCGATGAGCCGCTGGCGGCGCTCGATCGCAAGCTGCGTGAACATACGCAATTCGAACTCGCCAACCTGCAGTACCAGCTGGGCACGACTTTCGTGGTGGTCACGCACGACCAGGACGAGGCCATGGTGCTCGCCAGCCGCATCGCGGTGATGGCCGAGGGCCGCATCGCGCAGGTGGGTACGCCGGCGGAGGTGTACGAATATCCGGCCAACCGCCAGGTGGCCAGCTTCGTCGGCAACATCAATCTCTTCGATGGCCGTGTGACTGGCGCGGAGGCCGGCCGCGCGACCCTGCGCTGCGAAGCACTCAATGCCTCGCTCAGCGTGCTGTGCGAGGAAGCGCCAGCGACGGGCGAGGCGCTCTGCATGGCAGTGCGCCCGGAGAAGATCACCATCAGTCGCACACCGCCCGAGGGGCGCGATCGCAACGTGGTCAAGGGCGTGGTGCGCGACCTTGGCTACTTTGGCGATCAGTCGTTGTATCGCGTGCGCCTGAACAGCGGTGCAGTGCTGCAGGTTAGCGCACAGAACCTGCGCCGCTCGGCCAGCCTGACGATCGAGTGGGATGACGAGGTTTACCTGTCCTGGGAAGTGGCCAGCACCATTGCCTTGCGCTCATGAGCCAGCCGGTCAAAAAAGCCACGGATCCGCAGCTCTGGTTGCGGCGCGCGTTGCGCATGCCTTATCTGTGGCTGCTGCTGTTCTTCCTCGCGCCTTTCCTGATCATCGTCAAGATCAGCCTGGCCGAGCCGATGATCGCGCAGCCGCCGTTCAGCGCCATGCTGGTGTGGGGCGCGCATGGCCTGCAGGGCATCCGCGCCACTTTCGAAAATTACAGCTTCCTGTTCCGCGACGGTTACTACGGCATCATCGTGCTCTCGTCGCTGAAAATGGCGGCGATCGGCACCGTGCTGTGCCTGTTGCTGGGCTATCCGATGGCCTATTTCATCGCGCGCCAGCCGCCGCGCCGCCGCCAGGTGCTGTTGCTGGCGGTGATCCTGCCGTTCTGGATCTCCTTTCTATTGCGCGTCTACGCCTGGATCGGCCTGCTCGACAATCATGGCATCATCAATCATGTGTTGCTGAGCCTCGGCATAGTGCACAAGCCCGTGGCGATGCTCTACAACAATTTCGCCGTGTACCTGGGTATCCTCTATTCGTACCTGCCGTTCATGATCCTGCCGCTGTATACGACGCTCGAGCGCCTGAACCTCGATCTGCTGGACGCCGCCGCCGATCTGGGGGCGCGCCGCTGGCGGGCCTTTGTCGATGTGACGCTGCCCCTCTCGCTGCCGGGCATCCTCGGCGGCTGCCTGCTGGTGTTCATCCCGGCGGTGGGCGAGTTCACTATCCCGGCGCTGCTGGGCGGCGCCGACACCCTGATGATCGGCCGCGTATTGTGGGATGAATTCTTTGTAAGCCGCGACTGGCCGGTGGCTTCGGCCGTGTCGGTGGTGTTGCTGTTGCTGCTGATCGCGCCAATCCTCTGGTTTCAGCACCTGCAGAATCGCGAGCACGAGGTCGGTTCATGAAACGCCGCTCGATCCTGCTGATTAGCATCGCCTGCTTCGGCTATGCGCTGCTGTACCTGCCGATCGCGTCAGTGGTGATCTACTCCTTCAATGCCTCGCGGCTCGTGACTTTATGGGGTGGGTTCTCGACCCGCTGGTATGTCAGCCTGCTGCACGACGACAAGCTGCTGGCGGCCGCCTTCCTGAGCCTGCGTATCGCGGTGATCAGCGCCACCGTGGCGACCGCATTAGGCGCGATCGTGGCACTGGCGCTGCACCGCGTGCGACGGCTCCCCGGGCGCATTCTGCTCAGCGGTATGATCACGGCACCGCTGGTGATGCCGGAGATCATCACCGGCCTGTCGCTGCTGTTCCTGTTCATTTCGATGGCGAGCCTGATCGGCTGGCCGGCCAGCCGCGGTGCGGCTACCATCACCATCGCGCACATCACGTTTTCGATGGCCTATGTGGTCGTCGTGGTGCGCTCACGGCTCGCAGTCATGGACGAATCGCTGGAAGAGGCGGCCATGGATCTGGGTGGGAGACCGCTGGCGGTGTTTTTCGACGTCACGGTGCCGATGTTGTTGCCGGCGCTGCTGTCGGGCTGGTTGCTGGCCTTTACACTCTCGCTCGATGACCTGGTGATCTCGAGTTTCGTCTCGGGTCCGGGCGCCACGACTTTGCCCATGCTGATCTTCGCCAAGGTGCGCCTCGGCGTAACTCCGGATATCAATGCCATCACCAGCATCATCATCGGTCTGGTGATCGTGGCCGTGAGTACGGCGGCGCTGGTGACCAACCGGCGCCGGGCGGTGAGCGTATGAGTACCAGCGTATAACTACCAGGGAGTTCAGCCATGCAGGGCGATAGCGATCAGGTGCAGGCGGCGTTGCAGTCCTGGCGCAGTGGCTATGCGCTGCCGGGCGCCGTGTATCACGACACCGGCCTGTATGAGCGCGAGATCCAGCGCATCTTTTTCAGATCGTGGCTGTACGTCGGGCACGCGAGCCAGATTCCGCAGCGCGGTGACTACCTGCTGTTCGAGATTGCCGGTGAGTCGGTGATCGTGGTGCGCGATGGGGAAGGGCAGATCAATGCCATGCTGAATGTCTGTCGCCACCGCGGCTCACGACTGTGCGATGTGGCCAGCGGCCACGAGGCGCGCTTCGTGTGCCGCTATCACGGCTGGACCTACGGGCTGGATGGCACACTGCGCGCCGCCAGCCAGACTCCGGGAGGCTTCGATCGCTCGCGCTACAGCCTGCGCCGGCTCCAGTGCCGGGTTTTCGGGGGCTTGATCTTCATCAATTTCGCCGCCGACGCCGCGCCCTTCGAACTGCTGACCGACGATATGGCCGCGCCGCTGGCCCCTTACCAACTCGGGCGTACCAAAATTGCCCACCGCCAGAACTACCCGATCGCCAGCAACTGGAAGCTGGCGGTCGAGAATTACTGCGAGTGCTACCACTGCGGGCCGGCTCACCCTGAGTATTCAGTAGGCCATGGCCGCGCGGTCCCCAAGCGTGAATGGGATCACCTGATGCAGGAACTCATGGCGCGCGCCCCGGCCGTGGGCCTCACGCAGCATCACGTGCGGCGCATGTGGCTCGATGCGGGGGCCTTCGGCGTCGATCGCAGCTTCGAGCGCTATCCGCTGCTGCGCGGACACCACAGTGGCAGTCGCGACGGTGCGGCGTTGGCACCGTTCCTCGGTTCCATCACCGGCTTCGACGGCGGCGCCACCGATTTCCAGCTCGGCCCCACAACCTTTGGTCTCGCCTACTGCGATCACGTGGTGTTGTACCGCTTCACGCCGCGCGGCCTGCGCAGCACCGATTGCGAGATCACCTGGTTGGTGAATGAATCGGCGGTGGAAGGGCGCGATTACGATCGCGAGCAGCTGATCTGGCTGTGGCAT
>JAYUZE010000288.1:0-3613 GCA_043752035.1 Gammaproteobacteria bacterium
CCGGCGGCGCTGCTGGAGCTGCCCCTGGTGGCAATCTACAGCGAGGCGCACCACTGGGACCTGTGGTGTGAATCGGCGCAGGTCGAGTACACCGCCAAGCCCGCGATCGTGGTCGATACGCTGGCGGTGGCGCTGGAGATTGCACTCGCCGGGCGTGGCGTGGCGTTGGTGAATGGTCCTTTCGACACTGATCAGTTGGCCAGCGGGCAACTGGTGCAACCGGTGGCCCATGAGTGTGCCTGCCCCGGCAGCTGGGGCGTGATCTGCCGGCGCGAATCGCTGGACAATCCGCGGGTGAGCGCATTCATGAACTGGCTGGTGCAGGTGGCCGCGCCGCTTCAGCCCACCGGCGCCGATCCACGGCCGTGCGGCACGACTTCATAACCACTGCCGGCGGGTTCTCCATCGACCATTTCCGCAGGGAAACCCGTGCCCAGCACCTTTACGGCGCAGGCGTCCTCGAGCCGGCGAATGATATTGGGTGAGAACTCGCGCGGGCCGTAGCGGCGCGCGCCGTCCTTGAATATGCCGAGCACCAGTGGTGAGAGTTCCAGCGGCACCTGGTGTTCACGCGCCAGTGCATCGAACAGACCCACATCCTTGATCACCAGGTCCATCGTGAAATTGATATCGCGGCTGCCGTTGAGTATCACCTGCGACTCGGTCTCATGGACGAAGGAATTGCCCGAGGAAATGCGGATCCCCTCGTAGGTCATGTTCAGATCGAGGCCGGCCACTTTGGCCACCGTCAGGGCTTCGGCCAAAGCTGCCAAGTGCACGGTGCACAGGTAGTTGGTGAGCACCTTGAGCTCGGATGCCGTACCCAGGGGGCCGGTGTGCAGGATCCTGCGGCCAAGAATCGACAGCGTCGGCAATGCGCGTTCAAAAGCTGCTCGCGTACCACCGGCAAAGATCGAGATGTTGCCGGTTGCCGCGCGGTGGCAACCGCCAGACACGGGGCAATCCATCGCAATCGCGCCCAGCGCCTCGACCTTGACAGCCAACCGTTGAATTTCGGCGCTGTCGGTAGTGCTCATCTCGAGCCAGATCTTGCCGGGGGTGAGGCCGGCCAGAATGCCGTCGGGCGCTTCCATCACAGCAGCGGATACTGCCGGCGATGGCAGGCAGGTGATCACGATATCGACATTGGCGGTCAATTCGCGCGGTGAACTGGCGCTCTTGGCTCCGCGTGCGACCAGGAGCGCAACCTGCGCCTCATTGAGATCGCGAACCGTCAGATCCACGCCATGCTGCAACAGGTTGCTCGCCAGCTTGGATCCGACATTTCCGAGACCAATGAAACCGATGCTTGTGATGCTCACTCATGCCTCCATGTCAGGGATCGCCTCTTGCTGCTGGTACGGAGGCTAGCGGCACGGCAATGTCTGCAGCAAGCAAAATATATCGCCAGATGGGAAAGTATTGTTAGCTTGAGTGCAGATCTACGCGGGCAGCGGGCGGCGGCCGTTGGGCGTTGGCCGGGCGCCGCCGCTGCGGTTTAGCTGGCGCCTGCGCCCGAGTTTGCGTACAACAACGCCTGCAGCTACGCAGCTACAACGGGGGGCAGGGATTCATGACGACATCCAGCGACGCGCGGCCAGTGGCTGAAGTGCATGATTCGACGGCATTGCGCTGGTATGTGCTGATCCTGATGTGCCTGGTGTATACGCTCAGCATTACCGATCGCTATATGATCACCCAGGTGCTTGAGCCCATCCGCCGGGAACTCAAGCTGACCGACTCCGGAGTCGCCCTGCTGACCGGACCCACGCTGGCCTTGTTCTATGTGATTCTGGGGTTCCCGATCTCCTGGCTGATCGATCGGAGCAATCGGCGCAATATCATCTCGGTGTCTATCATCGCCTGGTCGGCCATGACACTGTGCACCGGCTGGTCGCGCAATTCGTGGCAGCTGGTGCTCTCGCGGATCGGTATCGGTATCGGTGAGGCCGGCGGCACGCCCGGCGCGAATTCGATCATTTCCGACTATTTTGCGGCGGCCGCCCGCCCGATGGCGCTGACCGCATTTTCACTCGGTGCGCCGATCGGCGCCTATTTTGCCTCGGATACCACCGGCGCGATTGCCGATCTGCACGGCTGGCGCGCGCCATTCCTGTGGCTGGGAGCGCCGGGCCTGATCGTGGGCCTGCTGATCTTTTTCACGGTGCGCGAACCCCGTCGCGGCAAGCTGGACGCGGTGCTGGTCGACAAGAAGCCTTCGTTCCTGGACGCGATGAATTACCTGTGGACCCAGCGCTCCGCGGTCCATGTGATGATGGGCAGCGCCCTGACTGCGCTGTGGGGCTGGGGCCTGATGTACTGGACGCCCACCTTCCTGATACGCAGCTACGGCTTGAGCTCCGGCGAAGCGGGCGCCATAACCGGGCCGATACATCTGTATGGCGGCGTGCTGGCCACGATCTTCACGAGCTGGCTGCTGACGCGCCCGTCGATGGCCGATCCGCGCCGCATCGTGCGTTTGATGGGCTGGTGGATCGGGCTGGCGAGTGTCGTGTCACTGGTCATCTACACCACGCATTCGCTGGCGGTCACGCGCTGGCTGTTCTGGCTGTTCATTCCGTCGATCTATTTTTATATTGGCCCCTGCTTTGGCCTGCTGCTCAATCTCGCCGAGCCACGCATGCGGGCGATGTTCTGTGCCGCGACGCTGTTCGTCGCCAACGTCGGCAACCTGATCGTGGCCCCGGTCGGAGTGGGTCTGCTGAGCGACTGGTTTGCGCCAGGCCATGTCGCCAACGCGGAATCGCTGCGTCTGGCGATGCTGTGCCTGGTGCCGACAGGATTCTGGGCTACCTATCACTACTTCTGGTCGGCGCGCCGCATCGTGCAGGATCAGGAACGCGCCACCGGCGTCCGGCCGGCATAACATAGTCGATCACTGCATCGCTGGACTCTGAGTCATGAAATCACTGCATCACTACATCGCCGGTCACTGGGTCGCTGCCAGCGGCAATGAGCCGCCCTACGCGGTCGTAAATCCCGCCACCGAACGCGCCGTGGCGCAGGTACTCATGGGCTCTGCAGCGGATGTCGATAGTGCGGTCGGGGCCGCCAAGGCGGCTTTTCCGGCCTATGCAGCCCGTACACTCGAGCAGCGCATCGGCGACCTACGCCGGCTCCGTGCGGTGTTCGAGCGGCGCTACGCCGACATGGTAGTAGCGATCACCACTGAAATGGGTGCGCCGCATGAGCTGTCCTCACGCTCGCAGGCCGCCTGCGGGCCCGGGCACATCGACGCCACGATCGAAGCCGCGCTGCAGCTCGACTGGGAGGCACGGCCCGGAAAATCCTCCAGCGTCGTGCGCGAGCCGATCGGCGTGTGCGGGCTGATCACGCCCTGGAACTGGCCTATCAACCAGATCATGGCCAAGCTGGCGCCCGCACTGGTGGCCGGCTGCACCGTGGTGCTCAAGCCCAGCGAGCAGGCGCCGCTCTCGGCGCAGCTGATTGCTGAATTCATCGACGAGGCCGCACTACCGCGCGGTGTGTTCAACCTGGTACACGGCAGCGGCGCAGTCGTGGGCCATGCGATGAGCGCGCATCCGGACATCGACCTGATGTCCTTTACCGGTTCGACCCGCGCCGGCGTAAT
>JAYUZE010000289.1:0-2658 GCA_043752035.1 Gammaproteobacteria bacterium
TAGCTGACGTTGGCGCTTGCGAAGCCGAGGCCGCTCGCCGGAGTGCCATCGATAAACTGCACTGGCGTGGTGCTGCCTGCTGCCATCGCATCAGCAATAGTGATCGGATAGCCGGAGGCCACGGTCGCCACTGCAGGCGTAAAGCCGCTACCGCCCGCGCCGCTGCTGGTCGCCGTGGCGAGCTCGGTTCCCGTCTGCGTGGCCTGCACCGAGTAGCTCAATTGATCACTCGAGTTGATGCGCGTGCTGGTCAAGGCCTTGTTGACTGACACCCAGGTATAGCGCACCGCAAACATCACACCCTACAGACCCGCCCGCCACCAGCTACGGCGATCGCGATGACGCGGCCAAGCATGCGCAGAGGGCGGCTACCCCCGCCCCGCAACATAAGGGCTGAATCGGCGCCCGATCTTTTTTTCTGCAGTATCGTTCCCGTACCGTCATGGTGATCGAGATTTGCGAACTGTCGAGGAAACCGTGCGCCACAAGCAAATAAAGTACCAGCGGCGGTTGGGCGGGTAAACCCAAACAATAGATTACATCATGCGTCACGAGACGCGTGGCGCTACACCGTAGCGTCCCTATAGGCCTTGAGCACGGCGTTCATCCGCGTCTGCCAGCGCGAGCCTTGTGCGCGATACCAGGCCAATACGTCTGCATCTAGACGTAGTGCGATTTGTTCCTTGCGCTCATCCATGGGCTTCTTAGGTCGCCCCCGCTTGGCACGCAGCTCGGCCACACCCATATGAGCCGTGCCAGGCTTCCAGAAGGAAAGTACTGCCCTACGGTCTTGCGGGTTGTAGGGCACGTCAGATTTGCGGAAATTCGCGGAAGTACGCTTCTTGTTCATAGGGTTCTGCCTCTCTGCAGGAGATCAATCGGGGTTCGGCTTCCCCGTCCGTCCAGACCAGCACGACAACCTTATCCTTCGTCCACCCCAGGCTTACAAAGCGCTGCTCACCATAATCTTCGCGAGTATCCTCTCGTGTAACCATCGGGGGCGTCGAAGGCAGCATAGCCATCAGCCAAGTCAATCTTATGCTTGCGCTTGTTGGCCTTACGTTTCGTGGGGTCGTGGGTCACTACCAATTATTGTATATGCATTTAAGAAGGAAGCAACCCTAGGCTGCCTAGGCAGCCTAGGCGCGTCAGTCGCTGTACGCAGGCTTTAACAGTCAGGCGTACGCGCGTTGAAAACTCAAGCTATCACTTGCTGATACAAGGCGCTTAGGTCTACCCTCCCACCATGCTCACCCTCTTCGAACGCATTATATCCGGGGAGCTGCCCGCCGACATCGTGTATCGCGATGAGCGGGTCACGGCCTTCCGCGACATTCATCCGCGGGCACCGGTGCACATTCTGATCGTGCCCAATAAGGTCATTCCCACTGCGAACGACATCGCCGATGAAGATGAAGCGCTGATCGGTCACATGTATACGGTGGCGCGCGATCTCGCGCGGCGCGAAGGTATTGCGGCGGATGGCTACCGCCTGATCATCAATTGCAATGCGCACGGCGGCCAGGAGGTGTACCACTTGCACGTGCATCTGCTCGGTGGCCGGCCATTGGGCGCCTTCGGATTTGGTTGAGAGCAATCACATGAAGCCGTCGAGCGCCCTCTACCCCGCCATCAAACCCTACGCCAAAGGCAGGCTGCGCGTCTCGCCGGTGCACGAGCTGTACTACGAAGTGAGCGGCAATCCGCGTGGCAAACCCGCCGTGTTCCTGCATGGCGGTCCGGGCGGTGGCACCAGTCCGGCGATGCGGCAATTCTTCAACCCCAAGCGCTATCGCATCGTGCTGTTCGATCAACGCGGTTGCGGCAAAAGCCGACCGCACGCCTCGCTGATCGACAACACCACCTGGCATCTGGTCGACGATCTGGAAACACTTCGCGAGCATCTGAAAATCGACCGTTGGCAGGTCTTCGGCGGCTCCTGGGGTTCGACCCTGGCGTTGGCCTATGCGCAGCGCCATCCGCGACGGGTCACTGAGTTGGTGTTGCGCGGCATTTTTCTACTGCGGCGCTCTGAGCTCGAATGGTTCTATCAGGACGAACTCGGTGCGGCCTCGTTATTCCCCGATCTGTGGGAAAAATTCCTGGCGCCGATTCCAAAGCGCGAACGCGGCAACATGATGCGCGCCTACTATCGCCGCCTGACTTCGCGCAGCGCCAAGATGCGCGCGACGGCGGCGTACGCCTGGTCGGTGTGGGAAGCAGCCACCAGCTACCTGCGCGCCGACCCGCGCGACGTCGCCAAGTTTGACAATCCGGAACTGGCTGCCGCGTTCGCTCGTATCGAGTGCCACTACTTCGTCAATCACGGTTTCCTCAGGCGCGAAGATCAATTGCTGCATGAGGTCACAAAAATTCGCCACATTCCCGCTGTTATCGTGCAGGGGCGGTACGACGTGGTGTGCCCGATGCGCAGTGCCTGGGCGCTGCATCGCGCCTGGCCTGAGGCCGAACTGCGCATCGTTGCCGATGCCGGGCACTCGGCGTTCGAAGCCGGCATTACGCGCGAATTGGTCGCCGCAACTGACCGCTATGCCAAACCGCAGACCGGTCGCCGTATCGCTACGCGTCGCGCAAGCGCCCGGTCAAAGCGGCCGTAGCGTCGATGATACTGTGGCTCTGCAACCAGGCGCGCGCGTC
>JAYUZE010000290.1:0-2974 GCA_043752035.1 Gammaproteobacteria bacterium
GCTCACCAGTTCATCAAGCTCGGATTTTCCCCAGCTGGTGACGCGTACATCGCGCGTTGGGCCCAGCGGATTGATGCCATCGATATTGATATTCGCAACCGTATCGCGCAGCGCATACAGCGGGTGACGCGCGTAGTAGCGCGCCCCCAGCAGTCCACGCTCCTCGCCGGTGGTGGCGATGAACAGCACCGACCGACCTGGTGGCGCTGCGTTATGGAAGGCCTCCGCCAGCGTCAGCAGCGCCGCGGTGCCCGAGGCGTTGTCGAGCGCGCCGTGAAACACCTGCGCGCTCTTGTCGCCGGGCAGCTGTTGATTCCAGCCGAAGTGATCCCAATGGGCGCTATAGACCACGGTCTCGGCAGCGCGCCTGGCGTCGCTCCCCGCAACGCGCGCGACCACGTTGTGCGATTGCAGATCGCGCCAGCTATTGCGCACATCGAAGCTCACCGTGGCGGGCAGTGCCACTGGCCGGAAGTCGCGGCGCAGTGCCTGCTGTTTGAGCGCATCGAAATCCAGGCCGCTCTGGCTGAACAGTTCCCGAGTCCGCTCGATGGTCATCCACCCGGCCAGCGTCTGAAAATCCGGATCGGTGCCGCGAAGGGCCAGCGAATAGTTTTCACCGCCCCAGCTGTTGACGACCACGGAATAGGGGTAAGCGGCCGGCCCGGTCTCATGCACGATGATCGCCGCTGCCGCGCCGAGGCGCGCCGCGATTTCGAATTTGTAGGTCCAGCGGCCGTAGTAGGTCATCGCCTTGCCGCCAAACATCGCCGGATCGAGCTCGCCCGGATGCACGGCATCGGGAATCGCCGGATCATTGATCAGCATTACCAGCGTCTTGCCGTGCAGGTCGAGGCCCTTGTAATCATCCCACTGGTATTCGGGAGCCTGGACGCCGTAGCCGACAAACACCAGTGGCGATTTCTGCAGCCGGAAGTGCCGCTTGCGCACGCTCGACCAGCCCACATAATCATCGGGCGATTTGAGCTCGATGCGCCGGCCCTTCACCGCGAAGCTGACTTGGGGCCTGGTGCTGAAAGCGGTCATGGGTACCACTTGCAGGTAGCTGCCATCCGGATTGCCAGGCGCCAGACCCAGCGCCTTGAAATGCTTCACCAGATAGTCGACGGTGACTTCTTCGCCGTGCGTGCCGGGCGAGCGCCCCTCGAAGCGGTCGGCCGACAATTCGCGCGTGTAGTCCATCAGCCGTCCGGGCGTAATCGTGCCCGGCGCCGCGACCGGCGCCGAGGCCGCGACCGGTGCTGCGGCCGGTGCCGGCGCCTCGGCGGGCAGCGCCGCCGCAGCCCAGGTCAATACAGCGACCAGCAGCAGCGAAACGGGCCTGCTCATCGGCTGCGCTCCTAGAAGTTGCCGATCAGCGCATCGGCGAATTCACTGCACTTCACCTTGCGCGCGCCTTCCATCAGGCGGGCAAAGTCATAGGTGACGACCTTCTGGGCGATGGTACGGTCCATCGCGCCGATGATCGCATCCGCAGCTTCCGTCCAGCCCAGGTAGCGCAGCATCATCTCGCCCGAGAGAATCACTGAGCCCGGGTTCACCTGATCGAGGTCGGCATACTTGGGAGCCGTGCCGTGGGTTGCTTCGAATACCGCGTGGCCGGTCTGGTAGTTGATGTTCGCGCCCGGCGCGATGCCGATGCCGCCCACCTGCGCAGCCAGTGCATCCGAAATGTAATCGCCATTGAGATTCAGCGTGGCTACGACGTCGAATTCATCGGCGCGCGTCAGGATCTGCTGCAGCGTGATGTCAGCAATGGCATCTTTCACCAGCAGTTTGCCGCATTTGAGCGCCGCGGCCTGTTCGGCATTGGCCGCCGCTTCGCCGCTCGCCGCCTTGGTGCGTTCCCACTGCAGCCAGGTGTAGCACTGCGCGCCGAACTCGCGCTCGGCCAGCGCGTAAGCCCAGGCACGAAACGAACCTTCGGTGTACTTGAGAATATTGCCCTTGTGGACGATCGTCACGCTGCGACGCTTGTTGGCGATCGCGTATTCCACCGCCGAACGGAACAGACGTTCGGTACCTTCGCTCGACACATTCTTGATGCCAATGCCGGAGGTGGCCGGAAAGCGGATCTTGGCGTAGTGCTTGGGAAAGTCACTTTTCAGGTAGTCGAGGAACTTGCGGTTGTCGTCTGTGCCTTCCTCGAACTCAATGCCCGAATATAGGTCTTCGGTGTTTTCGCGGAAGATCACCATGTCGACCTTCTCCGGGTTCTTCACCGGCGAGGGCACGCCCTTGAACCAGCGCACCGGGCGCAGGCAGACATACAGGTCGAGCAGCTGGCGCAGTGCCACGTTCAGCGAACGGATGCCGCCGCCCACCGGCGTGGTCAGCGGCCCCTTGATCGACACCAGGTATTCGCGGCAGGCCGCCACGGTTTCATCGGGCAGCCAGTTGTTGAAAGCCTGGTAGCTCTTCTCGCCGGCATAGACTTCCATCCACTCGATCTTGCGGCGGCCGCCGTAGGCCCTGGCCACCGCCGCGTCCATCACCCGCACGCTGGCGCGCCAGATGTCGCGACCCGTGCCATCGCCCTCGATGAACGGGATGATTGGGTGGTCGGGCACCTTGAGCTTGCCGCCGCTGATGGCGATCTTGGCGCCGCTGGCGGGAGGAACGGGTTGGGCAGTGCTCGGCATGCTCATAAGGGTTCTGCTCTTGAAGGTGTGGAAGGCTGAAATTGGGCGCAAATGCTACCACAGCGGGCCCGCACTCCATGGCACACTGCATGCCATGCAGCGCACTTTGCCGGCTTTGAAATCGCGACCCGCGGCGGACGGATTCCACATGCCGGCCGAGTTTGCGCCGCACCAGCGCTGCTGGATGCTGTGGCCCGAACGGCCAGATATCTGGCGCGAGTGCGGGTTGCCGGCGCAGCAGGCCTTCGCGTTGCTGGCGGCCACGATCGCGCGCTTTGAGCCGGTGACCGTAGGGGTTAATGCGCGGCAGC
>JAYUZE010000291.1:0-3556 GCA_043752035.1 Gammaproteobacteria bacterium
GTGAACCTGGACCACGACATGTCGATCTTCAGATCGTTCATCTGCGCACTGCCACCCAATGCCATGGTGTTGTGGCGCGAGGGCGCGGTGCGGCTGGGAATCAGGCGTACGGTGCGGGTGCTGGTCGCCGGGTCGAGCGGCTGCTCGGCGAGACGCTGTTGCAGGGTGGTGATCGTGGCGTCGCGAGCGCTGAGGCGGCTGCTCATTGCGGCGGTGGCGATGAGGGCACAGATCGCTGCGGCGGCGACCGCGATCAGCACTGGCAATTTTTCCCACCAGTGACGGGTTTTCTCTTCCCATGGCAGCGCCTGGCCGCCGGCCTCGAGCAGCCGCAGGCCGGCATGCACCCGGGCGGGCATGCCCAGCTCGTCCATCAACTCGGGATGCTGCTGACAGAAACGCTCGAAATCCTGCGCGCCCTTGAGCGGCAGGCGGCCGGAAATATAGCGTTCGGCAATCTGATTGCGCAGGATGAACTCGCGATCCATCGGCAGCGCGGCTGGTGCACCCGGCAACGCGCCCACCGCGGCGGGCGGCGTGGCAGCACCCGGCTTGCTGGGTGGCGGTGGAATCAGCGGTGCAGTATGCATGCGGCAGTGTATGCCAATAGGCTCAAACTAAGGGTATCGTGCGCCCATCGAGTGGTGCACACGTGGGTGATGGCTCACACTTTCTTCCCAGCGCTCATGGAAGGCGAACCAGTTCGCACTTTTGGCAATCTCATCGGTCAAATCGCCCGCAGCGCTCCAGCTGCCTCACAGGACTTACCACATGATGCTGCCACCCAAGTGCCACCACGCTGCGAGCATCGCCCTGGGCGCGTTACTGGCGATTCCAGGCGTGGTATCCGCCGCGGATTTAGGCGATAGCGGCAACGCTGGGGGCAACGCCACTGGTAACGCCGATACCGCGCTGACCATCTACAGCTCGGCGCTGCCCGGTGCAATCCCGGCAGATTTCTACCGGCCGGTGCCCGGTGGTTCGGTGCCACCCGCATCGTCGGTGCCGGGCTACGCAATGGTGCGCCAGGATCGCGATGTGAATCTGAGTGCCGGCCGCTCGACATTGCGCTTCACTGATGTCGCCGGCCTGATCGATCCCACTACGGTGAAATTCACCGTGCCTGCCAACGCCGCAGTGCGCGTGCTGGAGCAAAACTTCCAGTTTGATCTCGTGAGCACCGCCAAGCTGCTGCTGCGCTACCTCGACAAACCCATCACCGTGGAGCGGAACGTTGGCACCGGCACGAGCAGCGTCACGGGCACGCTGCTTGCGGCGAGCGACGGTGTGGTCCTGCGCAGTGCTGATGGCACAGTTCACGCGCTCAATGGCTACTCGGCGGTGACCTTTCCAGAGCTGGCCGGCGGCCTGATCACACAGCCAACGCTGGTGTGGGAGCTCAATTCCCAGGTCAGTGGAACGCAGCGCGCCCGCGTGAGTTATCAGACCGGTGGCATCACCTGGTGGGCAGATTACAACGCCGTGTTCAGCGAAGGCCGCGATGCCAACAATGGGCAGCTCGATCTTTCGGCCTGGGTCAGTGTTATCAACCAGTCGGGCGCCACCTTTGCCGATGCCCGATTGAAGCTGGTGGCCGGCGAGGTCAATCGGGTGGCGCCGCGAGCCGAGCGCCGGGTGTTTGGCGCGATGGCCAAGGCGAATATGGTCGATGCCGAGGGTGGTTTCGCCGAGCAGGCCTTTGATGAGTTTCACCTCTACACGCTCGGTCGCAAGACCACGCTGCCCAACAACTCCACCAAGCAGATCGAGTTGTTCGAGCAGACCAGACAGATACCGGCCAAACGCCTGCTGATCTACGACGCGCTCGGCTCGCCTGAATTCGGCGGCCCGATGACCGAGCGGGATCCGGGCATCACGACCGGGGCCAAGGTGGCGAGCTTCGTCGAGTTTCGCAACGACAGTGCATCGGGCCTGGGGATTCCGTTGCCGGCCGGACGCGTCCGCGTCGCGCGCCTCGATGCCGCTGATGGCAGCCTGGAGTTCATCGGCGAAGATGCGATCGGCCACACGCCCAGGGGCGAGACCGTGCGCCTGAAGCTCGGCAACGCCTTCGATGTCGTAGGTGAGAGGCGGCAGCTCGATTTCACCAGCAACTCGAGCGCGCACTGGCTCGAAGAGGAAATTGAAATCAAGCTGCGCAATCACCAGGCGCAGCCGGTCGAGGTGCTGGTGAAGGAACCGCTGTACCGCTGGAGCAATTGGCAGATCATCAGCCAGTCGGTCGCTCATCAGAAGGACAGCGCGCGACTCATCCACTTCAATGTCACCGTACCGAAGGATGGCGAGAGCGTGATCCGCTATCGCGTGCATTACAGCTGGTGAGGTTGTGAGCACTCTTGCGGCATGAGCGACAAGGACGACAAGTCGGGCAAGAACCCGGGCGCCGTGCATCATGACGCGCGCGGCAACGCGGTATGGCAATGGGCGGTCGATGCAGGCAAACAGGCGCTCGACTCGACGTCGCGCCTGCTGAAGCGACTGGAAGTGCCAGGCCTGAAACTGGAAGGCGACACTGCGGAGAACCAGCGACCCGATGCGGCAAGCAAGAGCGCTGGTGGCGCCGCTGGCGCAAAACGCGCCGGCGCGAGCGCAAAGCCTGATTGGGAAGTGGGCTATAACCTTTATGGTGGCGCGGGCGGTGCACCCGGCGGGCGCGCTGCGAAGCCCGTCGGCAGGCCGGTTGCCGCGAAGCCTGCGGCTGTTATGAAACCTGCCGCAGAAACGCCGAGCCGGCCTTCGCTGTGGCAGCGACTGTTTCGGCAGCGTTGAGCGGGTCGATGTAGTCGACGCCGGCGCTGGCCAGCCAGTGGCTGGCGGTCGGTGAGGTGACGCGCTTGGCGACGCAGTGAATGCCCAGCACCCGTGCAATCTGCACGCTGGCCGAGAGCAGCGCACGCTGGTAGCGGTTATCCATCGCCGCGGCGGTGAGCTCGGCACTGAGCTTGACCATGCGCACGGCCTTGTTGCGCAGCAGTTCGAGCGCCACCTCGTTCAGTACGAAGTCGTCCAGAATGGCGTGGCAGCGCAAGCGCTCGCAGGTGTTCAGCAACGCAGTCACACGTTGCGGATGTTTCTGCCAGGCGCCGGCGGGTATCAGCAGCATCACCAGGCCTTCGTCGCACTCGAAGCGTCCCAGGCTCTGTTCGAGGCGCGCCGGAAACGCGGCGTCGCTGGCCGCAGCTACCGAGATCGCGATCGCAAAGGTCGAGGGCTTGGCGACATAGCGCTGGCGATGCTGCGCCAGCCACTCCACCACGCGTTCGATCACGCTGGCGTCGTGGCTGCTGTTGGCGGGCGTGACCGAGATTTCGTAGCGACGCTTGCCGCCGCCCTGCTGCAGGCGGGTGTAGCAGCGCGCGTGGATCGGTGCGCCATCGGGGAGCGCCGAGGACTCTGCCGCTTCGGATTCCGGGGCGGTGGGGGCGGGCCTGCTCTTGTCGACCGCCGGCGCGAGCAGCATGCTGAGGCGCTGCAGCAGCACGCGCAGCGGCGGCGTGATCAGGCGCTGCTCGTTGATCACCCCGCCTTCGACGAT
>JAYUZE010000292.1:0-3090 GCA_043752035.1 Gammaproteobacteria bacterium
CAGCACGCCGATCTTGGCGCCGGGGAAGAACGACAGGCTGATGTCCCGGAGTATCGTGCGCTTGGGCGGCACGACCTTCGAGACCCGATTCATCGTATAGATGTACTGCGCCATCAGACCCTAAGCTTCAGAACCGTGGGAGGGCGCGCATTATCCTTGAAGCGGCCCTGCCCGCGCCACGGCTCCGGGGCCTTAGGGCGCCAACAGGCTGTGGTACGCTCCCCAAAAGGCCAGCGCCTGGCCGACACACCGGAATAGCATTTGAGCCAGCCGGGTTCCGAAACAGCGGTCTCCATGGGTGAGCGCATTGCGCGCTACGGTTTCCCGGGCGGGCACCCCTTTGGGCCCGACCGTCATGGGGCATTTCAGCGTGAGTTCGAGCAGCAGGCACTGGCTCCGCGTGTGACGCTGCTCGAGCCAGTGCAGGCCAGTGTCGAGGACCTGCTGCTGTTCCATACCCGCTCGCACGTTGAATTCGTGCAGCGCAGCTCCGAGCAGGGCAGTGGCGTGCTGGATGGCGGCGATACGCCGAGCTTCCGCGGCGTCTATGAGGCCGCGGCGTGCGTCGTGGGTGCCAGCCTGCAGGCTGCCGAATGGATCATGGCGGGGCCGCGCCGCCGCGCCTTCGTGCCCATCGCCGGGCTCCATCACGCATCGCGCGACAAGGCGGCAGGATTCTGCGTGTTTAATGATTGCGGCGTGGTGATCGAAGCGCTGCGACACCGCCACGGACTGCGCTGCATTGCCTATATCGATATCGATGCGCACCACGGCGATGGCGTCTACTACGCTTTCGAAGACGACCCGCAGCTGATCATCGCCGACCTGCACGAGAGCGCCCAGACGCTCTATCCGGGTACCGGGCACGAACACGAAAGTGGCACCGGGGCAGCGCAGGGCACCAAGCTCAACATGCCCTTGCCCGCGGGCGCAGGCGATGAGCAGTTTGCAGCGGTCTGGCCGCTCATGCTTGAACACGTGGCGCGCTTCAAGCCGGAGTTCCTTATCCTGCAGTGTGGCGCCGACAGCGTGGCCGGGGATCCGCTGAGCAATCTGTGCTTTTCACCCGCCATGCACGCGCGCGCCGCGGCCGACCTGCGCGCGCTGGCCGATCGCCTGGGGCACGGTCGGGTGCTGGCCCTTGGTGGCGGTGGCTATGATCGCGCCAACCTGGCCCAGGCCTGGACCGGCGTCGTTCAAGCCCTGCTGGCCGACTGACTCCGGTACAATTCCGCTCCTTTTTCCCAAACCCTTGAGGGTGGCTGCCACCATGTATTCCGCGCGTCTGGATATTGCCTCATTCGATCCGCAGCTGCAGGCCGCCATGGCGGACGAGTTGCGTCGTCAGGAAGAACACATCGAGCTGATCGCCTCCGAGAACTACACCAGCCCGCGGGTGATGGCCGCGCAGGGATCAGTTCTGACCAATAAGTATGCAGAGGGTTATCCCGGGCGGCGTTACTACGGCGGCTGCGAGTATGTCGATGTCGCTGAGTCACTCGCCATCGAGCGCGCGCGCCAGCTGTTCGGTGCCGACTACGCCAACGTGCAGCCGCATTCGGGCTCCCAGGCCAATGCCGCGGTCTATCTCGCATTGCTGGCGCCCGGTGACACGATTCTTGGCATGAGTCTCGATCATGGCGGACACCTGACGCACGGCGCCAAGGTGAGTTTTTCCGGCAAGCTGTTCAACGCAGTGCAGTACGGCGTGGTGCCCGCCACCGGCCTGATCGACTACGCGCAGGTGGAGCGCCTGGCGCGCGAGCATCGCCCGAAGATGATCATCGCCGGCTTTTCTGCCTATTCGCGCGTGATCGATTTCGCGCGCTTCCGCGCGATCAGCGATGCGGTCGGTGCGCTGTTCTTCGTCGACATGGCACATGTGGCAGGGTTGGTGGCGACCGGCCTGTATCCGAACCCGGTGCCGATTGCCGATGTGGTGACTACCACCACCCACAAGACCCTGCGCGGCCCGCGCGGCGGCCTGATCCTGGCGCGCGCCAACGATGGCATTACCAAGAAGCTCAACTCAATGGTGTTTCCAGGTACGCAGGGTGGGCCACTGATGCACGTGATCGCCGCCAAGGCGGTGGCTTTTCTCGAAGCACTGCAGCCGGAGTTCAAGCTCTATCAGCAACAGGTGCTCGCCAATGCGCGCGCCCTCGGCGCGGCACTCACAGAGCGCGGGCTCAGCATCGTTTCGGGCGGCACTGACAATCACCTGGTGCTGGTCGATCTGGGCGCGCGCTCGCTGACCGGCAAAGATGCCGATGCAGCGCTCGGCCGCGCCAACATCACGGTCAACAAGAATGCGGTGCCGAATGACCCACGACCGCCGATGATCACCAGTGGCCTGCGGGTGGGCACGCCGGCGGTCACCACACGCGGCTTTCGCGAAGCGGAAGTGCGCCAGGTCGCGCACTGGATGGCCGACTTGATCGACGCGCAAGGCGCCGATGCCGTGGTGCAGAAGGTGCGCGGCGCGGTGCTGGAGCTGTGTCGCCGCTATCCAGTTTACGAGACGGCCTGAAGTTGCTCTGCAGGCACGCCAGCGGATGAGCGATGCATTGCCCGTTCTGCAACCATGAAGATACCCGCGTCACCGATTCGCGACTGGCTGGCGATGGCCGCCAGATACGCCGGCGCCGCGAGTGCCAGAGTTGCGGCGAGCGCTTCACCACCTTCGAGACCGCCGAATTGTTGATGCCGCGCGTGACCAAGAGCGACGGCAGCCGTGAACCCTTCGACGAAGCCAAGCTGAATGCCGGCCTGGTCAAGGCGCTCGAGAAGCGTCCGGTCGCCAGCGAGGCGATCGATGCCGCCGTGGCGCGCGTGTGCCACAAACTGCGGGTGCTGGGCGAGCGCGAGGTGCCGGCGCGCCAGGTCGGTGAGCTGGTGATGGAAGAGCTGCGCCATCTCGACGAAGTCGGCTACGTGCGCTTCGCTTCCGTGTACCGCAGCTTCCAGGATGTCGAGGCCTTCAGGGAAACGATCGACACGCTGCGCTCGCACCGCCGGCGGCGTGAATCCGATCGTGATCTCAAGCGTGAGCAGTTGCCGTTGCTGCCGATCGAAGGCGGCACCACGGGA
>JAYUZE010000293.1:0-7020 GCA_043752035.1 Gammaproteobacteria bacterium
GCCACGCCGGCCTCGATCTGGCCCGGCAGGTCGAGCGCGCTGATGCGACCGGTCTTCACGCCCTCGACGCGCAGCTTCTTTTCGATCGCCTCGGCCTGCTCACTGAGCTCCAGCACCATCTGCAGCTGGCCCAGCGGGTTGGTCGCGTGCACCTCGCGATACACGCCCTGGCAAAGCCGGTCGCGGCTCGCAGTGGGGTTCAGCACCAGATCGGCGACCTTGCGGCCGAGCCGGTCGCCGGGCGCAAAGTAAGTGCGGCCGCGCGGAAAAATGCACATGCGCATGAACGCGGCCATCGGCCGGTTGGGGAAGTTGCGCAGCACATTGTGCAGCTGCTCCTGTGCCTGGTAGAGCAGCTCACGGCAGGACCACTCGACGATCGGCAGGTCTTCAAGCGGACTGCCCTGATCTTCGTGCTGCTTGAGCACCATCGAGGCCAGGTACATCATCGAGAGCACGTCGCCCAAACGCGCGGAGATGCTCTCCTTCTTCTTCAGATAGCCGCCGAGCGTCAGCATCGCCACGTCGGTGGCAAAAGCGAAGGAGGCACTGAAGCGCTCGATATGCTGGAAATAGCGGCGCGTGGCGCCGACATCCGGCACGCTCTCGAAGCGTGCGAAGGTCAGCGCCATCACGAAGGCGCGCGCCGCATTCGAGAGCGTGAAGCCGATGTGGCCGAACAGCGCGCGATCGAATTCATCGACGCCGCGCTCGCGATCGGGATTGCGGGCCGCGCTCATCTCGCGCAGCACGAAGGGATGGCAGCGAATCGCACCCTGGCCGAAGATGATCAGACTGCGGGTGAGGATATTCGCGCCTTCCACCGTGATCGCGATCGGTATCGACTGATAGCCGCGCGCCAGGTAGTTGCGGGGCCCCAGCATGATGCCCTTGCCGCCCTGCACATCCATTGCATCGTTGGCGACCTGCCGCCCCATTTCGGTGACGTGATACTTGAGGATGCCGGCCGGCACTGCCGGGCGGGCACCCGCATCGATCGCCGCAGCGGTCACGCTGCGCGCGGCGTCCATGATGTAGGTGCGGCCGACCATGCGCGCGATCACCTGCTCGACACCCTCGAAGCGCCCGACTGGCAGGTTGAATTGCCGGCGGATGCGCGCATAGGCGCCGGTGGCAAAGATCGCCGCCTTCGAACCGCCAGTGGCGTTCGAGGGCAGCGAGATGCAGCGGCCGACCGAGAGCTGCTCGACCAGCATGCGCCAGCCCTGGCCTGCCATCTTCGGCCCGCCGATGATGCTCTCGATCGGTACGAACACATCGTGGCCACGCACCGGCCCGTTCTGAAACGGAATATTCAGCGGGAAATGCCGCTGGCCGATCTCGACGCCCGGCGTGTCGCGTCCGATCAGCGCGCAGGTGATGCCAAGGTCGGTTTCGCCGCCGAGCAGCTTCTCGGGGTCGAACATGCGAAAGGCCAGGCCGATCACCGTGGCCACCGGGGCGAGTGTGATGTAGCGCTTGGAGAAATTGAGCTTAAGGCCCAGCACTTCCTGGCCCTGCCACTGGCCGCGGCAAACGACGCCGGTGTCGGGGAGCGCCGCGGCATCCGAGCCCACGCGCGGACCGGTGAGCGCAAAACAGGGAATATCAAGGCCGCGCGCCAGCCGCGGCAGATAGTGCTGCTTCTGCGCGTCAGTGCCGTAGTGATTGAGCAGTTCCGCGGGGCCCAGTGAATTGGGCACCGCCACCGTAGAAGCGCAGGTCACGCTGCGGCTCGCGAGTTTCACCAACACGCAGGAATGGGCGTAGGCGGAAAACTGCAGGCCGCCATACTGCTTTCCGATGATCATCGCGAAGAAGCCCTTGCTCTTCAGGAACTCCCAGACCTCGGGTGGCAGATCGCCACGCCGGTGCGTGATGTCGAAATCATCGAGCATGCGGCACAGCTGTTCGCAGGGACCATCGAGAAAGGCCTGCTCTTCAGCGGACAGTCGCGCCGGCGGATTGGAGCGCAATTTGCTCCAGTCGGGGTTGCCGGTGAACAGCTCGCCATCCCACCACACGGTGCCGGCCTCGAGCGCCTCGCGCTCGGTGTCGGACATTCTCGGCAGCAGCTTGATATAAGCGCGCAGCGCCGGCCGGCTGATCACGGCCTTGCGCAGCGGGCGCACGTTCAGCAACCACAGGAACACCAGCAGCAGCCACAGGATGCCCTGCCAGATGCCGCCGGGATTTCCCAGCGCCATATAGGCCGCCAGCAGTAGCGTGAAGGTGATCGTGTAGGCGAACAACGGCAGCCGGCGGTAGGCGAGATAGAGCACCGCCAATACGAAGACTACCGTGATGATGGCGCCGTACATGATCAACCCAGGAGGTCTTTGACTCCGTCGCGTTCTTCGCGCAGTTCCTGTTCGGTGGCCAGTAGTTTCGCGCGGCTGAAATCGCTGACCGCGAGGTTCTGCACGATCTGGTACTGCCCGCCACGGCAGGTCACCGGATAGGAATAGATGATGCCCGGAGCGATGCCGTAGCTGCCGTCGCTCGGTATGCCCATGCTGACCCAGTCGCCCTCGGCTGTGCCCTGAAACCAAGTGCGCATGTGATCGATCGCCGCCGAGGCCGCCGACGCCGCTGAGGAAGAACCACGTGCCTTGATTATCGCCGCGCCGCGCTGCTGCACGGTCGGAATGAAAGTCTGCTCGACCCAGGCCTGATCGACCAGCTTGCCCGCCGGCTGGCCCTTCACGAGACAGTGGCTGACATCCGGATACTGCGTCGAGGAATGATTGCCCCAGATCGTCATGCGGCGGATATCGGTGACATGCGTGCCGGTTTTCTCGGCCAGCTGCGCGAGCGCACGGTTGTGATCGAGGCGTGTCATCGCGGTGAAATGCGCGGCCGGGAGCGCCGGCGCGTTGGCCCGGGCGATCAGTGCGTTGGTATTGGCCGGGTTCCCGACGACCAGCACGCGCACGCCGCGATCGGCCACAGCGTTGAGGGCCTTCCCCTGTGCAGAGAAGATCGCCGCGTTGGCGAGCAAGAGGTCCTTGCGTTCCATGCCCGGGCCGCGCGGCCGCGCGCCGACCAGCAGCCCCGCGTGGCAGTCGCGAAAAGCCACCTGTGCATCATCGGTTGCCACCACCCGGTTGAGTGTCGGAAAAGCGCAATCGTTCAGTTCCATCAGCACGCCCTGGAGCCCGGGGAGCGCTGCTGTGATTTCCAGCAGGTGAAGGTTGACTGGTTGGTCTGGCCCCAGCATCTGGCCCGAAGCGACGCGGAAGGCGAGGGCGTAGCCGATCTGGCCGGCGGCGCCGGTGATGGCGACATTCATGGGCTGCTTCATTAAAGCTCCGGGGGGCTTGAGGAGTACTAGAGGACCCTGATTTTAGTGGCATTATAGAGTGTGTCCATCGCGCCGATTGAATCTGTTGTGCAGGGGTAATCCATGACCGAGGCTGTCATTGCCGCGCGCGCGCCGATCGTCGTCGACGTCGAGGCCGGCAAGACCTATTTCTGGTGCGCCTGTGGCAAGTCGGCCAGCCAACCCTACTGCGATGGTTCACACAAGGGCGGGCCCTTCAGCCCGCTGGCCTACACGCCGAATCACTCCGGGAAAGTCTGGCTCTGCGCCTGCAAGCGCAGCCACAAGGCACCGCTATGCGACGGCACACACAAGACCCTGGCTTAAGCGTGCACTGAGATGTATTGCACGGCGCGGCAGGAGGGCGACGGCGTCGTACTCGCGCTGGCCGGCGAGTGGCGCGTTGCCGCGCTCAGCGCCATCGGCGATGAGCTCGCCGCGGTGCCGTTGGGCGGTGTAGAGCGCCTGCACGTAGCGGCGGCCGGCGTGCAGTTCGACATTTCTGCGGCCTGGCTACTGCGCGACTACCTGGCGCGCGCCGAGGCCTCGGGCGTGCGCACCGGCTTTTCCGGACCACCGCCGCCGGCGCTCGACCTGCTGGCCCGTACGCTGACGGCGCCCGCGGCGGGCGCCCAGCAGACTGCCGAGAGTGGCGAATGGCTCGATGCCGCCACGGCAGTCGAGGGCCTGGGGCGGCGCACGGTGCGCACCTGGGAGCTGCTCGAATCCGCACTCGAATTCGTGGGTCGCGTCACCTTTGCGGCCGTGCGTGGTGGCGTACAATTGCGCCGCTGGCGACCGACCTCGATCACGCGCCATGTCTATGACACCGGCATCACCGCCATTCCGATCGTGGCGCTGATCGGTTTTCTGATCAGTGTGATCCTGGCTTACATGGGCGCGCAACAGCTGCGCAAGTTCGGCGCCGACATCTTCGTGGTCGACCTGGTCACGGTCGGTGTGCTGCGCGAACTGGCTGTGCTGCTCACTGCGATCATTGTCGCCGGGCGCTCGGGCAGCGCCTTTGCCGCCGAGATCGGCGCGATGCGCCTGAACGAGGAAGTGGATGCCTTGCAGGCGATCGGCGTGGATCCGATGGAAGTGCTGGTATTGCCGCGGGTGATGGGCCTGATCATTGCGCTGCCGCTGCTGACGGTGATCGCCGACTTCGTCGGACTGATCGGCGGCGGCTTATTGTGCCATGTGCTGCTGGGCATGCCGCTGGTGCAATACCTGAACCGCGCCAACGAGGCGATCGGCAGCACCACTTTCTGGGTGGGCATCATCAAGGCGCCGGTATTCGCGGTGCTGATCGCACTGGCCGGCACCTGGTGCGGCATGCGGGTGCGCGGCTCCTCGCGCGATCTGGGCCGCTTGACTACGCTGGCGGTGGTGCAGGCAATCTTCTTCGTGATACTCGCCGATGCGCTGTTCGCCGTGCTGTTCATGAAGATGGACATCTAATGGCCGCGCTGGTGGAAGTGCGCGGGCTGGTCAACCGCTTTGGACGCCAAAGCGTGCACCAGGACGTCAACATGCAGGTCATGGAAGGCGAAGTATTCGGCATCGTCGGCGGCTCGGGATCAGGCAAGTCGGTGCTGCTGCGCAGTATCCTCGGCCTGCAGAAGCCGCGCGCCGGCACCGTGCTGCTCGCGGGACGCGAGCTCGGCACGCTCAAGCCGGCCGAGCTGCGGCATGCCAAGGCCGGATACGGTGTCACCTTCCAGCATGGCGCGCTGTTCAGCTCGCTGACCGTGCTGCAGAACGTGCAGCTGCCAATGATCGAATATCAATATTTCGACGTGCGCTGGCTCAATGAGCTGGCGATGCTGAAGCTCCGGCTGGTTGGCCTGGAGCCCGAGGCGGCGCACAAGTACCCGGCGCAGCTCTCGGGCGGCATGATCAAGCGCGTGGCGCTCGCGCGCGCTCTGGCACTCGACCCGCGGCTGCTGTTCCTCGACAAGCCCACCTCGGGGCTCGATCCGATCAGTGCCGCGGCCTTCGACGAGTTGCTGCTGTACCTGCAGGGCGAGCTCAAGCTCACGGTGGTGATGATCACCCACGATCTGGATACCATTTTCCGCACCTGCAGCCGGGTCGGAGTGCTGGTCGAGGGGCGCATGATCTGCGATACGCTCGAGGGCATCGCCCGGAATACCCAGCCGTGGATTCATGCATACTTCCAGGGCGAACGAGCGCGGCAGCGGGGAGCGCAGCATGGAACGTGAAGCCAATTACGTAGCGGTAGGCGCCTTCATGCTGCTGGTGGCGATCATGGCGGCGCTGTTCGTCTACTGGTACAGCGACAGCCGCGAGGCGCGTCATTACACGCGCTACGAAGTGTATTTCGACGGCAGCGTCAGCGGGCTTTCCGAGGGCGGGCAGGTGCGTTATCTGGGCGTCGACGTCGGCCGCGTGGTGCGCATCCGCGTCGATCGGCGCGCCGCCGATCGCGTGCAAGTGCTGGTGGATATCGATTCCTCGGCGCCGATTTCCGAGCGTACGCTGGCCGAGCTCTCGCTGCAGGGCGTGACCGGCTTGCTGTACATCGATCTGCGGCAGGAGCGGGTCGGTGCCGTGCCGCGACGGCTGATGGAGCGTGTGGAGAGCGAGCGCTATCCGGTGATCCGTTCGATCCGCTCCAATTTCGAGGAGTTCGTCAGCAGCCTGCCGGAAGTGGCCGGCCGCGTCGGCGAGCTGGCCACGCGCGCCAACCGTATGCTCTCCGATGAAAATATCGCCGCCATCACGCGCCTGGCCGAGAACCTGGAGCGCGCTGGCAGTACGCTGCCGCAGGCGGCGCGCGATTCCGGTGCGCTGATCGCCGACCTGCGCAGCGCCACCAGCGAAGCGCGCGCAGTCATCGACAAGGTGCGCGTGGCCTCTGAAACCGCAGCGCCCGACCTGGCGGCGGCGCTGGCGCGGCTGCGCGCCACTGCTGATCATCTCGCTACCGCCAGCAGCCAGATCGACGGCCTGATCGCCGAGAATCGCCAGGCCATTGGCGGCTTCATGCAGCAGGGTCTGCCGGAAATCGAAGCGCTGGCGCGCGATAGTCGCGCGGCGGCGCGCGAATTCCAGTTGCTTTCTAAGAGTCTGCGCGAGAATCCGTCGCAGCTGCTGTACCAGCCGGTGGGCGCTGGCGTGGAGGTGCCACAATGAGCCGCTTCGATTCGATGCGCGGGCACGCGCTGCTGCTGCCGCTGGTCGCGGCGGCGGTGTGCGCGGCAGGCTGCTCGGGATTGCAAAGCAAGCAGGCACTTATACAGGTCTACACGCTCTCGCCGTCATTGCCGGGCGCAGCTGCGAATCAGTCGCCGGCCGCCGTCACGGTCAAGGTGCTGCGCCCACTGTGCGCGCCGGGCCTGGACAGCGACAACATCGCGCTGACTCGCAGCGGCCAGCGCTTTGACTTCTATGCCCACAGTCGCTGGGCAGCACCGCTCCCCGATCTGGTGCAGGCCGGCGCGATCGATGCGCTGCGCGCTGCGGGGCGTTTCCGCGCTGTGCAGAGCGATGGCGTGCCGCTCGACGCCGACTACCTGCTGCAGCTGGAAATCAAGCGTTTCCAGGCTGAATACCAGGGCGATGGCCCACCTCTGGTGCGCGTGCAGCTGGTGGCGACGCTCGGGCGCAATGCCGATCGCAGCCTGATCAGCAGCGTGGTGGCGATCAGCGATGTGCCGGCGGGCGCCAAC
>JAYUZE010000294.1:0-14514 GCA_043752035.1 Gammaproteobacteria bacterium
CGGTGAAGCCCTTCGATGAGCTGCTGGGCGAACTACTGCTGGCCGATGGCCAACGGGGGCCGGCGCTCGACGCGTTCAAGCAAGCACTGAACACCTATCCCAACCGGCGGCTGGCGCTGGAAGGGCTGGCTGCTGCGAGCGCCAGCCCGTGAGGCTGCGCGCGATGCCCATGCTGTGGGCCGTTGCGCTGCTGAGTGCTGCAATGCCTTGGGCTATCGCTGAGCAGCAGGCTGCAAGTGCCCGCCTCACACGGCAAGATCTGGTGGGGAGCTGGCGGCTGCTCAGTATTGAAGTTGAAGACTCCACCGGCACCCGGGCAGATCCATTTTATGG
This sequence comes from Gammaproteobacteria bacterium, assembly GCA_043752035.1. Classification (GTDB taxonomy): domain Bacteria; phylum Pseudomonadota; class Gammaproteobacteria; order Steroidobacterales; family Steroidobacteraceae; genus FEN-1191. Next base: position 334 of record JAYUZE010000294.1, read on the forward strand.
CTCCGGCACTACCGGGCTGCTGACTTACGATGCTTCCGGATGGGTCAGCGTGCAGATCGCGGCTGCGGCCCGCCCCCGAGTGGATGCCCCTGCAACGCGACCTGGCGCCACCCGGAAATCCACAGTCACCAGATCGAAGGCAAAATTGCTCGACGGTTACTACGCCTACTTTGGCACCTGGGAGCTCAGCGCCGAATCCGCCACGGTGACCCATCGGGTGCAGACCGCGCTGTATACCGGCGAGGAGGGCGCGAGCTATGCCCAACAGGTGCAGGTCGTCGGCCGGCACTTGATATTCAGCCGCACGCGCGAATCCGCTGCCGGAAAGACCGTGCAGAGAAAAATCTGGGAAAAGCTCGGCTCCTGAGAAAGCCGCCGGCTGGAATATGTCAGGTCGGGGATGTGCCAGCCGCCTCGCGCTTCAGCATTCGGGCACGTTGACCGCCAGCCCGCCCTGGGAGGTCTCCTTATATATGGACGACATGTCCTTGCCGGTCTGCCGCATCGTGGCCATCACCTGATCGAGCGACACCTTGTGCTTGCCATCGCCATGCATCGCCAACCGTGCCGCGTTGATCGCTTTCACGGCTCCCATCGCGTTGCGCTCGATACAGGGAATCTGCACCAGGCCGCCGATCGGATCGCACGTCAGGCCGAGGTTGTGCTCCATGCCAATCTCGGCCGCATTTTCAATCTGCTCGTTGGTGCCGTGCAGCGCAGCTACCAGCCCAGCCGCCGCCATCGAACAGGCCACGCCGACCTCGCCCTGGCAACCCGATTCAGCACCCGAGATCGAGGCATTTTTCTTATAGAGCATGCCAATCGCACCGCCTACCAGCAGGAAGCGCTTCACGCCTTCATCGGATGCTCCGGGCTCGAAGCGACGGTAATAGGCTAGTACCGCGGGCACGATGCCGGCGGCGCCGTTGGTCGGCGCCGTTACCATGCGACCGCCAGCAGCATTTTCTTCATTCACACTCAACGCAAAAGCGTTGACCCAATCGAGCGCCTGCATCGGCGAGGCTGCGCCGGCCTCGACCAATTGCCGATAGAGCTTCGGTGCGCGTCGCCGCACTTTAAGTGCACCGGGCAGCAGGCCCTGCGCTGCGAAGCCTTGCTCGATACACGATTGCATCACTGCCCAGAGCTTCAGCAGTGCAGCCTGTGTCTGCTCGGGATCGCGGAATGCAGTTTCGTTGGCCAGCACCAGTTCGTGCAGCTCCAGGCCATGGCGACGCGCGCTCTCCAGCAACTCATCGCCGGAGTTGAAGGGGAAGGGCACATTGACGCTGGCCACGGCGCCGGGATCATTCGTCAGTTCATCGGCGCGGGCAATGAAGCCGCCGCCCAGAGAATAGTATTCATCGCTGGCCAGGGTCTTGCCCAGCGCGTCGCGGGCGCTGAAGCGCATGCCGTTCGGGTGGCCCGGCAAGGTCATGTCACGATGCCAGAGCAGATGCGCGCGTTCGTTGAAGGCAATCTCGCGCTCGCCCGCCAGCAGCAGGCGGCCGTCCTTGCGGATGCGTGCCAGCTGGCCCTCGACCGCCGCGGGGTCGAGCGTCTCGGGCGACTTGCCCTCGAGACCCAGCAGGATCGCGCGATCGGTACAGTGGCCGAGACCCGTGAGTGCGAGCGAACCGTAGAGCTCGGCGCGCACTTCGGTGGTGCTTTCGAGCAGGCCACGCTTGACGAGATCGAGCACGAAGCGGCGCGCGGCGTTCATCGGCCCCATCGTGTGGGAGCTCGATGGGCCTATGCCTACCTTGAATATATCGAGTACGCTGAGAGTCATCGCTCAGGCTGCCCAGTCGAGAATGATCTTGCCACTATGGCCGCCAGCCATGGTCTCGAAACCAAAGCGATACTCCTGCACCGGCAATCGATGAGTGATCACGGCCGAGATATCCAGCCCGCTCTGCAGCATGCTCGACATCTTGTACCAGGTTTCGAACATTTCGCGTCCGTAGATGCCTTTCAACACCAGGCCCTTGAAGATCACTTGGTCCCAATGAATACCCGCGTCCTGCGGCATGATACCCAGCATCGCAATGCTGCCGCCATGATGCATCGTACGCAGCATCTCCCGGAAGGCCGAGGGCACGCCCGACATCTCCAGCCCGACATCGAAGCCTTCTTCCATCTTCAGCGACTGCATGGCCTCATCGAGCGTTTCGCTGCGCACGTCCAGCGCCCGCGAAGCACCCATCTTGCGCGCCAGCTCCAGCCGGTAGGGATTGACATCGCTGACCACGACATGCCGGCTGCCCACAAAGCGGGCAATCGCCACCGCCATGATGCCGATCGGACCGGCGCCGGTGATCAACACATCTTCGCCCACGAGGTTGAAGGCCAAAGCGGTGTGCGTAGCATTGCCGAGCGGATCCAGGATCGAGGCGATATCGTCGCTGATCGCCGGCGGTAACTTGAAGACATTGCTGGCCGGCAGCGACATCAACTCGGCAAAGCAGCCGGGCCGATTCACGCCCACACCGACGGTGTTGCGGCACAAGTGGCGGCGGCCGGCGCGGCAATTTCGGCAGTACCCGCAGGTAATATGGCCCTCACCCGACACGCGGTCGCCAATGGCCAGGCCGCGCACTTCGCTGCCCATGGCGACGATTTCGCCGGCATATTCATGGCCGACTGCCATCGGCACCTGGATCGTGCGCTGCGCCCAGTCGTCCCAATGCCAGATGTGCATATCGGTGCCGCAGATGGCGGTTTTCTTCATGCGGATCAGCACATCGTTGGGCCCATAGCTGGGCTCGGCGATGTCCTGCATCCAGATGCCTTTCTCGGCCCTGGCCTTGACCAATGCCTTCATCGGATCACTCCCAATTCGCGCCCTGCTACCGAGAACGCCTCGATGGCCCGCTGCAGTTGTGCCGGCGTGTGCGCCGCGCTGAGCTGCGTACGGATGCGCGCCTCGCCGCGGGGTACCACCGGAAACGCGAAGCCTATGACATAGATGCCCAGCTCCAGCAGCCGATTGGCCATGCGCACCGCCAGCGCCGCATCGCCGATCATCACCGGCACGATCGGATGCTCGCCGGGCTTGAGCGTGAAACCCGCCGCGCCAAGACCCGCACGAAACTGCTGTGCGTTGCGTGCGAGCTGCGCCCGCAGCTCATCGCCGGCAGTGACCAGTTCGAGCACGCGTAGGGTAGTCGCGGCAATCACCGGCGGCACCGAATTTGAAAAGAGGTAAGGGCGCGAGCGCTGGCGCAGCCAGTCGATCGCCGGGCGCTTGCCCGCGACGTAACCGCCGGCGGCACCGCCCAGCGCCTTACCGAAGGTGCCGGTCAGCAGATCGACGCGCCCCATCACCTGGGCGCGCTCGGGCGTGCCGCGTCCCCGCGCACCGACGAAACCCGTGGCGTGCGAGTCATCAACCACCACCAACGCGTCGTAGCGCTCGGCCAGATCGCACACACCAGCCAACGGCGCGAAGCTGCCATCCATAGAGAACACGCCGTCGGTGACGATCAGCCGCGTGCGCGCGCTCACCGCTTCGCGCAGCTTCGCCTCAAGATCGGCAAGATCGCAATTGGCATAGCGGTATTTGCGCGCCTTGCACAGGCGTATGCCATCGATGATCGAGGCATGGTTCAGTGCATCGGAGAGCACCGCATCTGCTTCGCCCAGCAGAGTTTCGAACAGGCCGCCGTTGGCGTCGAAGCAGGAGGAGTACAGAATCGTATCCTCGGTGCCCAAGAAGGCAGCCAGGCGCGCCTCGAGCTCGCGGTGAATACCGTGCGTGCCGCAGATGAAGCGAACCGAGGCCATGCCATAGCCGTATTTGTCGAGCGCCTCGTGAGCCGCGGCGATCACCGCTGGATGATCGGCAAGGCCCAGATAGTTGTTGGCGCAGAGGTTGATCAGCTCATGATCGGGATGACTGGCTCCAGCACTGCTGTCGGCGCCGGTGCCAACCCGAATGCGGGCATTCTGCGGCGAGCTGAGCTGCCGCTCAGATTTGTACAGTCCCTGGGTCCGCAGCTCCTCGAGTGTGCTGCGCGCCAGCTCGTAAAACGCTGCCGCCTTCACGCCGCCCCCTTGAATTCGCCAATCAGGCCCGACAGCCGGTCGCGTGCAGTATACAGAACAACTGTTTCCTATCAAGAACTGGAGCGCTGGCTTTCAGGTACCATGGCGGCCGCAAGGTTGCCGCAACCGGACCCAGCTGATGCCACCTCGACGTCCAGCCGCCAGACCTGCCAAGCCCGCCAGTCAGCCGCCGCGCATCGGCGCCGCATTGGCTGCGCTGCGCGAGGCGCGGGCCTTGTCGATGGACGCCCTGTCGCGCCGCTCTGGCGTGTCCAAGTCGATGCTCTCGCAGATCGAGCGCCAGCGTGCCAATCCCACGGTGGCGGTGGTCTGGCGCCTGGCCAACGCGCTCGGCGTGCCGCTGACCCAACTGCTGGGTTCGGCCGAAGCCGGCGAGGGCGGCGCGATCCAGACGGTGCGCGATTCGAGCGTGCCGGTAATACGCAGCCAGGACGGCAAGTGCGAATTGCGCGTCGTCAGTCCCGTGGAACTCGCGGGTCGCTTCGAGTGGTATCAGTTGCTGATGCAGCCGGGCGGCGTGCTCGCCAGCGAGGCGCACACCGCCGGTACGCGCGAGCACCTGACCATCGTCAGTGGACGCATCGAAGTGCAATCGGGTAGCCGCCAGGCGCTGGGCAGCCCGCTCGACAACCTGCGCTATCCGGCCGATGTCGCCCACCAGCTGCGCAATGCCGGGCGCAGCCGGGCGATAGGTCTGCTGATCGTCGAGTTTCGCTCGCTATGAGCCGCGCATCCGATGCCATTCCATGGCGCGTAGCGCTGCCACTGGTCAGCACCGCGCTGATCATGTTCGGCGCCGGCATGCTCGGCTCACTGCTGCCACTGCGTTTTTCATCCATGGGCTTGTCGGCCGGTGTGATCGGCCTGATCGCCACGGCCGAGGCGGTCGGCTTCCTGACTTCCTGCCTGTACGCCCATAAATTCATTTCGCCAGTGGGCCTGGAGCGCGCCTACGCCACCTTCGCCGGTCTGAAGGCAGTGGCGATACTCGGTCTGCATTTCGCCGACAGCGTGCCAATGTTGATGCTGCTGCGCTTCCTGATTGGTATCAACGCTGCCGGACTGGCAGTGATCGTCGAGAGCTGGCTCAACGCGCTGGCGCCCAACGCGCAGCGCGGCCGCGTGCTGACCATCTACGTACTGGTGTATGGCTGCTTCTTCGGTCTGGGCCAGTTGTTCGGACAGAATCTGAACGTACGCGGTCCGGAGTTGCTGTTCATCGCTGGCATTTCCACGACTTTGGCGTTGGTGCCGATGGTGGCCATCAATGTACAAGCACCGGTGCTGCCGCACCGGGTCAAACTCGAGATCCTCAAAGCCTTGCGTAATTCTCCGGTCAGCGTAGTGGCCTGCCTGCTCAATGGCCTGATCCTCACAGCCTTTACTACGGTCGGGCCCTTGTTCGGCGAACGCATTGGCTTCGATCAGCGCCATATTGTGATGCTGATGGCCTGCGTGTCGCTGGGCGGCCTGTTCCTGCAATGGCCGATTGGCTATTTCTCCGACCAGATCGATCGCCTGTATGCACTGATTGGTCTGGGTGCCGGCATCCTGGCAGTGGCCGCGGCACTGGTGTCGGCGAATCACGCCACGCCGTTCCTGGTGATGGCCGGGTTGTTTGCTATCTTCGGCGGACTGGCCGAGAGCCTCTATGCGGTGGGCGTGGCGCATGCTAACGATCGCGCAGTCGCAGCTGACTATGTGGCACTCTCCTCGACATTGCTGTTCGTGTGGGCACTGGGTGCCTCGATCGGCCCGACCACCGGCACCTTCGCGATACAGCTGATCGCACCCAACGCCTTCTTCATCTACGTGTTTGCACTGACATTGCTGTTCACGCTGTTTGGCATGTGGCGTCTGTCGCGACGCCGGGCCGAACGCTTGGTGGAATCGCCGGAGCATTTTCTCGCTTACCCACAGACTTCGCCCGAAATCTATGGCTGGTTGCCCTATCACCGCGAAAGTCCGGCAACGCCGGTTGCTGCGGCGCCGACTACCCAGTCGGAAAACACTACGGAAAAATAGGCAGGCCGGGCCGCTGCGGGCGACGGTTATTTGCGATAATGCCGTCCATTGACTTAACTGAACCGCGTCCAGACGGGGCCCCGAAGCATGTTCAAAGCGCTGCTGCTGACCGAAGAGGGTGGCAAGGTCACGCCTTGCATCCGCGAACTGGAAGACCAGGCGCTGCCGCCAGGCAATGTCACTGTCGCGGTCGATTACTCCAGCATCAACTACAAGGATGGATTGGTAGTCACTGGCGCCGGTGGCCTCGTCAAGCGCTATCCGCATGTGCCCGGCATCGACTTTGCGGGCAGCGTACTGGAATCCTCGCATCCATCCTGGCGCGCTGGCGACCAGGTCGTGCTCACGGGTTGGCGCGTTGGCGAAGTGCAGTGGGGAGGATGTGCGCAACGCGCCCGTGTCAATGGCGACTGGCTGGTGCCGCTGCCGGCGGGGCTCGACAGCCGACAGGCCATGGTGATCGGCACGGCCGGGTTTACGGCAATGCTCGCTGTGACCGCGCTGGAGGCGCACGGCATGACTGCGGCCTCGGGCGAAATCCTGGTGACTGGGGCTGCCGGAGGCGTCGGCTCGGTCGCCACCGCAATCCTGGCAACGCGCGGCTACCAGGTGGTCGCCTCGTCCGGGCGCGGCGACACGCACGAATACCTGCGGCAGTTGGGCGCCAGCGTCATCATCGATCGCTCCGCGTTCGCAGATGCCGCCAAGCGGCCCCTGGAGACCGAGCGCTGGGGCGGCTGCATCGATTCTGTCGGTGGCAATACGCTCGCCCGGGTATTGGCGCAATCCAAATATGGTGCCGCGGTGGCCGCGGTCGGGCTTGCGGGTGGCAGCAAGCTCGAGCACACCGTGATTCCCTTTCTGTTGCGCGGCGTAAGCCTGCTGGGCATCGATTCCGTGCTGTGCCCGCGCGAGCCGCGCCTCAGGGCTTGGGAGCGCCTGCGCAGTGACCTACCGAGCGAGCGCCTGAGTGCACTGGACTCAGTGGTGCCGCTCGCCGAGGTGCCGCAAGTCGCCGCTGCAATACTGCAGGGCCAGGTGCGTGGCCGGATAGTCGTGGACGTCAATGCTTGAGGGGAGTTTCAGGTGGCTGATCGACCGCTGATCGAATCGCATTCCATCGACTACATTCCGCACGCCGAGCGTCACGGCAAAGTGCGCGACCTGTGGCCGGTGTGGTTCTCGGGTGACGCACATCTGGCAACGCTCGCAGTCGGCGTGTTGGGCATTGCACTCGGTGGCACCCTCTTGTGGACTGCCACCGCCGTGATCGGCGGCTGCGTGCTGGGCACTTTCTTTATGGCTTTTCACTCCACCCAGGGGCCGCAACTGGGCTTGCCACAGCTGATCCAGTCGCGGCCGCAATTTGGCTATCTCGGCGCACTGCTGGTCTGGTTTGTCGCAATGGTGTGCTACATCGGCTACAACGCCTTCAATGGGGTGCTCGCCGCGCAGGCGGTACGCCAATTGACAGGTGCGGGGCCGGGCGCCGACAGCTCGACCACCGTCTGGTTCCTGGCAGCTGGCTTGGCCGTGGCGGTAATCGGCTACGACTGGATTCATCGGGCGCAGCGCGTCACCGCTTACGTAATGATCGCTTTGCTCACGGTGTTCACCCTGGGCGCGCTGTTCACGGTGCGATTGCCCGATGGCCTGCTGCGGTGGGGAGAATTCCGACAGACTCCCTTCATGGTGCAGTTCTTCGCAGCCGCGGCCTACCAGATCAGCTGGTCCATCTATGTCAGCGACTATTCGCGTTACTTGCCGGCCAAAGTCGGCGTACTGGCCTCGTTCATGTGGACCTACATCGGCGCCTTCATCGGCGGCGTGTGGATGATGCTGGTCGGCACTTTCGCCTCGGCCTTGAGCCCGCAAGCGGAGGTGGCTGCAGCCATGCAGAGCGCCGCCGATGCCATCGTGCCCGGGTTCGGTCGCGTGCTGCTGGCGGGCTCGCTACTGGGCCTGATCACCATATCGGCGCTCAACTTCTACGGTGCATCTCTGACCTTGTTGAGCGTAGCTGACTGCTTCAAGCCGCAGCGTGCCAGCGTCAGAGCGCGCTTGCTAAGCTTGGCTGTCGCCGGCGTCGGCTCGATCGGCATTGCGCTGCTGGCCTCCAAGGATTTCGTCAATCGCTTCGACGATCTGCTGGCAGTGCTGCTGTACCTGTTCACGCCGTGGACCGCCATCAATCTGGTCGATTTCTACTGGGTGAGAAAATGCCGCTATTCGGTACGCGAGATCTTCAATCCGCACGGCATCTACGGGCGCTGGAGCTGGCGCGGCCTACTGGCCTACCTCGGCGGTTTCGCGGCGATGGTGCCGTTTTTCAGCATTAAGGGCTTCTTCGTAGGTCCGGCGGCCAGGGCCATGGGCGATGCCGACTTGGCAATGCTAGTCGGCCTGCCGGTCTCGGCAATCGTTTACCTGCTGAGCTGCCGCTCGCTGGATATCGAGAAGGAATGGGCCGCGGCCGAGCTTGCCGATCGCGGGCTCGAGCCGGATGCTCCGGCGCAGACGCATTAAAGAGGAACGGGAATTGCGATGAGAAAGGTGAAGACACTGGGTCTGCTGGGCACGGGCGTAATCGGCGGTGGCTGGGCAGCGCGCGCGCTGCACTTTGGCATTGACGTCGTGGCCGTCGACTCCAACCCGATGATGGAACAGTGGATCCGCGATGCGGTTGCCAATGCGGAGCCGGCGCTGTCGCGCCTGACCATCGCGCCGCTGCCGGCCAAGGGCAGGTTGTCTTTCACCACCGATGCCACCGCAATGGCCCGTCACGCCGATCTGATCCAGGAAAATATCCCCGAGCAGCTCGAGCTCAAACAGCGCGTGCTGGCGGAGGTCAGCCGCACCGCTCCGGCCGACGTGATCATTGCCTCAAGCACCTCAGGACTTACTCCTACCGATCTGCAGCGTGACATGGTGGCGCCCGAGCGCTTCCTGGTCGCACATCCCTTCAACCCGGTCTACCTGCTGCCTCTGGTAGAGCTCGTCGGCGGGGCGCGCACCGCTGGCGCCGCGATCGAGGCGGCGCGTGAGTTCTACACTTTCATCGGCATGCATGCACTGCATGTGCGGCGCGAGATTCCCGGCCACCTTACCGATCGCCTGCAGGAAGCCATCTGGCGCGAGATCCTGCACATGGTCAACGACGATATCGCGACCACGGGCGAGCTCGACGACTCGATCATCTATGGCCCGGGCCTGCGCTGGGCGGCGATGGGCACAAACCTCATTTATCACCTGGCGGGCGGCGAGCCGGGTATGCGCCACATGCTCAAGCAGTTCGGCCCGTGTCTGAAGTGGCCGTGGACCAAGCTCGAAGCTCCCGAACTCACCGAGTCGCTGATCGACAAGATGGTCACCGGCACGCAAGCGCAGGCCGCCGGTCGATCGATACGCGAGCTGGAGCGGCTGCGCGATGACTACCTGGTCGCGATCCAGCAGGTGCTGCGTCAGTACAATATCGGCGCTGGTGCCACACTGCGCGCGCTCGAGGCGCGCCTGTATGCCACCCAATCGTCAGCAGCCGCGCAGCGATCCGACAACGGCAATGAATGGGCTGCGCTCATGGGCTCGGTGCGCCCCGAGTGGATCGACTACAACGGTCACATGACCGATTCGCGCTACCACCAGGTGTTTGGCGACGCGATGGACGCACTCTACCGCCGCGTCGACGTTGATGAGAACTACCGCGCCGGCGGTCACATGTTCTACACCGTGGAAACTCACAACACGCATCGCGCAGAATTGCGCAACGGCGAGATGTATAGTGTGGAAAGTCGCGTGCTGAAAGTGGACGCCAAGCGCTTGCACGTGATGCACAGCGTGTATCGCAGCCGCGACCAGGCGCTGGCCGCCACCGGTGAGCAGATGCACTTGCATGTGAACACCGCTACCGGCAAGACCGCCGCGATGCCCGATGCCATCCGGCGCGTGCTCGAGCAGCTGCAGACCTCTCAGTCGAAGGAGCCGTTGCCGCCGGAAGCTGGGCGCTCGGTGGGTGCGCCGCGGGCGGGCGGCAAATAGTTCAGAGCGGAGAGCGCAGCATGGATTTTTCATTGACCGATGAGCAGCAGCTGATCGTCGCCACCACGCGGGAATTCGTCGAGAACGAGCTGTACCCGCACGAGAAAGAGGTCGAGGACTCCGGCGTATTGCGCCCCGAACTGCTGGCCAGCATCCGTGCCAAGGCCATGGCGGCCGGGCTCTATGCCGCCAACATGCCGACCGAAGTCGGCGGCGGTGGCCTCGACACCGTCACCTGGGTGCTCTACGAGAAGGAATTGGGGCGCGCGAACTACGCGCTGCACTACTGTGGCGTGGGGCGCCCGTCGAACATTCTGCTGGCCTGCAAAGGCGAGCAGCGCGAGCGCTACCTGCTGCCGGCGGTGCGAGGTGAGCGTACCGACTGCCTGGCACTGAGTGAGCCGGGCGCCGGCTCTGACCTACGCAGTATGAAGACCGCGGCGGTGCGCTCGGGCAATGATTTCGTAATCAATGGAACCAAACATTTCATCAGCCACGCCGATCACGCCGACTTCGTGATCCTGCTCGCGGCGACCGGCACCGATCAGACCGGGCGCACACCGCGCAAGATCATGACCGCATTCCTGATCGACATGGGTCACCCCGGTTTCACGGTGCTGCCCGGTTATCGCAATGTCTCGCATCGCGGGTACAACAACTGCATCCTGCAATTCAGCGATTGCCGCGTGCCCGCGAGTGCGGTGCTGGGCGAGGTGGGTCAGGGTTTCGAGGTCGCCAACACCTGGCTCGGTGCCACACGTCTGCAGGTAGCCGCCTGTTGTCTCGGACGCGCCGATCGGGCGCTCGAGCTGGCCAAGCGCTGGGCGGTGGACCGGGTGCAGTTTGGCCAGTCGATCGGCAAATTCCAGGGCATCGGCTTCAAGCTGGCCGACATGGCCGTGGAACTCAGGGCGGCGGAGTTGCTGGTGCTGGAAGCCGCCTGGAAGAAGGACAAGGGCGTCGCCACCGATGCCGACATGGCGATCGCCAAGCTCAAGGCCACCGAGACGCTGGCGATGGTCGCCGACGAAGCGCTGCAGATACACGGCGGCATGGGATTGATGAGCGATCTGCCGCTGGAGCGCATCTGGCGCGATGCGCGTATCGAGCGCATCTGGGACGGCACCAGTGAGATCCAGCGCCACATCATCTCGCGCTCAATGCTGAGACCCCTGGGCGGCTGATCAGTTCCTGTAACCCGGATCGATGCGATCGAGTAAGCGCAGCAGCGCCTGCCAGCTTAAGGCCATGCCGTCCGGATCAGACACCAGCTGTGCGTTGGGCGCCGGCGGTGGCGCGCTGTATTGCCGTTCGGTGCGCTCGCACACCTCGGCCGATGGCAGCAGCAGCGGCGCGCCGGAGGCCTGTGCCGCGAGCTGGATGTCGCAGGCCTTTTCCAGGTAGTACATGCGCAGGAAGGCCTGCGACACCGTAGCGCCCAGCGTCAACAGGCCGTGATTGCGCAGGATCACTACCGGCTTGTTGCCTACGTCCTGGACCAGGCGCCGCTGCTCGTCGAGATCGTAGGAAACACCTTCGTAAGCGTGATAGGCCACCTTGTTGTAGAACTCAAGCGAGATCTGATTGATCGGCAACAGTCCATCGCGCTGCGCCGCCACGGCGCAGCCCGCCCTGGTGTGGGTGTGCACCACGCAATGGGCATCCTCGCGCGCCCCATGGATCGCGCCGTGGATCACGAAGCCGGCCAGATTGATCAGCCCCGGACCAGCATCCATCACGCTCCCGTCCGGGCGAATCTTCAGCAGATCCGAGGCCTTGATCTCATCGAACATCAGGCCGTAGGGATTAATCAGAAAGCAGCCTTCTGCGCCTGGCAGGCGCAGGGTCGCGTGCGTATAGATCAGGTCGGTCATTTTAAAGTGCGCAATCAGGCGGAAGCAGGCCGCGAGTTCGCGTCGCAGCCGCCACTCAACGACCGAGATCTGGCTCATGTTGCGCTCCGTCCGCGCCAGGCAATCGGCGCGATCCTGGGCAGTATAACCACCCAACCCAAGAGGCCCAGCACATTGATCAGCGCCGCCAGACCGAAGGCGCGCTCGTAGTGCCCCGTGGCGCCCAGAATCAAGCCCGTAATCCACGGGGCGCCGATGCCCGCAAGGTTACCGCACATGTTCTGAACGCCGACCCAGCGGCCCGCCGCCATGGGTCCGGCCAGAATCTGTGGAATCGCGAAGGTGCCTGGCGAAGAAAAGCCCATCGCGACCTGATAAGCGTACAGGCAAACTATGGACGCGCCGGCCGGCAGCAGCACGATGCCCATCATGCAGCCGATCGCCACACTGTGATTGAGCGCCATGATGCACTTGTAGGCCAGGTTCCTTGAATGTCCGGATCGCACCCAATGATCGGTCGCCCAACCGGAGAGGGCTGCGGCCAGCGCATTCACCAGATAGGCACCGCTGGCCACCGCCGCCATCTGCGAGAGTGACATGCCGCGTTCCTTGACCAGGTACTCGGGCAGCCAGAACAGTATGAAATAGAAAGTGTAGTTCGAGGCGAAGTGGCCGAGCGATGCGCCCCACAATCCGCGCTGCCGCAGGATCTCAACGAACGGTGGCCCGGCGGCGCCCGCCGACTTGTGCACCGGTGCAATGACCGTGCGACTCCACGGCAGCAGCCAGAGCAGTGACAACACGCCAAAGATGGCGAACACCGGCCGCCAGCCGAGCTGGGCCATCAGCAATCCACCGATCAGCGTGCCGGCCGCCGGACCAATCAGATAGCCAAAAGCAATGACACCGTTGGCGAGCCCGATCCTGGCGGGTTCGACTGCGGTCGCCAGCAACTTTGACATACAGGGGAATGCCGCGCTCTCGCCCAGACCCAGCATCAGGCGCAGCAACAACAGCGTAACGAATGAACCCGCAAAACCCATCAGCATCGTGGCCAGCGACCAGATGATGAGTCCTACGGCCAGGACCACGCGTCCGCCAAATCGCTCGGCCAGCCAGCCCGCAGGAATCATCGCCAGTGCATAGGCGAAATAGAACGCCGATCCCAGCGCACCCAGCCTCTCGGGCGAGAGACCCAACTCCTTCTCCACCAGCGGCAGAGCAGTCGCAAGATTGCCGCGATCCACATAGGTGATGAACATCACCAGTGCTACCAGCAGCGTCAGCCTTACCGCCGAAGTCGGCGCGCGCGCCAATGCGGGACTAGCCAGGCTGGTGTTCATCGGCCGCGCCTTGCAACGGCGCGCTAGCGCCCGCTCCAGCGCGGCGGACGCTTTTCGGTGAAAGCGCGTGCGCCTTCCTTCAGATCATCGGAACGCAATACCTTCTGCACGCTGTCGAGAGCATCATGCAGTTCAAAGGCCGCGTGTTCGGCCACCATTTCGCTGTGCCGCATCAGTTGCTTGATTGCGGGGAACAGCAGTGGCGGGCCCGCCGCCAGCTTCGCCGCCACTTCGTGGGCCTTGGCGAGTGCGGAGCCTTTGGGCACTACATGGTTCACGAGACCCCAGTGCTTCGCCTCGGCCGCATCCATCCAGCGCCCGGTCATCAAAAACTCGACCGCGATATGATAGGGAATGCGTCGTCGCAGCTTGATGGTGCCGGCATCGGCGAGCACGGCGACATTGATTTCCGGCAACGCAAAAGTCGCGTGTTCCTCGGCAACGATAATGTCCGCGCCCAGCATCAGCTCGAACCCGCCGCCGCAGGCGATGCCATTGATCGCGGCGATCACCGGCTTATTGAGATTGCGCGGGTAGTTCAGGCCGCCGAAGCCGCCCGGGCCCCAGTCTTCGTCCGATTCTTCACCGGCAGTCGCCGCCTTCAGATCCCAACCGGCGCTGAAGAAGCGCTCGCCAGTGCCGGTGATAATCGCGATGCGCAGCGCGTCGTCGTCGCGAAATTCTTCAACTATATCGTTCAGCGCGCGACTGGCCGCCAGATCGATCGCATTGGCCTTTGGGCGGTCGAGCCGCACTTCCAGCACTGCGCCGTCGCGTGTCACCTTGATGCCGTGGGACATACCTTAGCTCCTTAGCTCAGCCTGATGAGTGCGTCGACGGCCACCACGCCTGCGCCT
>JAYUZE010000295.1:0-3240 GCA_043752035.1 Gammaproteobacteria bacterium
CTGCACAAGACCTTCTCCACGCCGCACGGCGGCGGCGGACCGGGTGCGGGTGCGGTGGGCGTGGGGCCGCGGTTGCTGCCGCTGCTGCCGCAGCCGGTGGTGGCGCGCACGCTGGCAGAGGGCAAGGCGCACTATCACTGGCTCACGGCGCAGGACCTGCCACAGTCTATCGGCCGGCTGGCCGGCTTCATGGGCAACGCCGGCGTGCTGCTGCGCGCCTATGTATACATGCGCATGCTGGGCCGCGCGGGCATGAGCCGCGTCGGTGAATACGCGACGCTCAATTCCAACTACCTGCTAAAACGCCTGCAGCAGGCGGGCTTCACGGCCGCCTATCCGCAGCGCCGCGCCAGCCACGAGTTCATCCTGACCCTCAAGTCGCAGCTGCAGGAGCTGGGTGTGAGCGCCATGGATGTCGCCAAGCGGCTGCTCGACTTCGGATTTCATGCGCCAACTACTTATTTTCCACAGCTGGTGCCAGAATGCCTGCTGATCGAACCGACCGAGACCGAGAGTAAAGAAACCCTTGATGCCTTTGTCGCCGCCATGAGCGAAGTGCTACGCGAGGCGGCCAGCACGCCCGAGATTCTGCGCACGGCGCCGCACCGCATGCCGGTACGGCGTCTCGACGATGTGCGCGCCGCCCGCGAGCTCGACCTGGCGCATCGCCCCTTGCCCTAAGGAAGAGCTATGAACATGGGTCGTGACAAGCCGCGCGGCTTTACGCGCCTGTTCAAAGCCTTTGGCGCCAGCTGGCAGGGTCTGTACGGTGCCTTCAGCGAAGAAGCCGCGTTTCGCCAGGAGCTGGGCTTCGCCGTGATCACGGCGCCGCTGGGCCTGTGGCTGGGGCACAGCGGCGTCGAGCGCGCGCTGCTGATCGCGCCGGTGTTCCTGGTGCTGATCGTCGAGCTGCTCAACAGCGCCATCGAGGCGACTGTCGATCGCATCGGCCTCGAGCGTCACCTACTGGCGGGGCTGGCCAAGGATATCGGCTCGGCCGCGGTGCTGATGTCTTTCGTGCTGCTGGCCTGCGTGTGGGCGCTGGTGTTGCTGGGTCGCTGAGAGCAATGGCATGACGGCACTGATCTGCGGTTCGCTGGCCTATGACACGGTGATGGTTTTCGAAGGGCGCTTTCGCGAGCACATCCTGGCCGATCGCCTGCATATGCTGAACGTGTCGTTTCTTGCGCCGCAGATGCGCCGCAATTTTGGCGGTTGCGCCGGCAACATGGCCTACAACCTGAAGCTGCTCGGTGGCGATGGTCTGATCATGGCAACGGTGGGCCACGATTTCGCCCCATACGAGCGTTGGCTGCAGCAGTACGGCATCGCGCTGCAGGGCGTACGGCGTATCGACGCGGAATTTACCGCGCAGGCCTACATCACCACCGATCTGGACGACAATCAGATTACCGCCTTTCATCCCGGCGCGATGAATCACGCGCACCTCAATCGCGTCGGCGATGTGGCGGGCATCAAGCTCGGTGTGGTCGCGCCCGACGGCCGCCGGGCGATGATCGAGCACGCCGCGCAGTTCAGCGCCGCCGGCATCCCGTTCCTGTTCGATCCCGGCCAGGGCCTGCCGATGTTCGATGGCGAGGCGCTGCGCGCCTTCATCGCGCAAGCCACCTGGGTCGCGGTAAACGACTACGAGGCCAGCCTGCTCACCGAGCGCACCGGCTGGAGCAACGAAGAGATTGCCAGCCGCGTCGAGGCACTGATCGTCACGCGTGGCGGCGACGGCTCCTGGATCTATGCCGGCGGCGCGCGCCACGATATTCCGCCGGCCCGGCCGGCGTGCATCGCCGACCCCACCGGTTGCGGCGACGCTTATCGCGCGGGGCTGCTGTTCGGCCTGCAGACCCGGCGCGATTGGCCCGGCGCCGGCCGCATCGCTTCGCTGGCCGGCGCGATCAAGATCGAGCACCACGGTACGCAGCAGCACAGCTACGATTGGGCCAGCTTTGCCGCGCGTTTTCGCGACAACTTCGGATACGCACCATGAGAGCACGCCGATCGGCGCCAGCCTGCGCGCTGGCTTTGGCCACATTATGGAGCGCGACCGGCTTCGCCGCCGGCGCCTCAGCCGGCGCCAATACGGGTGCTGCTGCCGGCAGCAAGCTGCCGGCCGCGGCGCTCGCCGCTGCCGCGCCCGGCCCGACCGCGCCGCCCGCCGATTGGGCACGCACGCTCGAGCGCATCGCCGGCAGCGTGGTCACGATCGAGATCGATCAGACGCGCTCCTTCGACACCGAGCGCAATACCAGCGCGCAGGCCACCGGCTTCGTGGTCGACGCGCAGCGTGGCCTGATACTCACCAATCGCCACGTGGTGACGCCCGGTCCCGTCACCGCTGAAGCCACCTTTCTCAATCGTGAGGAAGTACAGCTCTATCCCGTGTATCGCGATCCGGTGCACGACTTCGGCATTTACCACTACGACCCAGCCAAGCTGCGCTTCATCTCGCCGCAGGCTCTGCCGCTGGCGCCCGAGGCGGCGCAGGTCGGGCGCGAGATCCGCGTGGTCGGCAACAACGCCGGCGAGCAGCTCTCGATCCTGGCCGGCACGCTGGCGCGTCTCGATCGCGAAGCGCCGGAATACGGCATCGGCCGCTACAATGACTTCAACACCTTCTACATCCAGGCGGCTTCAGGCACTTCGGGGGGCTCCTCCGGCTCGCCGGTGATCGATGTGCAGGGGCGTGTGGTGGCGCTGAATGCCGGTGGCGCCAGTGGTGCCGCCTCGAGCTTCTACCTGCCGCTGGGACGCGTGCAGCGCGCGTTGCGGCTGATCCAGCAGGGCCTGCCAGTGGCGCGCGGCACCCTCGAGACGGAGTTCCGCTATCGACCCTACGACGAGTTGCGACGGCTCGGGCTGCGCACCGATACCGAGGAGGCCGCGCGTGCGGCCAAGCCCGACAACACCGGCATGCTGGTAGTGGAGAACGTGCAGCCCGGTTCGCCCAGCGACGCACAGCTCTCGGCGGGCGACGTCCTGGTGCGTCTCAACGGCGTGGCGCTCACCGGCTTCGAACCGTTGGAGACCGTGCTGGATGAATCTGTAGGCAAGACCGTGACGCTCGAGCTCGAGCGCGGCGGTGTGCCCTACAGCACGCACCTGCTGGTCGAAGACCTGCACGCCATCACGCCCGCGAGCTATCTGGAGACCGGCGACGCCGTGCTGCATACGCTCTCCTACCAGGAGGCGCGGCATTTTCACCTGCCGATACGCGGCGTGTTC
>JAYUZE010000296.1:0-2727 GCA_043752035.1 Gammaproteobacteria bacterium
TGAGCCGACGCATCCCCCTGCAGCCGATCCACCAGCCACGCCGTTATATAACCCAAGTATCCATTGACGCCGACGCAGCAATCGATCTGTCCGACAGGACATTTTGGCCGGCCTGCAATGTCATTGTGATTCGCACGCAGCAGCGTTGCCTTGAGCTTGTCGACCACCGTCGGCACTGCCGCGTAGAAACCGGCTACCGATTCCTGTCCCGGAACCGATGCGGGCTGCGTTGGCGGCGAGATGAGCGTGTCCTCCGATCCGTCTACGAAAAATACCGACCCGGAGGTCAATTTGCGCGCATCTGGACAGGTTTGCAGATTCGCAAGGCACCACTTATGTGCCGGCGGTTCGATCGTCACCACTGTCAAAATCGTCCCGCCGGAATCGATGGTCGCGTTCAGCGCCCCACCGGCGCCCTGGGAGTGGCCCAATGCACCGATCTTGTTAAGTGCAAGATGATTGTGGAACACACTCGACGGTCGCAGTTCTTCCCTTCGCAGAAGGTCAAGCGCATCCAGCAGGGTATGGCCGTTACCCGTCATGGAGTCGCGTGTGGCAACTATGACGAAACCCCAAGACGCTAGGTGCGTCAGGAAATATTTTACTCCGTCCGGATTGCCGAAGCTGCCGTTGCCCCAAGTCAGGACCGGACGCGGCGGCGAGCCACTCTGATCCAAGTCAGCGGGATAGAAGACATCGATGGCATTGTTCTTCGAATCGCAACACAGCATCAACGGGGTGTGGATAACCGCCGAAGGCCCCAGCGCAACGTACTTGATCTCAAGGGTTCCAGTAGGGATATTTGGTCGGCAGCACGCCGTGATCAATCCGACCATCGAAAACAGCGCACCGACCCTCGCCCCGATTCGCACGTTCATTTTCATCTCGATCTCCAACCAATCCTGGCCGAATGAATCGCTTTCCTCCGAGAACTCGCGGAACCCCACGAAAGCTCAAGGACTCCCAACAATGAAAACGAAATACACGTCGTAGTCACGACACTGTAACGCAGTTGACGTAAGCTATGTTTCGGTCCACCGCTCGTCGGTTTTGCCGCATAATGTACTGAAACCGTCGCGCGGGCACCCATGATCGAGACTCATAGCTCCAATCCTCCGCAGCTGAATCCGGGCCACGATTTCGATTTGCGGAGACAAATTGACGCTCTTGCGCAAGGCGAGTGCACCGAAGATGAGTTCCTGCGCGACACCTTGGGCATTGGCGATTCCGACGCCGACTCGGCGTGGAATCTGCTTTCGATCATCGATCAGCGCTACCGGCGGGGCGAACTGCCGAGCATGCTCTTTCATTCGATCAAGTCGCGAATCACGCGACACGCCGTTGCCGGAAAGAAAATTGGGATAGTACTCAAGGACAAGCCGCAACGCGGTCTGCCGAGCGACCAAGTCGGCCGAATTTTACAGCATCGATAGCTATTGAAGAGCGTACTCGGCCGCTGCGGCCGAAGGCGCGCTGCCGGTGTTCCGTCATCTGCCCGCGCCAACGGCCACCGAGCTTACGGCACTGGTGCAGCAGATTGCCGAGCGCATTGGAAAGACACTGGAGCGCCGCGGCCTCATCGAGCGCGACATGGAGAACGCCTGGCTGGCAGGGGATGGATCCACTGGACCAGTGGATGATCTGATCGGCCACTGCATCACCTACCGGATTGCAGTGGGTCCGAGCGCCGGACCGAAGCTGTTCACGCTGCAGACAGTGCCAGCCCGGCAGGATGAGGGTCAGCAGGGTGATCATCGCCATGCCGCCAACGCAGGCGGGTTCTCACTGCATGCGGACCTCGACATCGAGCCACATCAACGCGCCAAGCTCGAACGGCTGTGCCGCTACGTGCGCCGCCCGCCGATTGCCGAGGAACGACTGGCGCTGACTTCATCGGGCCAAGTGCGCTACCAACTGAAGACCCCGTATCGCGATGGCACGACGCACATCGTGATGGAACCGCTGGACCTGATGGCACGGCTTGGCGCGCTGGTGCCGCCGCCGCGGATGCACGTGAGACGCTATCAGGGGGTATTCGCACCGCACAGCAAGCTGCGCGCAGTGGTGAGGCCGGCGCATCGGGGAATGGGCAGCCAAGGGCAGGGCGCGGATCAGGACGATTCCGCCAAGCCCGCCACCCCACGCCACGTTGCAATGAATTGGGCGCAGCGCCTCAAGCGCGTCTTTGGCGTCGCGATCGAGCGCTGCGCGCGTTGCGGCGGGAAGCTCAAGATCATTGCCAGCATCGAGGAGCGCGAAGTCATCGCGAAGATTCTGGCGCACCTGCAGAAGAGGGCCTCGGATCAGCACCAACCCGAGCGGCCACTTGGAGCGCGGGCGCCGCCGATACCGGCACAGCGGATCTGACACCCCCGAAGCCCGGACGAAGAGCACTTGCTGCAGAGGACCCAGCAGCGGGCTTCGGCGGCGAGTGCCCGGATTCAGGGCAGGGGCGGGAGTGGGGGCGGATTCGGCCGACGGGACGGCGGCGCTCAAGGGGTTTGGCACTGCGGCGGGCACCCGACCGGGCCTCCAGCCAGCCTGATTCACCGGGCAAGGCCTGCGGGCGGTAGGTTCGCCCTAACCATAGCGAATTGGCTGAGCTTGGAGGGTGGCTTGAATTTCCTATCCGCTCGATCACCCGCAGATCTTCAGGTACATGTTTTCAAGCCATCGTGCCGATGCCTTCGTATTCCCGCACGACCTCAAAGAAAGCAAATCGCCAAC
>JAYUZE010000297.1:0-26947 GCA_043752035.1 Gammaproteobacteria bacterium
TAATCAGCACATCGTGCGGCTCCGGATTCAGCAGCAACGCTCCCAGCATCATGTGGGTGTACTGGAATACCAGCTGGTCGGGCTGCGCCAGATTCATGCACGACTGGCGACCGATGGTGCACATCCTGGTGAAGCACAGGCAGCGCGTGCCCTCGCCTTCGTAGATCAGCACCTGGCGATAGAGCGAGCGCTCGGAGTGCACCAGCCGCAGCGCAGCGGATTCGGCGTGGCCGGCGCCAGCGGCAGCGCCGGTGCCGGTGCCGGTGCCGGCCGCTTGTGCGTGCGGCGGCATACACAGCGGCACACATGCCAGCAGCGCTGCGGCCGCCAGCGGCCGGCGCAACACGCCGAGCGCGCCGATGCCGGCAGAGATCAGCGCCATCGCCCAGAGTATCTGGTTCACCTCGAAATACAGTACCAGGTAAAACGAAGTGAGCAAGGTACCGGCAGCACTGCCGAACGTGGAAACAAAATAAAGTCGCCCGGCATCCAGGCCGGCGCTGTGCCGATCGGCCACCAGCAGGCGCACAGCGTAGGGCGAGACCATGCCGGAGACCACTGTCGGCAGCGCGAACAGCAGCAGCGCAGCGCCGAGCGACCCGGCACGCGGATCGGTAATGCGCGTCGAGAGGCCATCGAGCAGCGCCTCGCCGGACAGCATGATCGGTGCCGCGCTCGCGGCCGCGACCCACAACAGCAGGCACAGCCGGCGCAGGCTCGGGTTGCGTCGCGACCAGTGACCGCCCAGCAGGTAGCCGACCGACAGCGCCAGCATGAACACCGTGATGATCGCGCCCCACACGTAGATGCTGCTGCCAAAATAGGGCGCCAGCAGCCGGCCGCCCAGCAGCTCGAGTGCCATCACGAAGCAGCCGGACCAGCCAGCCACCAGGTACAACATCAGGCGATACATCACACCAGTTTACCTGCAGCCGGCGAGCCGCCCTGAATTTAAGCGGATGAGCCGGGATTGACGGCCGGCGATTGACACCCGCGCCTGCAAGCGCCTACGGTGCACTGAACCTTTGTTGCCCCGGCAGGTCTGCTGCTCAGCCATGATTTCCACCCCTGCCGCCCGCCCGCTCCGTTCGCCGAAGGCAGCATTGGCTGCGGCCCTGTTGCCGCTGCTTGGCGCCGTTGGCGCGCTCGGCACAATCGTCATTGCCGGCGGTTGCAGTTCGCTGGCAGCGCGTCCGGCGCAAGGCTCCCAGGCACTGGCGATCGTCGGCCACTGGGAGCGCGACGCCGTACACAGCGATGACTTCGATGCCAAGCTCAGGCAGCTGTTGAAGGAGCGCCAGCAGCGCATGCGCGCCCGCCACGGCATGGGCGGCTCGCGGCGCGGCGCTGAAGGCGGTGGCCGCGATGCCCGCGACTTCGAAGTACTGGAATTGCCGCAGGAAGAATCCGATCGCTTCCGCACCCGCATGATTGATGATCTGCGCCCGCCGCACGTGCTGCACATCACTAGTGAAGCCGATGGCGAAGCCATCGTCGTGCTGCACGAGGCGGAAACTGCCGGGCGCCGCTACCTGCCGGGCCAGACGGTCTCGCGTATCGATGACAGTGGTGCGGCACAGATCAACTGCGGCTGGGCTCAGCAGGCCTTCGAAGTGAACGCTCAGTACGTGCACAATGCGACGCGCAAGTGGCGCTACGAGATCGAGCCGGCGAGCGGCATGCTGCTGTTGCGCTTCGAGGTTACCGACCCGGAGATCGGCCATCTGGTATTGGCCACCCGTTATCGCCGTCAGGCACCGTAGCGCAGCAGCGGCGTAGTGCAGCCACTGCGCGCTGCCACGCGCCGGGATGCTGCCGGCTACAGCGCGGAGTTATCCATCTCGCCGGTGCGGATGCGCACTACGCGATCGATCGCGGTGACGAAGATCTTGCCATCGCCAACCTTGCCGGTGCGCGCCGCCTTGACGATGGCATCGACCACCTGGTCGACCAGATCGTCGCGTACGCCGATCTCCACCCGCGTCTTCGGTACGAAATCGACCACGTATTCGGCGCCACGATAGAGCTCGGTGTGGCCGCGCTGGCGACCGAAACCCTTGACCTCGGTGACCGTCATTCCGGAGATGCCCAGTTCCGACAGCGCCGAGCGCAGCTCGTCGAGCTTAAAGGGTTTGATAACCGCGGTGATCAGTTTCATTGCAGCTCCTGGCATCGAATCCAAGGGTCTTCAGACCGCGGCTATCCTAACTTATCTGCGCCACCTTTTCGCTCCCCAGTGGCCGGAACAAGCCTTCCGGCGCACAATGGGCAATTGACCAGGCACGACGCGATCGGGCGCCGGCCGGCCGCAGGGGTGCGTCACTGTCCAGCGAATATCAACGGCGCAGCGCCTTCGCGCTCGCGCTCCTGACCGCGATCTTATGGGGCGTGCTGCCGCTGGCGCTGCGCGTGCTGCTGCCCGCGATGGATACCTGCACCATCACCTGGTACCGCTTCGGCTCGGCCGCGATCGTGGTCGGCACCTTCCTCGCGAGCCGCACGGCGCTCCCCAATCCGCTGCGCCTGCCGGCAAAGCTGCGCCTGCTGCTGGTCATCGCCGTGATCGGTCTGACGATCAACTACACCATGTTCGTACTGGGCGTGCAGCTGACGACGCCGGCGATCGCGCAAACCGTCACGCAGCTCTCGAGCATCTTCCTGCTGTTTGGCGGCCTGCTGATCTTTCGCGAGCGCTTCGTACGCCTGCAGTGGCTGGGCCTGGCGCTGCTGCTGGCCGGACTGCTGCTGTTCTTCAATCACCGTTTGTCCGAGATTTTCAACCGCGGCTCGCGCCTCGGGCACGGCGTACTGCTGTTGCTGCTGGGATCCCTGTCATGGGCCAGTTACGGACTGGCGCAGAAGCGCTTGCTGCGCAACTACACTTCGGCCCAGATCCTGTGGCTGCTGTATGTGGGCGGTTTTGTGGTGCTGTTGCCGATGGTACATCCGGCAAGCCTGCTGGCCCTGGATCGCGCCCAGACCTGGGCGCTGGTGTTCTGTTGCTTCAATACGCTCGTGGCCTACGGCGCCTACGCGCAGGCAATGACCTTCGGCGAAGTCACGCGCGTGAGCGCCACCGTGACCACCTCGCCGTTGTTCGCGCTGCTCGGCAGCGCCCTGGCCTCGGTGTGGGTACCGGGCTTTGCAGCGCCGGAGAGCCCGAACCTGCTGAGTATCCTCGGCGCCTGTGGCGTGGTCGCGGGCTCGGCGCTGTGCGCGCTGGCCAGCACCAGATCGTAAGGACGGGCTTTAAACCAATCGCGCGGCCGCGGCGTCCAAGTTCACAATAGAGCATCCTAAGCGAGCAGTCGTCGTGGCGAACGCCCAGCTATTGCAATTCAGGCCGTCGCGGGCAGCCGCTGCACAGCCCCCTGGCGCCAGCACTGCAGCGGGCGGCAATGAAGACTTCGAGGCCTTCTATCGGCGGCACGTGGCGCGCGTGTACGCGCTGTGCCTGCGACTGACGGGCCAGCCCGCGCTGGCCGAAGACTGCACCCAGGAATGCTTCATTTCAGCCTGGAAAGCGCTGGGCGGCTTCAGGGGCCAGAGCAGTCACGCCACCTGGCTGCATCGCATTGCCGTCAACGCGGTACTCGGGCAGCGCCGCCGCGGGCAATCCGACCTGGCGCGCCAGGCGGCGCCACTGGACGAGTCGGCCTTCGCGGTCCGCGATGCATCGGCGCAGGCCTGTACGCAGGCCAGTACACAGGATATCGAGGCCGCACTGGCGCGGCTCCCGCCGGGCGCACGCGATGTCGTGGTGCTGGTCGGTCTTTATGGTCACAGCCACGAAGAGGCAGCGGATTTTCTTGGCATAGCCGAGGGCACGAGCAAGGCGCAGTTGCATCGTGGCCGCAGGCTCCTTGCCCAGTACCTGGGCCTGGCGCTGGAGCAATCATGAACAATCAGCAGCACGAAACACTGGATGCAGCCCTGGCCAGCCTGCCGCTGGAAATCGCGCCTGCGCGCGAGCTGTGGCCCGCTATCCGGCAGGCGACACACAGCCCTGCCCGCAATCGCTGGCCAGTGGCCGTGGCTGCGAGCGTGGCGCTGTGCTCGCTGGTCGGCGCACTCTCCTGGTCGGTGTGGCGCCATACCGCGGACGAGCTCGTGGCCACGCAACCGGCCACCGTGGCAGTGGGCTCCAGGCACCTGGTCAGCTACGATCTGCCGCAGGACGCCGAATACCAGGCGGCCCGCGCCACGCTCGAGCGTACTTTTGAAGAGCGCCTGACGATGCTTGCCCCCGCCACACGCGAGCGTGTGCAGCAGGACCTGCAGATCATCAGGAAGGCGAACGCGGATATCCGCGAGGCGCTGCGAGCCGACCCGGCCAGCCCGCTGCTGCTGCAGCTGCTGCGCAGCACCTGGCAACAGGAAATCAATCTCTACACCACTGTAGCCCGCACCACCGATACCCTGCTCACGAGGAGAAGCTGATCATGAACCCGCAATCGAACACCAGCCGCGCGGCGCGCGCCGGCCTGCTGACCACGCTGCTGTGCGTGGCCTCGCTCCCGGCGCTTACGGCCACGCGGCCCGTCAATGAACACAAGGCCGTCGATGCCAATGGCACAGTGGAGGTCATTAATGTCTCCGGCAACGTCGAGGTCACGCCCTGGGACCAGGCTGAAGTCGCGGTCACCGGCACGATCGGCCCGCGCGTCGAGCGCGTCGAAGTCAGCGGTGCAGGTGCCCACGTCACGGTGCGCGTGGTGCTGCCCTCGGGCTCCATGGATCACGACGAGGGCGACGCGAAACTGAAGATCCAGGTGCCGCGTCATTGCGCGCTCGAAGTCTCACTGGTCAGCGCCGACCTGCGTGTCACTGGCATCGAGGGCGACGCCAATCTGCAGACTGTCAGCGGCGATATCAACGGCGAGGTCGGCGGCTCGCTGCAGGTCAGCACCGTCAGTGGCGATGTGCAGCTCGCGGCACGCAACGCGAAGTCGACACGCATCAAGTCCATCAGCGGCGCTACCACCTTCAGCGGCGGGAGCGGCGAAGTGAGTGTCGAGTCGGTCAGCGGCGATGCCAATCTGAAGCTGGGCGCGCTGAAGCACTCGCATTTTGAAAGCGTCTCGGGCGATCTGCACATCGCCGCGACGCTCGAAGCCGGTGGTCAACTCGATGCCTCATCGGTAAGCGGCGATGTACACCTGAGCTTCACCGCTCCGCCCGATGCCGATATCGACCTGCAGACTTTGAGCGGCGACATCAGCAGCTGCTTCGGTCCCAAGCCGATCGAGCAGCACTATGGGCCGGGCCGCCGCCTGAACTTTCGCAGCGGCCAGGGTGGCGGCCACGTACACGCCGACACCAAGAGTGGTGATCTGTCGGTGTGCGCCGGCAAGTAAAGTCCTGATCACCGCTGGCACCATCGGCCAGCGGCGATCAGGCTCTGAGCAGTCTCAGGCCCCTGCCGACAGGCAGGTCTTCATGTAGGCCTTGCGATCGGTGCCATGCAGTGCCTTGGCCTTGGGATCGTGCGAGCAATCCGCCATTTTCTGTTGCTGCGGCGTCAGCGTCTTGGCAGGCGCAGCAGGCGCGGCGGCACCGGCGGCCGACAGGCAGGTCTTCATGTAGGCCTTGTGCGCGTCGCCCTTAAGCATCTGCTCTTTGGCCTGCGCCGAACAGGTCTTCATCTTGTTGTTCTGGGAATTCGCGGCGTTGGCGCTCAGCGCCGCGGCACACAGCAGGATCGCAAGTATCGAATGACGTGTAGACATGTAGCCCCCTAGGCTTGCACTGGAAATTGACCACGCCATTGTGGCGCCTGCGAAGCAGCAAACGGCTTAAGTTTCAGTAATTCCCGCCTTCAGCCGGTCGGCAGCTGTGCGGCGCCCGGCACCAGCACGCCGGCCAGCTGCTCGAAATTGCGTTCCCTGGAAAGATCCATGCCTGCCAGGATCACCCCATCGGCGCCGGCCGCGGCCATCTTCGCCATGTCGGTCAGCAGAGCCTCGGAATCTTCGCGATGCATCATGATCACGGTCTTGTCGATCGCGTGGTAGTCGCGGCCCAGCCGCTCACAATGCGCCTTCAGCACCGCCAGCTTGGCGCGCAGCGTGTCGGCATCGCCAAAAATATTACAAGCCTGCGCGTACTGGGCCACCATGCGCAGTGTCTTCTTCTCGCCGCTCCCGCCGATCATGATCGGCGGGAGCGGCTTCGAGAGCGGCTGCGGCACACACAAGGTTTCCTGCAGTTGATAGTGGCGACCTTGATAGGGACCATTGTTCGGCGACCACATCTGCAGCGCGATCTCGAGGGTTTCCTCGAGTCGCTCGAAGCGCTCGCGCAGCGGCGGAAACGGTACGCCCAGACCCAGATGCTCGCGCTCGTACCACGCGGCGCCGAGCCCCAGCCAGGCGCGCCCACCTGAGAGCACATCGAGACTGGTCACGGTTTTCACCAGCACGCCTGGATGACGATAGGTCACACCGGTGACCAGCGTGCCGAGTCGCACACGCTGCGTGTGCGCCGCGAGAAAGGCGAGCACGCTGTAACCTTCCAGCATGTCCGTATCGGGCGGCGCGAAATTCGGTATCTGGAAAAAATGATCCATCACCCAGATCGAGGAAAGTCCGGCCGCTTCGGCGCGTGCTGCGGCCCTGCCCAGCAGCGCGGCCAGTGCCGGTGGCCCGCCGGGCACTTCGAACTTGGCGATGGTTATCGAGACATGCATGTGCTGGTGATTGTGCGCTCCGCCGCTGATGGTACGGGACCGGATAGAGTTTGACATAACGTAAGCCAGACGGCGATTTTCGACCGCATTGAACCGGCTCCACAAGCCCGGGTACACACCTCACCTTACATTCTTTGCATTGCAAACTAATGCCCGCGCCGGGGCTTTTGCAGTGTTTCCCGCGCTCAACTACTCACTATCCCCCGCTTACACCAGCCCGCCGGCTTGATATCTTGGCCTTAGGGAATTCTTAAGGCGCAAGGGGATCAGGCGATGTCTATCACCACGACCAGCACGGGCTTCCTGGCGCGCACCCATTGGTATGTACTGCTGGCCGCGGCGGCACTGCTGTCGTCGGCACCGGTCAAGGCCGTGCCAAGCTTCGCCCAGCAGACCGGTCTGCCTTGTCAACAGTGTCACACGGTAGCCTACGGTCCGGCCCTCACCGAATACGGTCGTCAGTTCAAGCTCAACGGCTACCTCTTTGGCAGCAACAAGCAGCTGCTGCCGCTGGCCTTGATGGTACAAGGTGGCTACAGCCACACCAGCGCCGATCAACCGGATGTTCCGGCGCCGAATTACAAGGTCAATAATAACTTCTCGGTGGACCAGGTCAGCCTGTTCGTGGCTGGCCGGCTCACACAGCATTTGGGCCTGTTCGCACAGATTACCTATGACGGCATCGCTCACGTCATAGCCTGGGACAATCTCGATCTGCGCTACACCCGTTCGCTGACCGTCGGCAGCACGGCCGTAGTCGCTGGCATCAGTGTCAACAACAATCCGACTATCCAGGACCTGTGGAACTCGACCCCGGGCTGGGGCTTTCCGTACATCACTTCGAAGCTCGCGCCTACACCTACTGCTGGGCCGGCAATAGGTGGCCTTGCGCAGACCGTGCTCGGCGCCACCGCCTTCGTGTCCCTCAATAACCGCTACTACTTCGAAGCCGGCGGCTATCGCGGTCTGTCCGGGAAATGGCTCGACAAAACCGGAGTCGGAGCTGACGCCAGTGCGCACTTGAGCGGTCTGTCGCCCTACTGGCGTGCCGCTGCGCAATTCAGCGCGGGGCCCCACAGTTACTCGGTGGGCACCTTCGGCATGGACAACAGGGTGCAACCAGACCCCTCGATGCCGGAAAAGGATCACTACACCGACTTTGGGTTCGATGCGACTTACCAGTACACCGGCACGGGACGGCATGTCGTGGCGGCCAACGCCTCGCTGATCCACGAGCGTCAAAACCTGGATGCCAGTTTCGCCGCCGGCGGGTCAGATGCAATCAGCAACAAGCTGCAGACCTTCAATGTCGATCTCACCTACGCCTTTCAACGCACGTGGGTAGGCGCAGTCTCGGCCTTTGCCAGTTCCGGCACCACCAACACGGCGCTCTACGCACCGGGCGCATTGTCTGGCAGCAACAACGGATCACCCGACAGCAGCGGCTATAGCCTGCAGGCGGAATACATCCCCTTCGGCAAGCTCGACTCTCGCGGGCGTCCGTGGCTCAACGTTCGCTTAGGGCTGCAGTACATCGCCTACACGAAATTCAATGGCGGCAATACCAACTACGACGGTTTCGGTCGATCGGCCGGGGACAACAACACAACGTTCGCTTACTTCTGGGTGATCCTATGAAAAGCACAATCGTCCAGGCGGTTCGCTACCTCGGCCTCTTGATTGCAATGGCAGGCGCAGGCGCTGCGCAGGCGGCCAATTGTCACCTGAATATCGAGGCCAACGATCTGATGCAGTTCAACGCCCGTGCGCTGGAGATCGATCCGGACTGCAAGGACATTCAGCTGACGCTCAAGCATGTCGGCAAGCAACCCGCGCATGTGCTGGGGCACGATTGGGTGCTGGCGCGCACCTCCGACGTCGCGGCGCTGGCCAATGCCGGCATTGCCGCCGGCCTCGACAAAGGCTACCTGCCCCAAGGCGATCACCGCATCATTGCGGCGACCAAGGTGGTCGGAGGCGGTGAGGAAACAACCATCAGCTTCAATGCCTCAGCGCTTGTCCCAGGCGTCGATTACAGCTATTTCTGCTCTTATCCCGGCCACTCGACCTTCATGCGCGGCCGGGTCATGGTGGCGGACAAGGCCAAGCTGGCGGTCAACCGCTAGCTCGCCAGACCCCCGCGCCGTCCGCGCTTGCCGGCCCCCGCCCATGCGGGCCCTGGAATTGGGATTCCAGGGCCCTGCTGTCATAATCACCTAAGCTTTCCGCAGGGCCAGGCTGCTGGCCCCGGGGACCCTCCGCCCCGCCGGGCG
This sequence comes from Gammaproteobacteria bacterium, assembly GCA_043752035.1. GTDB lineage: Bacteria > Pseudomonadota > Gammaproteobacteria > Steroidobacterales > Steroidobacteraceae > FEN-1191. The sequence goes on from JAYUZE010000297.1 coordinate 8,962, forward strand.
CCGGCCTTGGGCCGCCATTTTTCTGCAACTTTTCCCGCAGGCGCGCGTTGTGCACTTAACAGATGACACCGCAGTGCAGAACCCAACGCAGGACAGCCCCAGCCCGGCCGAATTCACCACTTTTATGCGCACCTACCAGAACATGGTCTATTCCACCGCAGCGCGCCTGACCGGCGATCCCGCGCAGGCGGAAGATATCGCGCAGGAAGTGTTCCTGCGCGCGCACCGCGGCTTCGGGCAATTGCGCGGCAACCCGCGCGCCGCCGGCTGGCTCAAGACTGTGGCCACCAATCTCACGCTCACGCACCTGACCCGTTATCGCAAGCGCTGGGTGTTTTTCTCGCAGCTGCAGAACGACGAAGACGGCGGCGACGACCACACGCTCGACTTTCCGGCTGAGGAATCCGTGGTTGCCAATGTCGAAGCCGACCAGCGCCAGGGAATGATTGAAGAGGCGCTGCGGCGCCTGCCCGAACACCAGCGCGTGCCGCTGGTGCTGTTCCATTTTGAAGAGCTGCCTTACGAAGAGATCGCCACTCGCTTGCGCGTTTCGCTCCCCAAGGTGAAAACCGACATCCACCGCGCCCGTGCCGCGCTGGCGCGCGTTCTCGCGCAGCGTGGCATCGACATCACCGAACTCGAGTCCTCGAGGGAACCCTCATGAACACACCACAGCACGATGCCGATCGCCTGGAGCAGCAGGTACATGCCGCGCTGCGCCGCCAGCCACCGCTCCATGCGCCCTCGACACTGGAGTCGCGCGTGCTGCGCGAACTCGCGCGCCGCGAGGCGCGCCCCTGGTGGCGCATGGGTTTTGGCCGCTGGCCGCCGGTGGCGCGACTGGTGTTCGTGCCGCTGTCGGCGGGTTTCATCAAGCTGGCCTTCCTCAGCGTGGGCGCGCTCGGCTCGGTGGTCGATGCCGCCCAGCAGACCTCGGCACTGGGCTCGGTCGAGAGCCGCTGGCAGTCGCTGAGCGGCTTGCTGCAAACGGCGCGTACCGTCGGCGAGTTGGTCATGCAGAACGTGCCCCAGATCTGGATCTACGGGCTGGTCGGCTTCGGACTGTTGCTGTACGTCTCGTTGTTCGGCATCGGCGCCGCCGCCTTCCGCTCACTCGTTGTTACACCCCATGCTGTCCGGTAGTGAATTTATGAACAAGACATCCACAATTCTTTTCTCATCGCTCGCTGGCCTGTTGCTGTTTAGCGCACCGCGGCACCTTGAAGCTACTGAGGCCAGCGCTCCGGTAGTGGTCTCGGCCGACACGAAAGCGGCGGAGAAGGTGCAGGCCAAGGTCAAGGCGCTGACAGAAAAAATCGAAGGCAAGCTGCACAAGAAAATCGTCATCACTGCAACGGCAACCGCCGGTGAAAAGGCGGACCAGGCTGATGCCAACGAGGATGCCACTGACGATGCGGCCAGCAGCGAGGCTTCGGACAAACACCACCACGGCAATGCCGTCGTCTCCATAGGGCACGACTCCAGGCTGCCCGCCGGCGAGCACGCCGATGCGGTGGTCTCAGTGATGGGTTCCTCGACCAGCGAGGGCGAAGTCAACGACGCCGTGGTTTCAGTATTCGGTAATACCAGGGTCACCGGACCCGTGGGCGAGTCTGCTGTCGCCGTACTCGGCAACACCTATGTCGACAGCGCGGTAAAGGGTGAAGTCGTTGCCGTGATGGGCGATGTCGAACTCGGCCCGCATGCCGAGGTGGGTGGCGATGTCGTGGTGATCGGCGGCACGCTCAAGCGCGATCCGGCGGCGATCGTGCGCGGCGACGTAAACAATGTCGTGTTGTTCGGGCCTGGCGGCGAACTCGAAGGCTTGCACCAGTGGATTCAGCATTGCCTGATGTATGGGCGTCCGCTGGCGCTGTCGCCGGGACTGGGTTGGGCGTGGGGTATCGCACTCGGCTTCCTGACGCTGTACCTGTTGATCGCGCTGTTGTTCCCCAAGGGCATCGACCAGTGCGTGCGCACGATGGAAGAGAGCCCCGGGCGCTCGGTGGTCGCCAGCATACTGACGGTGATCGCCAAGCCGATCGTTTTCGTGCTGCTGGTCGTCACGGTGATCGGCATCGTGCTGGTGCCGTTCCTGGCCATGGGCCTGTTCCTCGCCGGCCTGTTCGGCAAAGCCGTGGCGCTGGCCTGGATCGGGCGACGGGTGCTGGCGATCGGCGGCGAAGGCGGCCAGCGGCCGGCCGTGCTTGCGGTTCTGATCGGCGGCATCGTGGCACTGGCACTGTACGTGGTGCCGATACTGGGCTTCATAGCCTACAAGGCTCTCGACATCCTGGGCCTCGGCATCGTGATCTACACGCTGATCCGCAACTCGCGCAGTGCCACTGACGCGGCTGGCAAACATCGGGCGGCAGCGCTGGCCGCTGCTGCCGGTGCAGTGGCTGGTACAGCGTCTGATACATCCGCGGCGGCGGCGGCACCGGCCGCCACGGCACCAGACAGCGCCACGCCGGCGCCAGTGCCAGCTGCGGCACAGGCGGCACCCACTGCAGCCATGCCTGCGGCCGGTGCCTCGATGGAGCGCGCCGGGTTCTGGATCCGCATGGGGGCGCTGCTGCTCGATGTGATCCTGATCGCAATCATCGGCGCGCTGCTACCCTTCGGCCACTTCGACGGTCACTCGCACATGAGCCTGCTGCTGCTGGCGATCTACGGTGCGGTGATGTGGAAATACAAGGGCACCACCATCGGCGGCACGATCTGCCACCTGCGCGTGGTGCGCCTGGATGGCAACGCCATCGATTGGTGGACCGCGGCGGCACGTGCGCTCGGTTGCTTTCTCTCGCTGGCGGTCGCGGGCCTGGGCTTCCTGTGGGTGGTGTTCGATCCGGAGCGCCAGTCATGGCATGACAAGATCGCGGGCACAGTGGTGGTGCGCGTGCCGCGGGGCACACCGCTGGTCTGAAGCGCGCTGTCAGTGCTGCTCGACGCTGTAGCCGCGCTCGCGCAGGAGGGCCACCAGGCCCTCCTTGCCGACCAGGTGCAGCGCACCGACCACGACCAGATAATCCTGCGTGCCGTTCAGCAGCGGCACCAGGGTGTCCATCCAGCGGCGATTGCGCTCACTGGTCAGCAAGCGATATAGATCCGGAAAATCGCGAAAGCCCTCGGCCAGCAGTTGCTCCAGGCTGCGGGTGTCGCCTGACTGCCAGGCCGCGACCATCGCCGTGAGCTCGTCGGCGGCGCGGTCGTGCTCATCCAGTGTATAGCGCAGGTAGCGCTGCTGCAGCGCCAGCGACAGATGCGCAAACAGCCCCAGCTGATCGTCCATGGTTTCCAGACCGACGATGCGTTTGTGATCGGCGGCGGCGCGCTGCGCGAGTTGTTCGTCCACGCCTGAGGCGCTGGCGTAACCGAGACGCGTCATCTGCATCTGATCGAGCATCAGTGCCGCCATCCAGGGCTGCATGCGGGCCAGCATTGCAACATCGAGCCCATCCTTGGCCGCCTGCGTGCTGAAGCGCGCGTAGAGCTCCGGCCCCAGGGCCTGCTCGAGCGTCTGCTCCTGCGGCAGCATGCCCAGAGTAGACATCGAGAGCATCATGTCTTCGGGTTTGACCGAGTTCAGGTCTACTTCCATTACCAGCGCGGCCGAGTGTTCATAGGCCTGCAGAGCCTCGGCCGGCAAGCCGCTCGCGTCGGGTCTGAGCATGTGCACCGAGCCCAGCAACACCATCTGGTTGCCGTGACCCTTTACCACCCAGAGCGAATGATGAGCGCCATCGGCCTGCGCGCGGCCGACGATAGCGAACGACAGCAGGCACAGCACGACCAGCGCAAGCGCCCGCGAAGCCATGGCACCGGCGCGCTCGCGGGTGCGTGCTGCGCTAATGCGCCCGCAGCAGTACATGCTTCTTCTTGCCGACCGACAATTTGATGGCATCGTCACTGAGATCGGCGAGTGTGAGTGGCCGCTCGGCCTGGATCACCACGTTGTTGATCTTGAGTGCCTGGGCGCCAAGGTGACGGCGCGCCTCGCCCTTGGAACTCACCAGTTTCGCGGTCAGGAAGGCTTCGAACAGCGGGTAGCCCTGCGCGAGCGTGGCGCGCGGCACTGCAAACTGCGGCAATCCCGCATCGGACCCGCCTTCATCGAAAGTGCGGCGCGCGGTCTCGGCAGCGGCGGCCGCCGCCTCGCTGCCGTGGATCCAGGCGGTGGCCTCGGTGGCCAGAATTTTCTTGGCCTCGTTGATTTCGGCACCACCCAGGGCCGCAAGCCGCGCTACTTCGCTCATCGGCAGGCGCGTGAAGCGTGCCAGCAGCGTCGCCACGTCGGCATCTTCAACATTGCGCCAGTACTGCCAGTAGTCGTAGGCGCTGCACAGGTCGGCGTTGAGCCATACGGCACCGTGCTCGGTCTTGCCCATCTTGCGACCCGAGGCGGTGGTCAGCAGCGGCGTCGTCAGACCGAAGGCTTCGACGTCATCCTTGCGGCGGCACAGTTCCACGCCGTTGACGATGTTGCCCCACTGATCGGACCCGCCCATCTGCAGCCGGCAGCCGTAGCGGCGATAGAGCGCGTGAAAATCATAGGCCTGCATCAACATGTAGTTGAATTCGAGAAAGGTCATCGGGCTTGCGCGCTCGAGCCGTAGCTTCACGCTGTCGAATGTCAGCATACGGTTGATCGTGAACAGGGTGCCGTAGTCGCGCAGGAATTCGACGTAACCCAGCTTCGAGAGCCACTCGTCGTTGTCGGCCATGATCGCATCGCCTGTGCCGCTGCCGAACTGCAGGAACTTCGCGAATACACCCTTGATCGATTCGAGGTTGGCGCGGATGTCGGCATCCGCGAGCATAGTGCGCTGCGCATCCTTGCCCGAGGGATCTCCCACCTTGGTGGTGCCGCCGCCCATCAGCGCGATCGGCCGGTGGCCGGTCTGCTGCAACCAGTACAGCATCATGATCTGGATCAGGCTGCCCACATGAAGCGAGCGCGCCGTGGCGTCGAAGCCGATGTAGCCGCTGACGACCTCGCGCGCGGCAAGCGCATCGAGCGCCGCGAGGTCGGTGCCCTGGTGGATGAAGCCGCGCTCGTCGAGCACGCGCAGGAATTCGGACTGGTAGTTCGGCATGAATCAGTGCTGGCGGTTGCGGGGCGGGCCATGCCCGCGACCGCCCAATGCTAGCAGTTTCAAGTGCCGGCAGGCTTGAGGATCGCCAGCTGCCGCTCGTCGTCGGCGATCACGCGCTACAGCTCCCGGAGCTTGCCCACCTTTTCGAGCGGCACACTCAGCTGCCGGATCTCGAAGCTGCGGCTGTAGTGCAGCACGTGGTCGCTCACGGTGGTCCTGCTCTGGTAACTGGCGAAACCGTAGTCGGCGTCGACCGGTGGCGGCAGGTCGTCGGGTTCGAAGCCCGCCGGCAACGCAATATCGAACTGCGCGCTATCGCGGCGCGGACCGTCGAACTCGACCGCAAAGCGGCGCGGCTCGTCGGTCTCGAGCAGGCCGCTCGATTCGCTGCCCAGGATGCGCGGCCGCACCATCATCAGGCCGCCGGTGATTTTGGCGTAGTTGTGACTTCCAGCGAGTAAATCCACTCAAAGGGTTTTTGCGTTTCCTGCAGGTTGGCGATGGTCGCCTTGAGGATGCGGAAGGTCGAGAGCGAGGCTGCGGCCAGCTCTTCCACCGGCTTGATGCGATCGGTATCGAGCGTCGAGGAGCGCAGCAGGTAGCGCTGCTGGGCAGCGGAATCGCCATTGCGAAAATCATGCACCTCGCCGCGCAGCACACCCTTGGCGTCGAGATTCATCTTCGCGACGCGCTGCACGCCATTGGTTTCACCGCGCAGTTGCGGCAGCTCGACCAGTCCGCCTCCCTCGGCACCGGTCACCAGGCCGAAGTTGGCCTGCAGCGATCCCGACAGGCTGCCGAACGGCGTCAGACGGTCGGTAGGGTCGAAGAACAGCAGCCGCCCGAACTTCGGATGCTGCACGGTTGCCAGCAGCGAGGGATCCTTGAGATCCGCCGGCAGCTCGATGGCCAGTATCATGTGATCGAAACCCAGATACGGCGGTGTCGCCGCATTGATCGAGCCGCGCGTGGTGTTGATCACCACCAGGTGCGAATCGACGCCCAGCTGCTTGAGCATGGTACTGAGCAACGTCGCCTTGTCCTTGCAGTCGCCGTAGCGATTGGTGAATACCTCTCCGGCCGGATGCGGCTGATGACCGCCGCTACCAAGCTTAATGGCCACGTTACGCACGTCGTTCTGCACGAAGGCCGAGACCACCCGCATTTTTCCCAGCAGCGTCGGCTCGCCCGCCGTCAGCGCACTGACCTTCTCCTGAATCGCCGGGGTAGCCGTGCGCCGCTCACGCGCCAGGTTGTAATACCACGTCGCCAGATCGCTCCAGCTGTTGATACCCGGCGCCTGCGTGGCTGGCGGTATCAGCGCAACCGCCATGCGCCCGGCTATCCCTTCCCAGGGCGGCATGTCGCGCTCCGGCCTGATGGCCGCGAGGTTGTTGACGGTCCAGCGCCAGCGGCCCGGGCCGCCGCCCACCGGCGCAACGGGCTCGCTGTTGATCCACAAGGCGCGATAATCCCAGCTCGGTGCCAGCTGCAGCGTGTAGTGCGCCTCGCGCACCGGCACAGTCTCATGGAAATCCCAGGTATCGCCGGCCATGTAGGGGCGCATGACCTGCTCTATTTCGTAGCCGATGACATTGCCGGGCTGCGCCGCCGGTATCTGCAGCAGCTTGGACTGCACGTCGGTCACCAGGACGCTGCCGTCGACGCCGTACACGGCCGACTCCAGCGCGTTCTTCCCCTTCACTTCGTAGATCTTGCCCTGGGCCGGAATGCTCCAGCCGTGAATGGCGGTGATCGGGCTCTGGGCATCGAAGGAGCGGCGCACCAGACCCAGCGACTCACCCTCCGGCCTCAGTATCCGCAAGGCCACACGCTCCAGTGACTTGAGCCGCCCGTCGGGCTGCACTGTCAGTACGGATTCGCGATACAACTCGACCGCGTTGGTTTTTTCATCGTGCGGCGGCAGCGGCGCGCTCAGCTGCGCCCGCAGCCAGTCCGGCGCATCGGCGGCCGCAGTGGCCGCGGTGACCACCAGCGCGCACGCGGCCAGCCAGGCACTAATTCTTGGGCTTGGCCGTATCGCGAGTGAGCACAATCTGTTCTTCATCACCCGCCCTCACGCTCTGAAAGAAATCGCGCACCTGGTCGTAGAATTTGACCTGCACCACCGTGAGGTACAATTGCACCGAACGCTTGAGGTGCAGCATCTGCCCGCTGCTGTCAGTCGTCAGGGTGTAGACCAGCGACTTGCGGTCAAGATTCTTGGCTGCCGGCACGCTGCTCACCTGCCACCCTGCCGGCAGTTCGATGCTGATGTCGTCCTGGTGCAGGTACGGGAAACTGAAGTACAGGGGATGCACGCGCGTCGCATGCACGAGCCGCGACTTCTCGGAATTGCCGAACAGGCCCGGCGCCAGCAACGCACGCTTGCCGGCGGCATCCGCCCACCCCGGCACCTCGAGCTCGAATTCCGCCACCATGCTGGGCGCGGAACTCTTCCAGTCGGGTTCATTGCTGAGCTTGACGGTGATGCCCACCGGCACGATTTCCTTGACCTCGTCCTCGAGGACTTTGCGGCGCGCAGTCGCGTCCTCTTCGCGCTCCTCGAGTCGCCGCCAGTGCGCCTCGAGACCCGTCTAGGTGATCGTCAGCTTACCCTCGAGCCCGCCACGCTCGTTCAGCTTCAGACCCGCGTGGCGATCGACGCGCGAATCTGCCGATGGTGGCAGCGGCATATTGACCCACTCGCCGCCATCCTTATGCAGGCGCAGGTCCGGCACCGCAGTCTCGTGCCAGGGCAGCATGCCGTAGGGCGCAAACGCCGAGCCCGGATCGAAGTAGAGTTCCTGGTCGCCGACTTTTACCACCACGACTTTGGAATTCAGCTGGGTGGGATTCATTATGCCGCGATTGAAGAAATATTTGTCGCGCGTTGGAATCAGCACCGCGTCGGCGGAAAATCCGGCGGTGCGTGCCAGCGCCAGGAACAGCCAGGTAACCTGCAGGCCATCGGCGTAGCCGCGTTTCCAGACATCATCCACATCGTGCGCCGGCTTCAGATTGTCACGCTTGGTTTCCTGCTCGGTCTTCTTGCGTTCGAATGACACTTTGCGGATCTGCTGGCAGCGATCGTAGATCTTGCGCAGCTTCTGTTCATCGCTGTCGCCCGGCTGCTCGATCTGCGCCAGCGCCTGCTCCATGCTACGGCGCTCATCGACGAAATCCTCGACCACGCGGTACTGCTTTTTCGCGTATTTCTTCCAGTAGACGTCCGCATCTTTCTCCAGGTCTTCCTCGCTGCTGTAAATGAAGTCGACCCGCATGCGCAGCTCGTTATCCGGTGGCATGTCATCCTCGATCGGAAACGCCGGGATGTCGCGCGCCTCGAGACGGATCTTGCCGTTCTTCAATTTGGGATTATCGGTGCCCGGCGGCAAGCCCATCGGCCAGCTCCAGGTCAGGGAAAATTCGCGGTAGAACTCGAGCGAGAATTTCGCCAGGCGCGTGTACAGTTCCTGGCTGAGTATCCAGTGCGAGTCGAACGCAGATAGTTCCGCGCAGCTGTAACTTGGAAAGTTCTGACCCCCTCGTGCCAATCGGCACGAGGGGGACTTATCAGAGCCGGTACCCCACGCTGAGCGACGCCCCCTTGATTTTGTAGTCGCCCTGCACGTACCAGTTCTTCGTGAAGCGGTATTGCGCACCGACTCCATACGAAAAACTGCTGTCACCGACCGAGGCCGACGCGCCCATGAACGAGCCGGTAAAGGTCGCATGCAGCCAGCCGGTACGCGCGAACAGTTCGAACTTGGGGCTGACTGGAATCTGGCCCTTCAGATACGCCCCGTACGCGTTATGCACCTTGAAGGAAACGCCCTGCAGCGTGGCGCTCGACACGCTCGCCGCACCGACCACCTCGGCCGCGAGGTTCTTGTTGAACTCATAGCCGACCCGTACCAGTGCATCGCTGGGCTTGATTGAAATGCCACTCTCGGTCTAGTTCAGCTGGGTGTACCCAACTTCGACGTAGGTGCGTCCTTCGGCCTGCGATTCGGCCCGTGCCCCGAAACTCGCCAGCGCTGCGCCGGCCACGCCTACAACAGGCTTACGGGGTACTTACATGCGGCTTACAGCTGGCTTGGCGGGCACGGGCGGCCCGGATGGGCAGTATTGCTGGAGGTAGGTCTGGTGCGCAGGTAGTTGCGACAGCGTGCGATCGATGCCGGCGCTGATGTTCTTCAGGAAAGCGCGCAGCTCGTCATCGTCCATCACGCTGGCGACCGGGTGGTAGTGTTGCGGCATGATCCCCTGGCCCAACATCACCTGGATCCACGAGTTCTCGGTGAACAGTTCATTGGGCCCGCGGAACACGCGGCCGGTCTCGCGAAACAGGCGGATGCGGTGCGTCAGCGAAGCCGGGATCTCCATGCCGCGGCAGTGCCGCCAGAACGGCGTGTCCTGCCGGTCGGTCACGTGGTAGTGGAGAATGATGAAATCACGGATGTGCTCGAACTCGACTCTGGTCTGCAGATTGAACTCATCGATATCCGATTGCGCCACACCGGCAAACGGAAACATCTGCATCAGGCGGATGATGCCGCGCTGGATCAGGTGAATGCTGGTGGATTCCAGCGGCTCGATGAAGCCGCTGGCAAGGCCGATCGCAACGCAGTTCTTCACCCAGTGACGCCGGCGCTGGCCGGCATGAAACTTGAGCAGGCGCGGCTCGGTCAGCAGTTTGCCCTCGACGTTGTCGAGCAACGTCTTGCGCGCCTGCTCGTCGCTGAGATAACGGCTGCAGTACACCAGCCCGTTGCCGGTGCGATGCTGCAGCGGGATGCGCCACTGCCAGCCGGCTTCGCGGGCGATGGAGCGCGTGTAGGGCAAGGCCTCGCCCACCGACTCGGTCTGCACCGCAATCGCGCTGTCGCTCGGCAACCAGTGGGTCCAGTCTTCATAGCCCGCGTGCAGCGTCTGCTCGATCAGCAGGCCGCGAAAGCCGCTGCAATCGATGAACAGATCGCCGGCCACTTCCTCGCCGGAATCGAGCTTCAGCGACTCGATCGCGCCGCCCGCACCGAGCCGCACATCGACGATCTTGCCTTCGATGCGGCGCACGCCGAAGGGCTCGCTGAACTTGCGCAGGAATTTGGCGTACAGGCCGGCATCGAGATGAAACGCATAGTTCATGCCGTTGTTCGGCAGGTGCGCGAATTTATTGGCGAGCGCGGCCTTCAGCTCCAGGCAATAGTCGGGATAGCTGCCCGCCACGCCGCGCTCGCGGCCGCGCAGCCAGAAATGCTGGAAGCCCGCGGTCCAGTGATCGGTGCCGGACAAGCCGAAGGAATGGAAATAGTTCTCGCCCGGCAGCCGCCAGTTCTCGAAGGAGATGCCGAGTTTGAAGGTAGCCTGCATCGCAGCCATGAACTGCTGTTCGTTGATATCGAGCAGCCGGTGGAAAATGATGATTGGCGGAATGGTCGCCTCGCCCACACCCACGGTGCCGATCTCGTCGGATTCGATCAGCCGGATGTCGAGCACTTTGCCCAGGGTTTTCGACAGGGCTGCCGCCGTCATCCAGCCAGCCGTGCCACCGCCCGCAATCACGACGCGTTTGAGTTGTTGTGCGCTCAAGATGCAGATCTCCCTCAGATGGCGTTGACGTCAGCGATTCAATTGATTGAGCAGCCAGGCGCGTAGCGCCCGTGCGCGCGCTTCGTCGATGGGCCCCAGTACACCACGACTGGCGGGCGGCAAATGCGCGACTGCGCTGTCATCGGCACCGAACACATAGTGCTCGAAGATGCCCCGCCAGGCCGCGCGCTGCGCCGGCGGCAGGCCGCGCAGGCTCAGCAGGGCGTGCATCAGTGCATCGGGTGGCGCGCCGAGATACGACGGCCAGCGGCACCACCAGTAGTTGATCAAGACGTTGAAGCTGTCGAGTGCTTCGACATGATGCCACCACATGCCGGGAATCAGGATCGCATCACCGGGCGCGAGCTCCGCCACCAGTGCGCGCTCGCGCGCCCCAGCAAAGCGCGGGAAGCGTGCCAGATCCGGGTTCGCGAAATCGACCATGCTGATCGGCTGACCAGCGGGCGTGAGTTCCAGCGGCCCGACGTAAAGATTCGGCAACTCTGCGGGTGCGAACAAGGTGAATCGCCGGTGGCCGACCGCAACGCAGGCCAGGTTGTCGGGCAGGTCGTAGTGCGCGGCAATGCGCGTGCGATTGCCGAGCCAGATGCTGGCCAGTGCATCGTTGGGCAGGCGCGCCACGTCGTTCGCGGCACGAAATCCCGGCAGGCAGGTATCGACGGTAGTAGACCCCATGTATACCGCCGGGGGTTCGGCATCGTGCTGGATTCGCTCGAGTTCATCGAGCAGCACGTTGAGCTTCATCATCACGGCGCGATAGTTGAAGCCCGTGAGTTCGTCGTTGTAGAAAAATCGGCCGCGGACCTGCGGCGGCCCCAGCCAGACACCCACAGTCGCATCGCGATAAAAGCCGCGCAGATACGCCAGCGTATCGCCGCCGGCAACCATGCCGGCCTGCACCAGCGGCCAGTGGGCCACCAATCCGCGCAATATCAGCGGCTCGGTCGAGGCCAGCAGTTCGGCACCCGGCGTCTGCATGCCGGCAGCGTCGATTTCGCGGATGCGGGTGCGGCTCGTGGCCATCAGCGGCGGCGATTGCGCCGATCGATCAGATCACGCAGGTGCGACAGCGAGGCAATCACCATGTACAGCGGCTCCAGAAAATCCTGGGAGTGCAGCTGGCTGACGGCGGTGCTGCCGAGCGCGCGCAGGCGCTCCTCGTTGATGGTGTAGAAACCGGCGAGGCGGTTTTCCGAGCCGTCTTTCAAGATGACATCGAGCACGAAGGATTCGAGCAGGTCGTGGGCCAGCAGCGCCTCGACGAAGGCTGGCGCAGCTGCCATTCCCTGGTCGAGCTTATCGAGCATCGCGTTGATGCCATCGAGATAGTCGGTGGTGCCACCGTATTCGCGAAACAGCAGTTCGCCCTCGCTATTGCTGACGCGCGGGTGGTCGAGATCGATGTGGATCACGCGCCGCGGCGCGTCGCCAGGCTCCGGCGATCGCTGCCCACCGATGAAGAACGGCAGCCGCTCGACGCTCATTGGAATGTAGGTGGCATCCCAGCCGGCATTGCCCAGGAACAGGTTCTCGCCTTCCTCGAAGCCCAGCAAGGCCAGTGGCTGGAATTGACCGGTGTCGCCACGTTTCTGGAACACGATCGGATAGCAGCTCTGGATGCTGCGAAATTCCGCCGGAAAAGTGGGCGCGTACATCAGCGCATCGCCATAGGCTGCGGCGCGCCGGATGATCACGCGCAGTGCCTTGTGATCCACATTGTTCAGCAATACCAGTTTGGTCATTCGATCCTCGCGCTAGATTCGCTGCAGCCGGTAGGTCTTGAGATGATTGAGCAGTGCCCGGTTGGTCGGCAGCCCCGCCAGCATGGATTTACCCAATGCCGCAGCCTCACTGAAGTACCCTTCCGCGCGGGCCGCATGGTCCGCTCGTGGCGCAGCCGCCGTTAGCTCGGGCCGGAACCCCATTCCATACAGTACGAAATGGTAGCTCGCCGCGGGAAAAATCTCCTCGATACGGTGGAAATCGTGGCGCGAGGGCGCACGCTGGCGCCACAACGACAGCCGTTCGGCGAGCTGCTCCGATCGCGAGCCCGGCGCATGGTGATCGCGCCAGTATTCTGAATCGCTGCGCTTCGACAGCACGTAGTGGAGTTTCAGGAACTCGATGGTGCGCTGCCAGCGGTAGCGAAAAGCATCGTTGAAACGCGCGGCCACGATGGCCATCAGCGCCGTTGTCACCGGCAGCTGCTCGCTGATCATGATCGCCGAAAACTCCACCAGCGCGAGCGCCGAGGCTTCCAGCGGCTCGACAAAGCCCGCCGATAGGCCCACCGCGACGCAATTGCGATGCCAGAAGCATTCGCGATAACCCGGCTGGAACGAGAGCTTGCGCGGCGTGAACGCTGCTGCGACCTGCGCCCCGGCGGTGCCGGCAACATAGGCGCGCAGCACTTCAGCGGCCGCTTCATCCGTGGTGTGCGCGCTGGAATACACATGGCCGACGCCGCGCCGGCTTTGCAGCCCGATATCCCAGATCCAGCCGGCGCTCTGCGCCGTCGAGATCGTGTGCGAGGCGATCGGCGTGTCGGGATCCGCGTAAGGCACCTGCACGGCCAGCGCCGAGTCGTTGAACAACACATCGCGCACCGGCAGCAGCGGGATGCCGTAGTGCCCACCGAGCAGCAGGCTGGCGATGCCGCTGCAGTCGATGAACAACTCGCCCGCGATGCGGCCGTGCGCGCCGGTCACCAGCGCCGCGATATCGCCATCTTCAGCCGCTTCGATCGCCGTGACGTGATCGACGATGTGGCGCACGCCCAGGCGCGCCGTGCAATGGCGCTGCAGGAACTGACCAACCTTCACCGCATCGAGGTGGTAGGCGTAATTGGCCACCGCCGCATATTCCGGCGTCGTGACCTGCTTGGGCGCCCGCCCCTGCTCGCACAGCCGCGGCTGGCAACACACCAACTCGGCAAAAGGCATCGTGGCGTGCGCGCGCTGCCATTGCGCCACCAGATCGGCCTCACCATAGCCCTGCGGCAAAGTGAACGGGTGGTAGTAATGATCTGCGGGGGTGCCATCCACCCAGCCGACAAATTTCGAGCCCTGCTTGAACGAAGCGTCGCACTCGCGGATGAAGTCGGTTTCCGACACACCGATACGCCGCAGCGTATCGCGCATCGAAGGCCAGGTGCCCTCGCCTACGCCGATCGGGCCCACGGCCGGCGACTCCACCAGCGTCAGCACTAGGGTCGGCCCGGCGTCGTCCTGGTGGTCGGCGGCGATCAGCCCGGCGGTCAGCCATCCGGCTGAGCCACCACCGACAATCACCACGCGTTTGACCTCTTTGCTCACCTGGTGCCTGTTGATTTTCATGGGCTCGCCGCGACCAGGCTCATCGTACACCCAGACAAAAAAGCCGCTGGGGTACAGCGGCTCTCTTGTCCCGCGGCCGCTTGCGCGCCGGGGTTCACAGCAGGTATCCCCCGGCTATTTGCCCAGCAGGTAGCGCGCTCCGATCATGTAGCGGGCGCCCGTCTGCGTGGCAAACTCCACGGCCTGGCGCGTGCGACTGTGCCTACGCGTGTTGCGGTCCGTGAGATTGATCGCTTCGACCTGGAAGCTCAGGCGATCGTTGAGCTTGAAGCCAACGTTGGCGTCGACCTGTCCATACGGCTCGACGAACACGGGGCTCTGCTGGCCGTCCAGGCCGGTGTAGTACTGATCGCGCCAGTTGTAAGCGACACGGACTTCCCATTGCTTGTTCTCAAAAAATCCGACGATATTCGCGGTATCGCTCAGACCCGGCAACGGGAATTGCGCGCCGAGGCTCGCGACGTTGTAGGTCAGGTTGGAATTGACTTTGGTGTAGTTGATGATCCCGCCAAAGCCGCTGTTACCGAACATGTGCTGCAGGTTCAGTTCCCAGCCATTGATGCTGGAGGAACCCGAGGCGATCGGCTGGGTGATGTGGAAGATGGTAGCCGGGTCGATCCCCGGACGGCCGGCAATAATGCCTTGAGCAGTCGCGGTCGGTTGGGTGACCGCCGGGTCGCCGGCGTGATTGGTGAAGATATAGGTGCGTATGCACACGCTATCCGCTGCGGCACAGCCGCTGGCAATGGCTTCCTGCACCCACGGGCCCAGACCCGGATTCGGGATGCCGAACGGTGTCGCGTTGATCACTTCGGTGCCGGGATAGTTGGAAACATTCTTCTTGAAGTAACCCACCGACAAGTAGCTGCCCTTGGCGTAGTACCACTCGAGCGACAGGTCGATATTCTTCGATTCCAGCGGCTTGAGCGCCGGGTTGCCCTGGGAGCCCGTGCCAAACCCGGGGCGTGCCAGCGAGTCCAGTGTCTGCCCTCCCTGGATGGCGCCCCAGCTCGGCCGGCCAATGCTCTTGCCCCAGCTGGCGCGCGCCTTCAGGTTGGACATCAGCTCGACATCGAAATCGATATTGGGCAGCGCGAAGTTGTATGCGCCCTTCAGGGTCGTGAAACCGCGCGTCCCGAATGTAATGTTGACCTCATTGGCGGCCACCCATTGGCTGCCGGTGGCGATCGGCACCTGTGCACTGGAGGTCACATCGGTCTTTTCATAGCGCAGGCCGGCCGAGAAGTGCGCCGGGCGGCCCATGTCGAACGCCGTGTTGTACTGAACGTACGCGGCATTCGAGTTTTCCTTGGTGGTGCGGTCGTTGTCCGTATAGACCGGGTTAGCCGAGAAAGTGGCTGCGCCACCGGGCCCCCAGAAGGCGATGGCCGCGGCGCGGACAGCGTTGAAATCCCAGTTGAAGAACTGGTTGAACAGACCCGGGCTCGAACTGCCGGCGATGTTTGGGAAGTATTGCCGCAGTGAATCCGGCGTAAAGGCCGAGTCAGGATAGTTAGTGGGATTGCCAAGCCCGCCCCAGGCGTTCTGCTGCACGTTCGAGTATGCCGACCGGTTCTTCACATCGGTGAGGCCAACTCCAAAATCGAGCTTCTGGCGATCGGTGAATTTCCAATTGCCTCCCAGCTGCACCTGCTTCACTTCCGCCTTCGTATAACTGTTGCGGAAGCTCGAGCCGGTCACCTCCATGTACGCGGGATCGATCTTGCCGTTCAGACCTGTCGGTAGCGTGATGCTGAGCACCGGGAAATCATGCGAGAAGTCGACGCCATTGGTGCCGCGGAAGTAGCCCGAGACGCCCAGCGTATTGCTGTTGCCCAGCGGGCTGTCCTCACCGTCGGTTGCGATCGAGTCATGCGCATCGAACTCAAAACTGAGCTTGTCGGTGGCTTCCCACTTAAGGTTGAAGCCCACGGAATTGTTTTCCGCCTTGGTGGCGTAGTCGGATTGGGCCATGGCGACATCGGCGCAGCCGGCGAAGCCGACGACGTGGGTAACCGGATCCGGAGCCGCGGTGTTGGCACAGTTGACGGTCTCCACGTAGGAGAGCGGGCCCCGCACCGGACCGCTGGTCCAGTTCGAAATCGAGGGACCAAAATTGAACCAGGCGGAAATTTCCTGGCGCTTGGTAGCGATCTTGTTCTCGGAGTAGGTGTAATCGAGTGTCGCGGTAACGGCTTCAATCGGCC
Organism: Gammaproteobacteria bacterium; assembly: GCA_043752035.1. Classification (GTDB taxonomy): domain Bacteria; phylum Pseudomonadota; class Gammaproteobacteria; order Steroidobacterales; family Steroidobacteraceae; genus FEN-1191. Next base: position 25,216 of record JAYUZE010000297.1, read on the forward strand.
GGTATTGCAATGTCAGCTGGCCGTTGGTGCGTTTGCGCTCGAAGCCAGTCAGGAAATAACGGATGTCCTGCGGCACCTGGTAAATGTCAGTGGGTCCCGGCGCGTTGGTGATGTTGCCGGGCGGATTGTTGCCGATCGTGCCCCAGGAGCTGGTATCGCTTCCCAATATCGAGTGATAGCCGCTCGCTACGCCGGCCTGGTTGTAGCCGGCGGCGCGGTCCTGGTAACTGGCCGAGATCGCGATGCCAAAGGTGTTGTCCGCAAAGGTATTGCTGTAAATGCCCGCAAACTCGGGCGTGAAGCTGCTGCCCTTGAATTTGCCCGGCAGGTTGTTGTTCGAGCGATCGTTAACGCCCTTGATGCCGAACGCGGCCTTGCGCCCGGGGGCATCCAATGGACGCGTGGTCTTAATATTGACGATGGCGCCCAGGCCGCCAGTCGGACGATCGGCGCTGGAGGTCTTGTGAACTTCGATGGCGGCGACCGCCTCCGAGGCCAGATTGGCAAAGTCGAAAGAACGCGAATCAGACGCGCTCGTGTCATTGATGTTGGCGCCTGGCATCTGGCGGCCATTGAGCAGCACCAGGTTGTATTCGGAGCCGATACCGCGCACCGAGACCTTGGAACCTTCGCCATTTACACGGTCGATGGACACGCCGGTGATGCGCTGCATGGACTCGGCCAGGTTCGTGTCGGGGAACTTGCCGATATCTTCAGCGACGATACCATCGACCACGCCGACCGCGCTGCGCTTGAGGTTGACCGACGAGGTCAAGCTGGCGCGCAGGCCGGTGACAATGACTTCTTCCAGGTTATCTGGCGTCGCCGCGGCGGCCGGTGGTGCGGTCGCGCTCTGCGCGTAGGCCATGGGCATTGCGGCCACGCCCAGCGCCAGTGCGATGCTGCGCGCGAGCTGGGTATTTTTCGGCGCACGACTCTTCGCGATCAGCTCGCGCCGGGCCTGTGCCGCCTGTATCGCGCTCACAACTTTCTGTACGGGAGCTGAGCCCGGATTAACGGTAGATGCCTTCACATGAACCCCCTGAATGACTACCCCAAAACCAACGGAAGTCGCTGACCTCCGCCGCCGACATTTCTTATTCTGCACGCATCCCTGAAACCGCTTTCAGGGTGACGACCGGATAATGCTCCGCGGAAAGCCGAGTTGTCAAGAAGTGTAGTTTTTTTGTAACGAACGGGCCCGACCACCCGATCCAGGGCCGCGATCGTGCGCTGCGGGAATGCACACGATTGTATCTATTGCCCTACTTCTTGTGGCGATGCCTGCTGAGGGCGTTGCAGGCCAGGTACGCCAGGCCGCCTGTGAGCAGCAGTGCGCTCGCCATCACGACCACAAAGCCATCAACATGCGCGGGCTCCAGCTGGTGCTTTCAGGTGGCGGCGGCCAACCATTCAGGCAGTGCGAAGCCAGCACCATGAGCACGGCCGCTGCACGGAAACTGTCCAACTCCGCAATTCTGGGCCGGGCAGTTATTTTTGATATCCGTTGCACAGCGCGAATTGCGTCGTGGTGGTGGAAATTCTATAGGTGTAACCCCCGCCAGACCTTAAATTCTATGAGCTTCGCACACAGTAAAATTGCGCCCTTAAAGAAAAAAGCCCCGGCGCCGTTAAGCGTCGGGGCTTTTCCCTGTATGAGAGCCTGGCAGTGACCTACTCTGGCATGGCAACTGCCACACTACCATCGGCGCAGAGCATTTTCACTTCCGAG
>JAYUZE010000298.1:0-3206 GCA_043752035.1 Gammaproteobacteria bacterium
GCGAAGTCGCCGCCGTGCGTGCCGAGGTGATCGTTGTCGATGTTGGTGACGATGGCGATGATCGGCTGCAGGTGCAGGAATGAGGCGTCGCTCTCATCGGCCTCGGCAACCAGATAGCGGCCAGCGCCCAGGCGCGCATTGCTGCCGGCGCTCTTGAGCCGGCCGCCGATCACGAAGGTCGGGTCCTCCCCGCCTTCGGCCAGCACGCTGGCCACCAGGCTCGTGGTCGTGGTCTTGCCGTGCGTGCCGGCCACGGCGATGCTCTGGCGGAAGCGCATCAGCTCGCCCAGCATCTCGGCGCGCGGCACCACCGGGATGCGGCGAGCGATCGCGGCCTGCACCTCGGGGTTGTCGGTCGCCACCGCAGTCGAGGTCACCACCACGTCGGCGCCCTCGGCGTTCTCGGCGCGATGGCCGATGAACATGCGCGCACCCAGCGTCGCCAGCCGTTCGGTCACGGCATTGGCCTTGAGATCCGACCCCTGCACCCGATAGCCCAGGTTCAGCAGCACTTCGGCGATGCCGCCCATACCACTGCCGCCGATGCCGACAAAATGAATGGTGCCGATGCGGCGCATGCGCTCGTTCATGCGGCCCTCGCAAACGGCATGCAGGCATCGGCGAGTGCCTTGCCGGCATCGGCGCGTGCCAGCAGCCGCGCGCGTTCGGCCATCGCCAGCAACTTGCCGCGGCCGACGCACAGCGCGCTGAGTTCTGCGGCCAGCCGCTCGGCGCTCAGGTCGCGATCGGCCACCAGCAGTGCGGCGCCTTCGTTCACCAGCACGCGCGCATTGGCGGTCTGGTGATCATCGACCGCGTGCGGATAAGGCACCAGCAGCGCGCCGACTCCCGCAGCCGCGAGCTCGGCGATCGTGAGCGCGCCGGCACGGCACAACACCAGATCGGCCCAGCCGTAGGCCTCGGCCATGTCCTCGATGTAAGGCGCCACGCGCGCCCGCACGCCGGCCTCGGCATAGGCGCGGCGTGCATTGTCGATCCAGCGCTCGCCCGATTGATGCTGTACGTCGAAGCGGATGCGCCCCTGCAGTTGCGCCAGCGCATGCGGCACTACGGCGTTGAGCCGTGCGGCACCGAGGCTGCCGCCTACGACCAGCAGACGAATGGCACCGCTGCGGCTGCCGAAGCGATCGGCGGGACCTGGCAACGCGGCGATTTCGGCGCGCACCGGATTGCCGATCACGTGCGCGTGCACGGTGCTGCCAAAGGCATCGGGAAAACCGGCCAGCACTTCGGTGGCGAGCCGCGCCAGGCAGCGATTGGTCAGGCCCGCGATTGCATTCTGTTCGTGGATCAAGAGCGGTCGGCGCTGCAGCCAGGCGGCGACGCCGCCCGGACCTGAGACAAAACCACCGAGACCGACCACGACGCAGGGCTGGTGGCGGCGCATCACCGCCAGCGCCTCGCGCACCGCACGCAGCACGCGCAGCGGCGCGGCCAACCAGGCCAGGATGCCTTTGCCGCGCAGGCCGCTGATGCTGAGCCATTCGATGTCGAACTGTTCGGCCGGCACCACGCGCGCTTCGAGCCCGAGCTTCGTGCCCAGCCACACGATCTGCCAGGAACGCCGGCGCAGCTCGCGCGCCAGCGCGAGGGCCGGATAGACATGGCCCCCGGTGCCACCCGCCATGATCAGTATCACCGGCGCGCTCATGCGTAGCGCCCGTGGGCGTTGGCACGAGTGCCGCCGGAAACTTCGTGATGCACGCGCATCACAAGACCCAGCCAAGCGAGAGCGACGATCAGGCTGCTGCGCCCGTAGCTCATCAGCGGCAGCGTGAGTCCCTTGGTCGGCAGCACGCCCATGTTCACACCGATATTCACCAAAGCCTGCACCAGCAGCCAGAGCGCGAAGCCCGCCGCCAGATAGGAATGGAATTTCATGCCGGCATCGTTGGCGCGGCGTGCGAGCGCGAATACGCGCCAGGCCAGCGCCAGGAACAGGCCGAGCGTCAGCACCACACCGGCCAGGCCGAGTTCCTCGGCGAGAACCGCGAACAGGAAATCGTTGTGCGCTTCGGGCAGGTAGAACAGTTTCTGCACGCTGGCACCCAGACCCACGCCGAACCACTCGCCGCGACCGATCGCGATCAGCGACTGCGTGAGCTGGAAGCCGGTGTTGTAAGGGTCGGCCCAGGGATTCCAGAATGCAGTGAGCCGCCGCATGCGATAGCCGGAGAACATCACCAGCATCGACAGCGCCGCGCTCGAAGCCAGCACCGTGACCAACACCCAGCGCAGCTGCGCGCCGGCGATGAACAGCAAGCCGAAGCCGGTGACGAACAACACCGTGGCAGCACCCAGGTCGGGCTCGAGTACCAGCAGCACGCCGAACAGCGCCAGCAGGCCGAGCGGCCGCGCGAGCCCGGCCCAGCCGCTGCGCAGTGCGGTTTCGAAACGCACGCAGTAGTGAGCGATGTACACCAGCGCCAGCACGCGCGCCGCTTCGGAGACCTGGAAATTGATGCCCGGCAAGCGCAGCCAGCGCCGGCTGCCATTTACCACGTGGCCCAGGCCCGGAATCAGCACCAGCACCAGCAGCACGCCGGCGCCGATCATCAGCGGCATCGCCAGGCGCTCGATCACGCTGATCGGAATCGCGAACACGGCGGCGGCGAGCGCCACACCGGCCGCCAGCAGCACCAGCTGCTTCTGCAGGTAGGCGAAAGGATCGCCGCTCTCGTGCGCGGCCACGCTGATGGAGGCCGACGTCACCATGACCAGGCCCAGCAGCAGTATCGCGCTGACCAGCAGCAGCAGCAGCGCATCGACACGCAGCAGCCCACCGCTCCCGGCAGCCGTGCCCGGGCCAGCGCCTGCGGCCGCGCGCTCACGCACCGGCGCGCCCCCGGCGGTGGTGGCGACGCTGTTCATGTGGCGAGCCCCCGTACCGCGGCCGCGAACACCTCACCGCGATGCGCGTAGTCGCGAAACATGTCCAGGCTCGCGCAGGCCGGCGAGAGCAGCACCGTATCGCCGCGGCGCGCGAGCGCAGCCGCCGCGCGCACCGCGTCGACAAGCGTGTCGCAATACTCGACGCTGCACACGCCCGACAGCACTGCGCCGAGTGCCTTGGCATCACGGCCGATCAGCAGCGCGTGGCGAACTTTGCCGCGCAGCACAGCGGTGAGCGGACTGAAGTCCTGGCCCTTGCCATCGCCGCCGGCGATCAGCAGCAGCGGGCCATC
>JAYUZE010000299.1:0-4241 GCA_043752035.1 Gammaproteobacteria bacterium
CAGCACCGACCAGCTCACCGTCGGCAAGATCTGCCTGCTGCCCGGCCAGGTCACGGATGCCGAAATGCACGGCGGCGACGAGAGCCTCTATGTGCTCGAGGGCACGCTGACGCTCAGCGTGGTCGCAGCCGACTCGGCGCCCTGGTATGAACTGAAAGCCGGCGACGGCTTCTATCTGCCGCAGGGTACGAGCCATCAATACCGGAATCTCTCTGACCGGCCGGTGACTGTGCTGTTCGGCGTCGCGCCGCACTATCTCGCCCGTTGAGCGCATGGCCACGGCGCGCGAAGGACTCGGCGCGCGCTGGTTCTGGTATTCGCTGCTGACCGTAGTCGGCTGGGCTGCCTGGGCGCTGCTGCTGAAGCTCGGCTCGCTGGAAATCCCCGACCAGCCCGCATTGTTCCTGCAGACCTTGGGCATGCTGCCACTGGCGCTGCTGCTGCTCGTGGCCGGCACGGTGCGCGGCCCCCAGGATCGCAAGGGCGTGGCGTATTCGCTGCTGAATGGCAGCATCACCGGCATTGGCATCCTGTTTCTGCTCGCGGCCTACCGTAAGGGTGGCAACACCGGCGTGGTATCGGTGAGCACGGCGCTCTACCCACTCGTGACCTGTGCGCTCGCGTTCGTGCTGCTGCGCGAACGGCTTTCGCGCCGGCAATGGCTGGGCCTGGCCCTGAGCGTGGCGGCGATCGTATTGTTCGCCTGGCCCAGCAGCGCCCCCAGCACGGCGGACACGACGGGCGCGGTGGGCGCGGTGGGCGCGGTGGGCGCGGCGCCGTTATCGCTGGATTCCTGGCTGCTGTGCACTTTTCTCGCGCTGGCCTGCTTCGGCATCGTCGGCTTCCTGCAAAAAATATCGACGGATCGCATATCCGCCGAATCTGCGCTGGTGTGGCTGATCGTCGGCTTCGTCTTGCTGCTGCCCTTCATTTACACCGGGCCGTCGACCTTCCAGTATTCGACGCGCAGCATCGTGTATGTAGTTGCCGGCGGCCTGCTCAACGCGCTCGGCAGCTGGGCACTGCTGGCGGCGATGAAGAACGGAGGCAAGGCCTCCATCGTGGTACCAATGACGGCGGTCTATCCGATGATCGTGTGCCTGCTCGCCCCGTTCCTGCTGCATGAGATGCTGGCGCTCATGCAGGGCGTCGGCGTTGCGCTGGGCCTGGGCGCGATCCTGCTACTGGCGAGTTGACGAGAGTACGCATACGCATGAAAAAAATGATCGGCATCGGCATCGTCGGCTGCGGCAACGTGATGGATGGCGCCTACATGCCGGTGATCGACAGGTTGCAGCACCAGGGCAAGGCGCGGCTGGTCGGCGTCACGCACAGTTCGCGCGCTGGTTGCCGCGCGCTGCTGCGCAAATGGCAGATTCCAAAATATTTCAACTCGCTGACTGAACTGTGCGAGTCGCCCGACATCGATCTGGTCGTAGTACTGACGCCGATGCAGCAGCACGCCGCGATGGCCCGCGCAGCGCTTAACGGCGGCAAGCATGTACTGGTGGAAAAGCCGCTCGCGCTGGGGCTGGCCGACGCCCGTCGCCTGCTAGCGCTGGCGAAGCGCGCCAGGCGACACCTGGTGTGCGCGCCCTTCGTGGCGCTGAGCCCCACCTTCAACCTGATGCGCCAGCGCATCGTTGACGGCGACATCGGCAAAGTGTGCCTCGCGCGCGCGCGCTACGGCTGGGCTGGCCCCGACTGGTCCGAATGGTTCTATCAGCGCGGCGGTGGACCGATCTTCGATCTCGCGGTCTACAGCCTCACCAGCCTCACCGCGCTGCTCGGACCGGTGCGCCGCGTCACCGCGATGACCGGCATCGCACAGCCGCAGCGCAAGGTTCGGGGCCGCACCTTCAAAGTGACCGTCGCCGACAACGCGCAGATCCTGCTCGATTTCGGCCGCAGCGTGTTCGCAACCGTGACCTCCGGCTTCACGATGCAGAAATACCGCTCGCCCGCGCTCGAACTCTATGGCACCGAAGGCACGCTGCAGTTGCTTGGCGATGACTGGGCGCCGGCCGGTTATGAGCTGTGGCGCAATCAGATCGGCGCCTGGCAGGTGTACGGCGAGACGGACCCGCACTGGCAATGGACACATGGGTTGGTGCATATCGTCGAGTGCCTGCGCCGCGGCACGCGGCCCGAGGTGCGGCCCGCGCACGCCTTCCACGTGCTCGAGGTCATGCTGGCCGCGCATGCCGCTGGTCGCACCGGCCGCGCGCAATTGATCCGCAGCCGCTTTCGTCTACCGCCCCCGCGCGACTCATCGCAGCCAGCAGATGCACATCGTGTGCACAATCAGTCGCAGGCCGATGACTAGGAAAGGACCCGCACCGCACAGCGCGTGCGGACCGCAAACATCGTCGGCTGTGCGTCACGCCATCGGCATTGACCTCGGCGGTACCAAGATCGCCGCGGGGCTGGTCCAGTTGCCTGCGGGGCGCGTCATCGCGAAGGCAATCATCCCGACTGCTCCGGAACGCGGCGGCAGCGCGGTTCTGCAGGACACGGTCACACTTGCGCGCCGGCTGCAAGCGCAGGCGACCAGAATCCCTTCCCAGATTTGTGGCATAGGCGTCGGCATCTGCGAACTCGTAAATCTAGAGGGCGAGATCAAGAGCGACTACCTGATCAAATGGCAGGGACTCGACGCTCAGCAGGCGCTGGCGGCCATTGCTCCCACCCGCTTCGAGTCGGACGCCCGCGCACCGGCGCTGGCCGAGGCGCGCTACGGTGCCGGCCTGCCCTACCGCAATTTCATCTACCTGACGATCGGTACGGGCATCAGCTACTGCCTGGTACTAGATGGCAAGCCCTATGCCGGCGCACATGGCAACGCGATCATCGCCGCGAGCGGCCTGCTGAGCTCGGATTGTGAAGCGTGTGGCGCGAGCCTGGATCGCAGTCTTGAAGAGTACGCCTCGGGCCCGGCGTTGGTAGCGCGCTACAACCGGCAGAGTGGCGAGGAGCTGAGCAATGGAGCAGAGGTCACGGCCGCCGCGGCTGCAGGCAATGAGATCGCGAAAGCCATCCTAAGTTCGGCCGGCGCTGCGCTCGGCAACACCGCCGGGTTTCTGATCAACGCCCTCGACCCGCAGGCCCTGATTGTCGCCGGTGGACTCGGACTCGCTGGCGGTTTGTACTGGGACAGTTTCGTTGCTTCCACCCAGCGACGCATCTGGGCGCCAGAGCACCGCGCTCTCCCGATCATTCCGGCAGGACTTGGCCTCGATGCCGGTATGGTTGGCGCGGCGCTTTGTGCGCCGGACGCCGACTTGGGGAGTCAATTTGAAAGTCACGCAGCCTATATCCAAACATGAGGAAACAAGTTCAACGGGTAACTACTGACCTACGGCGGGTTTGTTCCCGAACCTTCCGTTCGACACGCGGCCGCGAATTTCGAGAAAGCTGCCATTCGAATCACCGAACTGGCGGCTCGAAGTGTGTTGCAGTTTCAACTGGAGACATCCGAGTTCGACTACGCGGCGGATACCAGATATGGAATCCACTGCGACCAAGCGACTCAAACCGCGCCAATAGCGTCAAAGTGTTTTTGACGACTTCGCGCGGTATAACGCGGATGAAAATAACACCCGATACGTCGGCGGTCACAAGCATCCGGATCAAGCGTGGCGTCATATAGCCGTGCAGATTGGCCCTTGGACTCTCAAGGGATTCGGATACTGGGCCGTCGACGAGAAGGACGCCAACGATTTCGTTGGCGGTGTAGAGAATATGCGCGTGAGATTATGGCTGCGACTTTCTTGGTGAGCTATAGAGATCCAGCCAACGCGGCCTCCATCCAGCTGGCAAGGTGATTGGGAGCCGTATACTGCGACACCCCGCTGCCTCGCGATGCAATGGCGCTGATCCCGAATGCTGTCAGGTATGCGCCAGCATGCTCAGCAGAGGGTAACGTCCACCTCTTCTCAGGAAAGATCGACTTGTGATCAGCTCGAATCCACTCGCCCGTACGATGGCTTCAATTTCGCTTTGCACCCATTCTTGCACATAGGTGTCGCGCTCCATCCCGGAGATCGTGGTTTTTACCCAGTCTGTTCTTGTTCCGCGATGCAGGGCTACATAAAGGAGACCTTCCGGTCGAAGCACAGCCCTAAATCCCAAAAGAACCTCTGCAATGTCGCTGGCACGAATGTGCAGCAGGCTAAAGGCAGACCAGAGGCCGTCGAAGCTAAATTGTGGGAAGTCAAGACGCCTCATGTCCATTTTCTGGA
>JAYUZE010000300.1:0-38586 GCA_043752035.1 Gammaproteobacteria bacterium
GCTGCAGCTCGACACGCGCACCCAGACCGTGTCGGTGCATGGCAGCAACGTCGAGCTCACCAGTTTCGAGTACCGGCTGCTCGAGCACCTGGTGCTGCATGCCGGCGAAGTAGTTTCCAAGACCACGCTGACCGAAAAACTTTATCAGCAGGATTTCGAGCGTGACAGCAACGTGATCGAAGTACTGATCGCGCGCCTGCGGCGCAAACTCGATCCTGACGATCAGCTCAAGCCGATCGAGACGCTGCGTGGCCGTGGCTATCGCATCACGCTGCCGCGCAGCGCGGATCCTGGCCCCAGTAAATCCTGATGGCGCGCGCTCCGTCAGCCGCCAGTTGGTGGTGTCGATTGGCGTACCGCTGGTGCTGTCATTCGCGCTCACCGTGTGGGCGCTGGATCGCATCTTTCGCGACTCGGCTTCGCTCGCGCTGCGCGAGCGGCTCGATGAAGAAATCATCGCGCTGGTGACCGCGGCCGAACTCAACGAAGAGGGGCGCATGGACGTGCGACTCGCCGATCCGGAGTCGCGCCTCAGCTCGCCTGGCTCGGGTCACTATGCGTTGGTACGCAACCAGCGTGGCCGCGAGTTGTGGCGCTCGCCCTCGCTGGAGGGCAGGCAGCTCGATTTCGGTCCTGCGCTCGCGACCGGCAAAAACAGTTTTTTCCAGGTGCGCATGGCCGATGGCCCGCCGATCGCGGTCTATAGTCGCGGGCTGCAGTGGGACTACGCACCGGGCAACAGCGCCGACCTGGTGTTCAGCGTGGGCCAGGATCTGAGTGGCCAGCAGACGCGCCTGCGCCAGTTCCGCCGCCAGCTGGTGGCCTGGTTCTCAGGTCTGACGATACTGTTGCTGGCAGTGCTAGGCTGGCTGTTGCGCCGCGTGCTGCGTCCGATCCATCGCCTCGAGGCCGAGATCGCCGAGGTGGAGGCGGGCCAGCGCGGGCAGCTTGGCGGCGATTTTCCGCGCGAGCTGAGTGGCGTCGCGCGCTCGCTCAACGCGCTGCTGCGCTCCGAGCAGCAGCGCATCGCCCGCTATCGCGACACGCTCGGGAACCTGGCGCACAGTCTCAAAACGCCGCTGGCAGTGATGCGCTCGGCGCTCGCGGCCGGGGGCGAGGTGAGCGCCGGCATCAACACTGAGATCGATCGGGTGGCGCAGATCGTCGATCATCAACTGACGCGCGCCGCGACCAGCGGCGGTACCACGCTGGGTCAGGCGGCCGTGGCGGTGCTGCCGATCGTCACCGATCTGCGCAACACGCTGCGCAAAGTGCATGCGCGCAAGGACCTGGCGATCGAGACTTCGATCGATGCAGCGGCGGGCTTTGTCGGCGATCGCGGCGATATCACGGAGCTGCTCGGGAATCTGCTCGACAATGCCTGCAAGTGGTGTCGTGGCCGCGTGCATGTGCAGGTGCGCGTAGACGAGCGCCTGCCGCCGGAGCAGAGCCTGCAGATCCGCGTCGAGGACGACGGGCCGGGCATTGCCCCTGCCGATCGCAGTCGCGTGCTGGCGCGCGGCGTGCGTGCCGATGAGCGCGCACCGGGCCACGGGCTGGGCCTGGCGATGGTGGCTGATGCGGTGGCTGTTTACTGCGGTGATCTGACGATCAGCGAGTCAGCCCTGCTCGGCGGCGCCTGCCTCGATATTGCCTTGCCCGGGCGCCTGCTGACGCCGGTGGACTCGAGCGCGTGTTAACATTCCGGTCATGAGATCGACGGATACCAACGCCTGGCAGCCCACCAGCTGGCAGGCCCGCAAGGCCCAGCAACAGCCTGTTTACGACGATGCCGCGCAACTGGAGCGCGCGGTCGCCGATCTGGCGCGCCTGCCGCCGATCGTGGTGTCATGGGAAGTTGAAAAGCTGCGCGCGCACCTGGCGGCCGCGCAGCGCGGCGAGGCCTTCCTGCTGCAGGGTGGTGACTGCGCAGAGTCCTTTGCCGATTGCGAGTCCGATCACCTCGCCAAGCAGCTCAAGGTATTGCTGCAGATGAGCCTGGTGCTGCTGCAGGCGATGAAGCGCCCAGTGATACGCGTCGGGCGTTTCGCCGGCCAGTATGCCAAGCCGCGTTCTGCGGATACCGAAACGCGCGCTGGCGTATCGCTGCCAGCGTATCGCGGTGATCTGGTCAACCGTCCGGAGTTCAGTGCCGAGGCGCGCCGCCCCGACCCACTGCTGCTGCTGCGCGGTTACGAGCGCGCGGCGCTGACATTGAATTTCATCCGCGCGCTGGTCGACGGCGGCTTTGCTGACCTGCACCACCCCGAATACTGGGATCTCGATTTTATGCGCCACGCGCCACTGCGCGAAGCCTACGAGCGCATCGTGCATTCGATCGGCGATGCGCTCGATTTTTTCGAGTCGCTCACCGGCCAGCGCGTCGGCGATGCCAATCATGTCGAGTTCTTCGCCAGCCATGAAGGCCTGCATCTGCTGTACGAGCAGGCGCAGACCCGTTACATCGCGCGCCAGGAGCGCTGGTATAACCTCTCGACGCACATGCCATGGATCGGCATGCGCACCGCACAGCTCGACGGCGCGCACGTGGAATATTTCCGCGGCATCGCCAATCCGGTCGGCGTGAAGATCAGTGCCGGCATGAGCGACGAGTGGCTGCAGGAACTGGTAGCGGTACTCAATCCGAACAACCAGCCGGGCCGCCTGACGCTGATCCACCGTTTTGGCGTGAAGGAGATCGAGCAGCACCTGCCGCGCGTCATCGAGGCCGTGCGCCGCACTGGCCAGACAGTGCTGTGGTGCTGCGATCCGATGCACGGCAATACCGAGACCACCAGCGCCGGGGTGAAGACGCGGCGCTTCGAAAACATCATGCGCGAGCTCGATCTCTCGTTTCGCATTCATCGCGAGAAGGGTTCGATACTCGGTGGCGTGCACATCGAACTGACCGGTGAAGATGTCACCGAGTGCACCGGTGGCGCCCGCGGTCTCACCGATGCCGACCTGCAACGCGCCTACAAATCGCAGGTCGATCCGCGTCTGAACTGCGAGCAGGCCCTGGAGCTGGCGATGCTGATCGCCGAGCGCAGCAAGCAGAGTCTCTAGCCCGGTCGCAACCTCTGCGGCCGGCGGCAGCCTGCATGAACAACTCCGCATTCGATGCCAAGCGCCTGGTTGCCAGCCTGCCGCGGCGCCCGGGCGTGTATCGCCTGTACGATGCCAGCGGCGAGCTCATTTACGTGGGCAAGGCCGTGAGCCTGCGCGATCGCGTCGGCAGCTACTTCAGCACCCGTGTGCAGTCAGTCAAGGTCGCGGTGATGCTGCGCCGCGTGGTGCGCATCGAAGTGACGGTGGTCGATTCGGAGCTCGATGCGCTGCTGTTGGAATGCAATCTGATCAAGGCGCACCGGCCGCGCTACAACGTAATCCTGCGCGACGATAAGTCCTTCCCCTACATCCTGTGTACCACCGGCCACGATTTTCCACGTCTGCAGTTCTGGCGCGGAGTTCGCCGTCCGCCCGGCCGGCTGTTCGGGCCGTTTCCGAATGCGGCGATCGTCAAGGATGCCCTGCAGCACCTGCAGAAGGTGTTCCGGATCCGCAATTGCCGTGACACTTTCTTTGCGCACCGCAGCCGGCCCTGCCTGCAATACCAGATCGGCCGCTGCTCGGCGCCGTGCGTCGGCCTGATCACAGCGCCGGACTACGCCCGCGATCTGCAGGCGGCACTGCGCGTACTCGAAGGGCGGAGCGACGAGCTGGCAGTGGAACTGCGTGAGGCGATGACCACCGCCAGCGAGCAGCGACGCTACGAAGAGGCGGCGCAGATGCGCGACCAGCTTGCCGGGCTCCAGGAAATCCAGACCCAGCAGATTGCTACCGCGCCGCGCAGCCGCGATGTCGATGTGATCGCGCTGGTGGGCGAGCCTGGCCAGTATGCGATTGCACTGCTGACGGTGCGCGACGGCCAGAGCCTGGGCACGCAGAATATCTTTCCGGCGACGCTCGCCGAGCCCACTGACGCACTGGTGCAATTCATGCTGTTGCACTATGGCAGGCAGACGGTGCCGGCGGAAATCCTGGTCAGTCACGCCTTGCCCGACCGCGAAGCCGTGACCGGCGCGCTGGCGGCGATCGCCGGTCGCAACGTGACAGTACGCCAGCCCGAGCGCGGCCTGCCGGGTCGCTGGCTTGAGCTCGCAGAAGACAATGCGCGCGAAGCGCTGCGCATGCACAGCAACCGCAGCGATCGCATCGCCGTGGCGCTGACAGCGCTCGCTGAAGCGCTGGACCTGCCGCAAGCGCCCGAGCGTATCGAGTGCTTCGATATCAGTCACACCGGTGGCGAGGGCACGGTGGCCGGCTGCGTGGTGTTCGCCCGGGAAGGGGCCGTCAAGCGCGACTATCGGCGCTACAATATCGAGGGCGTCACTGCCGGTGACGACTACGGCGCGTTGACCCAGGCGCTCGCCCGCCACGGCGCGCGCATCGCGGCTGGCGATTTGCCGCGTCCTGATCTGCTGATGATCGACGGTGGCGTCGGGCAGCTCAATGCCGCGGCACAGGGACTGGCCGCGGCCGGGTGCAGGGGCCTGCACTTGCTGGGGATATCCAAGGGCCCGGATCGCAAGGTTGGCCAGGAGCGCCTGCACCTGCCGGGTGAGGAACTGGCGCGCGTGTTGCCTGCCGACAGCCCGGCGCTGCACTGGCTGCAGCGCATCCGCGATGAGGCGCATCGCTTCGCGATCACCGGTCACCGGCGGCGGCGGGCGCGGCGTTTTCGCGAGTCGGTGCTGGAAAACATCGCTGGCCTGGGTCCGGCGCGGCGTCGTGCTCTGCTGACTCACTTTGGCGGTCTGCCTGGCGTGCTGCGCGCCGGCGTGGCCGACCTGGAGCGGGTTGCAGGAGTCGGGACAGCCCTGGCCCGAACGCTTTATGATCACCTGCACCCGGGAGCGTGATGGTCTGGAACCTGCCCATGTTGTTGACCTGGCTGCGGATCGTGTCGATCCCGCTGGTCTGCATTCTTGTGGTGCTCGGGCGCGTGCATCCTGCCGGCATCGAAGATGTCGCGGCCGGTATTCTCTTCGGCATCGCGGCGATCACCGATTCGCTTGATGGTTATCTCGCGCGCCGGCTGGGGCAGACCACGAAGCTCGGCGCCTTCCTCGATCCGGTAGCCGACAAGCTGATCGTCGCTGTCGCGTTGGTGTTGCTGGTGAGCCGCGATCCGCGCCGCCTGGTGGTGCTGATGGCGGTGGTGATCATCGGGCGCGAGATCGCCATCTCGGCGCTGCGCGAATGGATGGCGGAGCTTGGCCAGCGCACCAAGGTGGCGGTCTCGGCGCTGGGCAAATACAAGACCATCATGCAGATGGTGGGGCTAAGCCTGATGCTGTACCGGCGCAGCGAGTTTGGCATTCCGGTGTACACGCTGGGTCTGTGGCTCACTGTGCTCGCGGCACTGCTGACGCTGGTATCGATGGCTATCTACCTGCGGGCGGCGCTGCCCTACATGCGCGAGCGCAATTAAAGTCATCGCCGGCCGCGCCGATAACGGCCGGTATGACTCCCGCGCACTCTCCTGGGGCTGGCGCCGACTCGGCCGCACATGCAGGCGGCTTCGAGTTCGTGCGCGATCTGGCGCGCGCACTCGCCGCTGGCGCCATCGAACTGCCCAGTTACCCACAGGTCGCACTGCGCCTGCAGAAACTGCTGGCAGATGAAGACACCGATGCCGAGCAGCTGGTGCGGGTGCTGGGCGCCGAAGCCGTGCTGGCGGCGCGCATCACCGCGATGGCCGGCTCCGCGGCACTGAATCCCGCTGGCCGCACCGTGGCCGACCTGCGCACCGCCGTGGTGCTGATGGGTTACGACGCATTGCGAACCACCACGGCGGCTTATGCGATGTCGCAGATCCGCCAGGCCGACGAATATCGCAATATCAGCCACGCAATCGTCGAGTTGTGGCGCGAGAGCGCGCAGCGCGCGGCGATGTGTTTTGTGCTGGCGCGCCATGCCGGTGGCTTCCGCCCCGACACGGCGATGCTGGCGGGCATGCTGGCTGGCATCGGCAAGTTGTATCTGCTGGCGCGCGCCTCTCGCTATCCGGGGCTGCTGACCGAGCCCGCGCGCTTCCAGCAGATCGTGCGCGACTGGCAGGTGCGGGTGGCACAGGCGCTGCTCGAGAGCTGGCAGATCGCGCCGGAGATTGTCGCGGCAGTAGGTGGTTGCCAAGTAGCTGGCGACGATCATGGCAGCATCGCGAACCTGGCAGACGTGCTTGCGGCCGCAGACCTGTTCGTCAGCTACCGCGAGCAGCCCGATTTGTTGCAGGCATCGATCGCCGAGCACCGGCCGACACTGCGCCTGGGTCTCAAAGCCGGTTGCGCCCAGTTGCTGGAAGATTCCGCGGCGGAATTGCAGGCCCTGCAGGACGCGCTGGACGGCTAGACCCGGCGCCAGACACTCGCCAGCCAGGGCTGCTGCTCGCGCGGCAGGCCGGTCGGCCGATAGTAGTGCTCGAGCTCCGTGAATCCAGCCGCCATCAGGTAGCGGCGCCACGCCTCCAAATCGTGATAGACGCCGTAACGCCCGCGATTCCAGCCTTCCTGGTTGTCGCCGTGCGGGTTCGAGCTGAATAGCACGCCACCGGGCTTCAGTGCCGCATGCAACTCGGCCAGCACCCGCGGCAACTCCCGGCCCGGCACATGAAATAGCGAAGCGTTGGCGAAAATGCCATCGAAGTGCGCGACTGGCAGCGCGAGCTGCAGGAAATCCTGTTGCCATACTTCGCAACCCGAGTCAGCGCGCGCCATCGCGGCAAATTCTCGCGAGCCTTCAAGCCCAATCGCCTGGTGCCCGAGCTTGCTGAAGGCGGCCAGATCGCGTCCTGGTCCGCAGCCGAAATCCAAAATCCGGTAGGCCGGTAGCCCCGCCATATGACGCAGCAGCGCATCGATATTCTGGCTGACATCGTGATCGCGGGTATTGGCTCGAAACTCCAGCGCGCGCTGGTCGTAGTCCGCCAGCGTACGCGCGGCGATCTGCTGGGGCTGCTCGGGCAGTGAAGGTGGTCCAGTCACTGCAGAACTCTATCCTAGTTGGTACGACCTCGGCATGCGGGCTCCCTGAGGTGTGAAGTGACTCGGGAAGGTGAGGCCGCGGATGTCGGGCGACGGCAAGTTTTGACCGCAAGGCCGTGCGGGTGCGGAGTTCGTCAGTGAAAATCGCGCGAGCGCCGCGCCAGCCCCGCGAGCCAGGCCGAGCGATCGTGCAGTCGCCGGGCGACCAGATGTGTCACGCCCTCGCGATTCTGCAAGGTGCCGCTCACCACCAGCAGGCTGGCGGTGAGCGCGGCGTGGCGCTGGGTTTCGAACACCTGTGGCCAGAGAATCACACTGAGGATGCCGGTCTCGTCTTCGAGCGAGAGAAACACCACGCCCGAGGCGGTCCCCGGCTGCTGCAGGTGAGTGATCAGGCCGGCGGCGCGCACCGCCGCGCCATCGGCCAGCGCACGCAGCTCAAGGGTGCTGCGGATGCGCAGTCGGCGCAGGTGCTCGCGCAGCAGCACCAGCGGGTGGCGTGTGGTGCTCAAACTGAGCTGGCGATAATCGGCGAGAATCTCCTGGGCGGCACTGGGCGCAGGCAGTGACAATGGCGTTTCCGTCGCAGCTTCGAGCTGCAGCGTGCCGGCCGGGCGTTCGGCGCCGAGCGCCAGCCACGCCGCCTCGTGACGATGAGTGCTCAGGGAGCGCAGTGCGCCCGCAACGGCGAGTTTCTGCAGAGTGCCGCGGTTGAGGGCGGCATCATGCGCCAGTTCATCGACACTCTGCGGCCGGCGCTGCGCCCGGGCCATCACGATACGCGCGGCTTCAAGCCGGGCGAGAGCGCGCACCTGGCGCAGGCCAATGCGAATCGCGGGTATGCCGTCGCTGCCGCGCTCGAGCGTGCAATCCCAGTCGCTGCAGAGCACGTCGGGCGGCAGTATCGCGACACCGCTCCGTCGCGCCTCCTGCACCAGCTGCGCCGGTTGATAGAAACCCATGGGCTGACTGTTGAGGAGCGCGGCGATGAAGGCTGCCGGCTCGTGGCACTTGAGCCAGCAGGACACATAAGTGAGCAGCGCGAACGAGGCGGCATGGGATTCGGGAAAACCGTACTCGCCGAAACCGAGGATCTGCCGGTAGATGCTCTCGGCGAATTCCAGCTGATAGCCCTTGGCCAGCATCCCCGAGAGCAGGCGTTCGCGAAACGGCTCGAGGCCGCCCTTGCGTTTCCAGGCGGCCATCGAGCGGCGCAGCTGATCGGCCTCGCCGGGGCTGAAGCCGGCAGCGACCACCGCGATCTGCATCACCTGCTCCTGGAAGATCGGCACACCGAGCGTACGCTGCAGCACCAGCTCGAGCTCGGGGCTCGGATAGCTGACGCTGGCCGGATCCTGGCGGCGGCGCAGATACGGATGCACCATGCCGCCCTGGATCGGTCCCGGGCGGATGATGGCTACCTCGATCACCAGGTCGTAGAAATTGCGCGGCTTGAGGCGCGGCAGCATGCTCATCTGCGCGCGCGATTCGATCTGGAACACGCCCACGGTTTCGCCGCGGCAGATCATGTCGTAGGTGGCGCGATCCTCGGCCGGGATATCCTGCAGGCAGCGCGGCCAGCCGCGCTGCGCCTGCGTGAACTCCAGGCAGCGGCGGATTGCTGTCAGCATGCCAAGCGCCAGCACATCGACTTTCAACAATCTCAGGGTTTCCAGATCGTCCTTGTCCCACTGGATCACCGTGCGCTCGGGCATGGCCGCGTTCTCGATCGGCACCAGCTCATGCAGCGGTTCGCCGGAAATCACGAAGCCGCCGACATGCTGCGAGAGATGGCGCGGAAAGCCGCGCAGCTCGGCGATCAGCTGCTCACGCAGCGCGCCGGGCGCATTGCCCAGCGCACGCTCGACATCGCGCCGCGCGCTGCGGCTGCGGTAGGTGATCACCGTGGCGGCGAGTGCGGTGCGTTCGCGCCCGTACTTGCCATAGATATATTGAATGACCTCCTCGCGCCGCTCATGCTCGAAATCCACATCGATATCCGGCGGCTCGCGCCGTTCGCGGCTGATGAAGCGTTCGAACAGCAGACTCATGCGCGCCGGATCCACCTCGGTGATGCCGAGTGCATAGCAGACCGCGGAGTTGGCCGCCGAGCCGCGCCCCTGGCAGAGGATGCCGCGCGCGCGCGCGAAGCACACCACATCGTGCACCGTCAGGAAGAAATGCTCGTAGCGCAGCTCGGCGATCAGCAGCAGTTCCCGCTCGAGCAGTGCCTGCACTGCGGCCGGCACACCCTGCGGCCAGCGTCGCTGCGCGCCGGCGCTGGTGAGGGCGCGCAGATGCTCGCAGGCTGCAAGGCCTGTCGGCACGAGTTCGGCCGGGTACTGATACTGCAGTTCACCCAGATCGAAACAGCAGCGCTCGGCGATCGCCACGCTCGCGGTCAGCAGCTCCGGCGGATACAGGCGCGCCAGCGTGTCCAGGGAGCGCAGGTGCCGCTCACCGTTGGGGAACAGCAGCGCGCCGGCGCTATCGACGCTGCAGCCATGACGGATCGCGGTCAGCAGATCCTGCAGCCGGCGGCGGTTGCGCCGGTGCATGTGCACGTCGCCGGCGGCGACTGCGGGCAGCGCGCACTGCGCGGCCAGCTGCAGGCAGTCGGCGAGCCGCGCGCGATCATCGACGCCGCGCTGCAATTCGACGGCCAGCCAGATGCGCTCTGCAAAACACTCACGCAGCCAGCGGCCCTGGGCCAGCGTGGCTGCGGCAGTTGCCGCGGCAGCGGCGGGCGGCAGCCAGAGCGCCAGGCAATGCTCGAGACCCGATTCGAAATCGGCTGTCGAGATCTCGTAGCTGCCCTTGGCAGCGCGGCGCCGGGCACGGGTGATCAGCCGGCAGATCTCGGCATAGCCGCGCTGCTCGGGCGCCAGCAGAACGAGCTGCAAGCCGCTGCGGCAACGAAACTCCGCACCGACGATCAGCCGGCAACGACTCGCGGCCGGCAATGCGCGCGCCGCTTCATAGGCGCGCACCACGCCGGCCAGTGAACACTCGTCGGTCAGCGCCAGCGCGCGATAGCCCAGCTCATGCGCGCGCGTGACCAACTCGGCCGGATGCGAGGCGCCGCGCAGGAAGCTGAAATTGCTGAGGCAATGCAGTTCGGCGTAGTCACTCATGCGCGCCCAGGTCCACTCAGGCCCACAGGCCGTGCAGATGCCAGGCGCCGCTGCGCAGATCGCGATAGACCCACCAACGCGCGCCGGCCGTGCCACGCGCGAGGTAGTAATCGCGGGCGATGTCGGCGCCGTCCCACCAGCCGCTCTCGATGCGCTCGGGCCCGGCCAGCAGTTGTTGCGGCATCTCGATGTTGCGCGGCTGCGGCAGCAACCAGCAGGGACGGAGCGGTGGCAGATCGGCAGTGGCCGGCGCGGCGGCTGTCACCGGTACCGCGGCGGTCGCGCTATACGGCTGTGCCGCGAGCGCACTCCAGGCGCGCTCCGGCCGATGATCGGCGGCGACGCGCAAAGTCTGCACCGCTGCACCACCGAGTCGCGCCACCAGGCGATCGATGGTAGTGTGCAGCTGTTCGCTGTGCTGCGCGCTGTGCGAGAAACAATCCATCTGCAGCACCAGGGGTTGCAGAAATTCCTGCGCCTCCACGCTCAGGGCCTGCACCGGTGCCGCCAGCGTGAGCGCGGCGAGCCGCTCGCGCGCCAGTGTCAGCAGTTGCGCCGCCGCGCGCGTCGGGCGCGCCAGGCCGATCTCGACACAAGTGGCGGCGCGTTGCCGGTGTTCGAGCCGCAGCGTGTAGCGTTGTACGGCCTGATCGAGCGAACGCAGGTAACCCTGCAGGCCGGCCAGCAGCCGTTGCAGGGGAAACAGCAGGGCGGTGGTATCGGTGAGTGCGAAGGAAAATTCGCAGCGACTCGAGAACTGCGGTGGCACCCGCAGCATGCGCAGCGGCTCGGGCGCCTGGCCGCACAGCCGCTGCAGATAGTGGCTGGTGTCGGGGCCGAAGCGTCGCGCCAGCGCGGCCGCCGGGAGTTCAAGCAGTTCGCCGATAGTCTCGAGGCCCGTGCTGCGCAGGGCCTGCTGTTGTGCGGATGTGAGCGCCAGCAGCCGCAGCGGCAGCGGTTGCAGCAGCGCGCGTAGCGCGCTCAGGGTGATGGCCTGCCCGCTGTGACCGGCGCGTGCCAGCAGTGCCGCACCCTGCGGTGTGGGCGCGATGCCCAGGCGGGCGCGATAGCCCAGCGTCGCGAGCTCGCCAGCCAGGCGCGTGCGCAGCGCAGCGGCGTCGCCGAACAATTGCCGGCTGGCGCCGATCTCGAGCCACAGCAAGGCCGCGTCGTCGCCATCGTTGGCGCTGCCATCATCAGCCGGCCAGCGCGGACTGACCTGGCTGCTCCACTGCAGGGCCCAGAGCGCCAGATTGTGCAGGGCCGCCTGCTCAAGCTGCGGCAGCAGGATGCACAACCACAGCATGTGTACGCCCACCGCGGGCTTTATGAATATCGATATGCAGGCCCGTGGTGCCGGCGCGCAGCAGCAGGCGCAACGCGGCCGGCGAGTGTTCGCGCGCGCAAGTCTGTGAACGATAGAGCAACCCACAGCTGCCGCTGCTCTCGGCAGCGAGCTGCAGACGGCGCAGCCGCCGGTCATCAACGCCCTCAGGCCAGGCCAGTACTGCGCCGATGGCCGGACAACGCAATGCCTGCTCTGCCGCCCACAGCGCAGTACGCGCATCGCGCACCTGCACCCATAGCATTTTTTCAAGTGCGATACCGTGGCGCACCAGCGCCGGAGGGTAGGGCAGGAAAGGCGGCGCGATCCAGGCAACGCTGAGTCCCGCCCGCCCGATCGCCGCCAACGCCGGCAATACCAGCGAGATCTCGCCGATCCCCTCGGCCTCCGGCATCAATTCTGTAATCGCCCCTAGTGGCCATCCACCTCCAGGCAACATTGCGTCGAGCTCGCCAAACTCCGTCGACCGCGCCACCGGCCGCGCATACTCATCGCCGTGATTCCCGGTCCGGCCATCGCCCCCCGCCCCGCACCACTCCTGTTCAATCATCTCAACGTGCTGCACAGCTAGCGCACCTGAGGCATGCCACTGCGCACGAGTCCGACGACCAGGCCTTCAATCACACACGAGTCGTGGCGCAGGTCGATGGTGATGGGCTTGAACGATGTGTTGGCGGGTTCGAGGCGTATGACGTGGCCACTGCGATGAAAGTATTTGACGGTGGCTTCATCGCCGAGGCGTGCGACGACGATCTGGCCGTTGCTGGCCTGTGCGCTGCGATGTACGGCGAGGATGTCGCGATCGTGGATGTCGGCGTCGCGCATGCTCTGGCCGTGCACGCGCAGCAGAAAATCGGCGCGTGGGCGGAACAGCGCCGGGTCGAGCAGCAGTTCGTCTTCGAGGTTGTCGAGCGCGAGCGTCGGTACACCGGCGGCGACGCGGCCAAAGAGCGGCAGGCGGCGCGTGGCGGCGAGGGCAGGCTGCAGCAGGCGGATGCCACGGGCCAGGCCGGGTTCGAGCGCGATGAATCCCTTGCCGGCCAGCGCGCGCAGGTGCTGATCGATGCCCTGGCGATTGCGCAGTTTCATCGCCAGCGCCAGATCGGCGCGGGTAGGAGGCCGGCCATGGTGGCGCAGGAACTGTTCGATCAGTTCCAGCATCTGACGTTGGCGTGGACTGGCTTCGGCGCGAGTGGTATTCATGACCGATACCATACATTTGTCTGGTATCCATTGAAAGCCATCCGATTATCAAGCTGTTGGGAGCGTGCTAGGCTTCAGGCACAAATATTCATGAAAACAATGCTCAAAACAAAAACTTATATCGCGCTGCTGTTCGTGGCCATCAGTGGACCCTGCGGGGCTACGGTCTACGACTTCCTGGACCCCCAGCAGAGCGTCTTCGGCGCCGACCAGAGCATCCAGACCGCTTACGAAGACACGCTCTACGATCTGGCACGGCACTACAGCCTGGGGTCCGAAGAGCTGATTCGCGTCAATCCCGGTGTGGATCCCTGGATTCCGGGCGTCGGCAAAGCCGTGCTGGTGCCGGGGCGGCATATCCTGCCCAGCGGGCCGCACGAAGGCCTGGTGATCAACATCGCCGAGCATCGGCTTTACTACTTTCCGAAACCCGCGCGTCACCAACCGCAACAGGTGATCACTTACCCGGTCAGCATCGGCAAGATGGACTGGCGCACGCCGCTGGGCGACACACGGGTCATCGCCAAGCAGAAGGATCCCTGGTGGACGCCGACCGAGTCGGTGCGCGCCGAGCACGCGAAAGACGGCGATATCCTGCCGGCGCGCGTGCCGCCGGGTCCCGACAATCCGCTGGGCGATCGCGCGCTGCGGCTGGCGGCCGGCCAGGGCACCTACCTGATCCACGGCACCAACAATCCGATCGCGGTGGGCCTGGCCGTGACGCATGGCTGCATCCGCATGTATCCGGAAGACATCAACGCGCTGTTCCCGCTGGTGGCGGTGGGCACCAAGGTGCGCATCGTCAACGAGCCGGTGAAGGTCGCCTGGATCGATGGCGAGTTGCTGCTCGAGGCGCATCCGCCGGTGGACGCGCAAGGCCAGAGCTACGAACCGGACGTGGACCGCTTCGCCGAGCTGCTGCGTGCTGCGGTGGGCGATAGCACGGTGGCGATTCACTGGGACTACGCGCGCGAAGTCCTGCAGCGTGCCGACGGGGTGCTAGCGATCGTCGGGCTGGCGGCCGAGCTGCCGGCCGAGTTACCGGCCGAACCGGCTCCGGCACAACCGGCGGTACAGCCAGAGGCGGCGGTTCCGGTGCCGGGAGGTTGAAACGAGCGGTAAATCAGCTATAGTGCGCTGCCCGAGGAGCGCAGTTTCTCTCTTAACTTTTTGATTTTAATGAACTTTATTAAGAAAAGCCATGTCAGAGCGCGATAGCGAAAACTTCGATATCGACGAGGAATTCGTCGCTGAATCCGAAGACAGCACCGATTACGACGGCATCCTGGCCAAGGTCGACAAACGGGTGCGCACGCAGGGCAAGCGCGGCAAGGCGGCGTGGAGCAAGCTCGAAGAAGTGCTCGCCGACCGCAAGCTCGAAAAGGACCTGCGCGATATTTTCGACGAAGAGTAGCTACGCGGGTTGCGCGAGCAACGTCCAGCGGCGCGCGGCGTGGCAGCGGGCCGCGCATTTCCCATTCAACCAGGATCAACGATGAGTGCAGGTGGCACATCGGCTTGGATCGTGCTGAAGTTCGGCGGCACGAGCGTGTCCGCGCTTGCCAACTGGCTCAACATCGCCGCAGTGGTGCTCAAGCGCCGCGCCACCGGTGCGCGCGTCCTGATCGTGCACTCGGCGCTCAGCAGTGTGACCGATCGCTTGGAGAAATTGCTGGCGGCGGCGCTGGCCGGCGCGCACGAACCCGTGATGGCGGCGCTCGAAGAGCGGCATCGCATGCTGGCGGTGGAGCTCGGGCTGGATGTGAGTGCGGCGCTGGCGCGCTATTTTGCCGACCTGCGCGAGCTGACCTCGGGTATTGCGCTCACTGGCGAGATCAGCGATCGCACGCGCGCGCGGGTGATGGCCTGCGGCGAACTGATGGCGACCGAGATCGGCGCGCGATTTCTCAAGAGCCAGGGCCTCGAGTGCAGCTGGTGGGATGCGCGCACGGGTCTGCGTGCCGAGCAGCGCGCCAACGCTGCGCCGAGTGCGAATTATCTTTCGGCCACCTGTGATTTTTCTGCGGATCTGGCCTTGCGCACTCAGCTGGAAAATCTCGCGCCGGTGGTATTGACGCAGGGCTTCATCGCCAGCAATGGCGCCGGCGACACCGTGCTGCTGGGGCGCGGCGGCTCGGACACGTCGGCTGCGTACCTGGCTGCGAAACTGCAGGCGCAGCGCCTGGAAATCTGGACCGACGTACCCGGCATGTTCAGCGCCAATCCGCGCTCGACACCGGCGGCACGGCTGCTGCACGCGTTGCATTACGACGAGGCGCAGGAAATCGCCAGTAGCGGCGCCAAAGTGCTGCATCCGCGCTGCATATTACCGGCCAAGCAGGCGCAGATTCCGCTGTGGGTCTACGCCACGCAGACGCCGGATCTCGAAGGCACGCACATCAGTGCCAGCCCCGGTGTAGGTGCGGCGCAGGTCAAGGCTGTGTGCATCAAGAAGGGCATCACGCTGATCTCGCTCGAGAGTCCTGGCATGTGGCACCAGGTGGGGTTTCTGGCCGATGCGTTCCACATTTTCAAGCGCCATGGTATGTCGGTCGATCAGGTGTCGACTTCGGAGACCAGTGTCACGGTGTCGCTCGATCCGGCCGCCAACAGTCTCGATCAGCGCGCGCTCGATGCACTGATCGCCGAACTCGGCCAGCTCTGTCGCGTGCAGCTCATCGGGCCCTGCGCTTCGGTGAGCCTGGTGGGGCGCAACATCCGCGGCATCCTGCACCAGCTCGGCGCCGCGCTCGAGCTGTTCGCCGAGCAGCGTATCTACATGGTGAGCCAGGCCGCGAACGATCTGAATTTCACCTTTGTCGTCGACGAGGGGCAGGGCGATCGTCTGGTGCAGGAGCTGCATAAGTTGCTGATCCGCCCGGTCGCTGGCGACACTGTGCTGGGACCGACATGGACGCAGCTCTATGGCGTAGCGAAGCCCGGTCCCGCGCGTCCCGAGCCCTGGTGGCAGCGACGGCGGGGTGAATTGCTGCAGCTCGCGACCACCCACGACTGCGCCTTCGTCTACGAGGCTGAGTCGGTGCGCAGTGCAGCGCGCGCGCTACGCGCGCTCGGCTCCGTCGATCGCGTCTACTACGCCATGAAGGCCAACTCGCATGCCGGCCTGCTGCGGGTAATGGCCGCTGAAGGGCTGGGCATCGAGTGCGTCTCGCGTGGCGAGCTCGAGCATGTGCTGCAGACGCTCCCGGAGCTAGATCGCGAGCGATTGTTGTATACGCCAAATTTTGCGGCGCGCGAGGAATACGCCTGGGCTTTCGGCCTGGGCGCCGCAGTGACGATCGACAACCTCTATGTGCTGCGTCACTGGCCGGAACTGTTCCGGAACCGCGAGGTACTGGTGCGCATCGACACCGGCACGGGACGCGGACATCACCAGCACGTGCGCACCGCCGGTGTGCAATCCAAGTTCGGCGTGCCGCTCACGGAGCTGGCGCAGCTGGCTGAACTCGTGGCCGCCAGCGGCGTGCGCGTGGTCGGCCTGCATGCTCACCCGGGGAGCGGCGTGTTCGAAGTGACGAGCTGGTCGGAGACCGCGAGCACACTGTTGGAAGTCGCACCGCATTTTCCGCAGGTGCGGACCATCAATGTGGGCGGTGGCCTGGGTGTCCCTGACAGCCACGAACAGGCGGCGCTCGACCTCGGCAATCTGGATGTCGCGCTGCGCGCTGCGCGCCAGGCGCGTCCGGACCTGGCCGTGTGGCTGGAGCCCGGTCGCTACCTCGTCGCAGTAGCCGGGGTATTGCTGGCGCGGGTCACGCAGACGAAGAGCAAGGCCGACATGCGCTATGTGGGCGTCAGCACCGGCATGAATTCACTGATCAGGCCGGCGCTGTACGGTGCCTGGCACGAGATCGTGAATCTCACGCGTCTGGATGAACCTGCCACCGAACTGGTTAACATCGTGGGGCCGATCTGTGAGTCGGCGGATTGCCTCGGGCATGACCGCTTGTTGCCGCCTACCGTCGAGGGCGATGTGCTGCTGATTGCCAATACTGGCGCCTATGGCCGCGCGATGAGCTCTAACTACAACCTGCGCGCACCGGCCGTCGAGCTGATGATCTAGCCGGGCGCCGATGAGTCGGCTCGTGTGAACTGCGTCACACCTGACCATGCGGAGAGTTCAAGTCCGTCGGCCGTCCGATCGATACCGGGGGTATGCCCGGTAGACTGCCATTGCACATTTACGCTGCCGCCTGCACTGCACTGGCAATCAGTGCCTGCGGGGGCGGAAGTGACTCGCCCACTGCGGCGCCGCCGGGCGCGGCCTATGGCATTGCGCTCGGCAATCTCGACATTGCCAAGGCGCTATATCTGGACAGCCAGCGCACGCCGCCCGGATTTCTCGCTGATCCAGCGCCGGCCGGCGCAGGCATTGTCGCCACGCATCACCTGCACAGCGACGAGCTGGCGATGGCAACGACCAGCAGCTTCGAGGTGTGCACCGATGACTGGAACCAGGCGCTGGCCTGGTCAGAACAGACCGCCACCCAGAACGGCAGCTATGCCAATCTCGTGGGCAACCGTGGCACCGGCCATTACTTCGAGTTCGATCGCGTACCGCCGGGCACGCCTGCGCAGCTGCTGCGCCAGCGCGTCTACCGGTGCAGCTATCTCGATCGCAGCGATACCTCCGCCGATGTGAACAGTGGCCCGGCCGGCGTGCTGAATGCACAACCGCGCAGCGCGGCGCAGATGCGCGATCTGAGCGAGTATCTGTGGCAATTCACGGGCTGGAACAACTACGGCAATGCCGTGCTCGCCAGCATCGACGAATCAACTGCCGCCGCAATCGGCCATACGCTGGTGATCGCCACGCTCAGTCATGATGGCATCAGCAGTGGCTGCGATCGCATCGATGTGCTGGGCTGGCGTCACGATATGGATAGCACCACCGGTGCATTGCAGCGCCATCTGAGTCTGCTGTGGACTTTCAGTGCCAGGCAAAGCGGTAACGTTGCCGTCGACTGCGCGGCGGGCACCTAGTACCGCGACCGCCTAGTGCTGCGGCCGCAGCGCGGCCAGCGACAGATCCTTGAAGGTATCCTGGTCGGCCTTGATGCGGAAAGTCAGGAACGGTCCCGCCGCCGTGTAGCGATTGGCATCGAAGTCGCGATCGGCGTAACCGCGCAGATTGTAGCCCACCGAGACCCAGACATTCTTCGCCAGTGTCACACCGACATCGAAGCCCACCGCGCTGTCACTGACGTGCGCTGTCAGGGACTGCAGCGTGGTGCCATGTGCGCCGATGTCAAAGCGCGCTGACAGATCGCGCCGGTAGTCAAAACCCAGGAGCGATGCCAGTCCGGAGTAGCGATCACTGGACAAGGTGGTGAGTGTGGAGCGCACTGCGAATTGCAAGCCCAACTGCGCGTGCGGGCCCTGCTGCCAGTTGCTGTTGAAATTGTCGATGATACGTGACGCTTGCTGGCCGGTGATGCCCGCGCCCGATTGCTCGAACTTCAGGTCGAGCCTGTCGAGCACGATCCAGTCGCTGCTGATCGGCCGGTACGCCCAGGAGAGGCGTACCGCTGCGGCGCGGCTGTCGCTGCCCGTAGCGGTACGTGCTTGGCTGTCGATCAGGTTGGCCGCCATCGAAAAGGCATGGCCCCGCAGTGGTTCGCGATAGAAGCCTGACGTAAGCAACCAGCGACGTTCCGTATCGGCGTCGCGATTTTCGAGCCGCGAGCTGAAGGTCCACAATGGGGTGCGATACAGCGCGCCGACGAAAGTGGCGATGAAGTCGCCATCCAGGCTGCCTGAGGCCAGCGGGACGCCGGTATTGAGCGGTATCACGGTAGTGCGAGGTGTCACGCTGCTGCCCAGCAGGGTGTGGGTCTGGTCGACACCGAAGTTATAGGTCCAGCGCGGATTCGGCTGCCAGCCCTGCGTCAGGCCGAGGGTGCTGAACAGGCGCGGGCCATATTCGGTGAATTGCTGGCCGATGCTCGATTGCACCTGGGCGTGGTCCCAGGGTGTGGATCGCACACCGATGCGTGTGGTGTCGGACTGCAGGAGCTTGCCGGTGCTGTGTTCATAGTCGGTGAAGAATGTGGTGCTGCGGCTATAGCGATAGTCGGCGCCCAGTGCCGTGCGGGTCGGGTAGTCCACACTGGCATTACGCCCGGCGAGCGCGAATTCCTCGCGCGCCCGCAGCCGCAGCTGATCGCCCCAGAAATTGAGGCTGCCGCCGACGAAAGCCTGGTCGGACACCTGGGACCCGGTCTGCACGGTGTCGTCGGCGACGTGTCGCAGACCGACATCGAGCACGTGACGTGGATCCTCGCGACGCACTTCGGCGCTGGCCAGCGAGCGACTATTGCCGTTGGTCAGCACATCCTCGCGATAGGCGTCGCCCCGCACGCTCCAGAACTTGTCGAGCTTGAAGCGGCCGTCCGCACCGACGCGGCGCGCACCGGCATCCACCCGCAGCTGCTGCTCCACCCCGAAGCCCGGTTGCTGCTCGCGCACGTAAGCGCGCGCATCGAGCCGCTCCGTTACGCGCTGCAGCTCGGCGAGGTAGGCTGTAGCCTGGGCCGGGCGTGTCGGATCCTTGGTATCGGTGTGGGCGACCTCAGCCTTCAGGCGAGTGTTCTCGCTGGCGTTCCAGCGCAGGTCCAGGCCACCGAGCAGCGTGTTGCCGGCATCGGCGCCTTGCTCGATCAGCGTCGAGCCGACCTCGAAGTGCTGGTCGTGCGACTTGACCGAGAAACGTCCACCAGCGGTTACCGATTTCGAGCCGCCCACGGTCTCGTATTCGGCGACGATGATCTGTGGATTGAAATTCTCGTCGCGACTGGCCACGGGCTGGCGAAAGAACAGGGTGCCGTTAAGATAGTCGATGCTGTAGTCGAGGTAGCGCGACAACATCTGGGTCGAGACCACGAGTTCCGGGCGAAAGCGGTCGCGCACTTCGATGCGCAGCTTGTCGCTGTTGATGATGATGTCGTTGTGCGACAGGCGGTACAGGCCGGAGGTGCCGTCACCCGCCAGTTCGTCACGCGCGAAATTCTGATCGCTATTGGTTGCGAAGCCGCTGAACCCGTAGCGTTGTCCGGCGTATTCGGTCTTGACGCCGGTAAAGGTGCGGTTGTAGCGGCTAAGGTCAGTCACTGTCAGGCCGGTCTGGTAGTCGCCAAACAAGGCGTAGAAACGTCCGCGCTCGATCTTGATGTACAGGCGTTTGCTGCTCGGTGCCTCGAAGCGCTGTTCAGTGGCATCGCCGTAGATGGTGTAGTAGCGGTCCGGCTCGATCGTGCCGAGCAGGCGTGGTGTGTCGCTGGGTGACTTCTGTGAATCGTAGGCCGCGGTGAGCAGGTACTTGCCCTGGATCGCGCCCTTGGCAAAGAACGCGACCCGGCCATCGCTGCTGTAGCCGTCATCGACGCCCGCATCGTTCGCGGCCTGCATATTGTGGGCGATGCTGTTGTAAGCCACGGTGCCGCTGGCGACGCCCACCAGCACCCAGTCGCGTGCCTGGGGTTCCAGCCACACATGCAGTTCCTGCTGGTGGCGCTCGCTGTAGCGCAGGTGGATCACTGCGGTGCCGGCCTGCGCGGTGGGCTCGAGCTCGATGCGGGCGATGCCATCGCTGGCCACTTCGAAGGTAGGCTCGCGCCGTCCAAGTGCCAGCAGCTGGTTGTCATGCAGGGTCTGCACCTCGAACCAGCTGCGGTAGGGCGCATCCACCGAATAGCCGCCGAGCGTACCGTTGCGGGCTGGCTTCCCAAAGCGATCGACCATGCGCAGCGCGATCACCGGCCGCGTGGTGCCATCGGCTGCCAGCACGGATTGCTCGTGCACGATCTCGGCGTGCACGGCGCCGTCGCCGTAGTGCACGCTGCGCTCGAGCTTGCCGAGCTCGTGGCCCGCTTTGTCGCGGATCGTGGCACGCAGCAGGTTCTCGCCTTCGATCAGATCGATGCCACGCCAGCGGCTCAGGGCCACGGTACCGGCCAGGTTGTGACTGACGCCGTCGAAATCCAGCGCGCTGGCCGGCTGGCCATTGACTTCGAGCGCCACGCTCTGGTCGACGGCATGTGCAATGGCGACCTTGATGCTGGGGATCGAGGGTTGCGAGTCGGCCGCTGGCAGCACCCACGTCATGCTGCTGGTCAGGGTGTCGACATCGACGCTCGCTTCCTGGTCGCTGTGCGTCGTCGGGGCAGTGGCAGGGAGCGTGTGGTTGGGCCGCTTCCAGCTGCCGACGGTGGCGACAGCCGGACCCTGTTCCTGCGCTTGCGTGACCTGCAGCGATTCTGCCAGGCGTTGGCGTTGTCCGGTGATGGTGATCTCCACGCGCCGGTCGGCGCTGAGACTGATGGCATCGGTGCCGCCACTGAGCGGCTCGTCCGGACCCTTGCCGCGTGCATGCACATGCCCCGGATCGGCGCCAAGGAGCTCGCGCAGGTAGTCCGCGACCGCCTGGGCGCGCACCAGTGAGAGCGCATAGTTGTCCGCATAGCGAGCGCGATTGGCAGGGGCGATGGGTGTGCGATCGGTGTGACCCACGGCGCTGATGTCGATGTCGTGCACGCCGCGCCATTGGGCTGCGATGTCCGCCAGCGTCTTGCGATCGCTGTCCTGGAGCTGCGCCTGGAGGGTCTGGAAGTGCGGTGCGAAGCGGTAGCTCGCGGATTCGAAGCTCGCGGCCTCATGCTGCAGAACATTGCTGACTGGCGGCGTATTGACCTGCAACTGGGAGGGCGTGGCAAAGGTGGCATAGGCTTTCACGGTCAATCTGGCCGCCGGGTTGCCGTGCATCTGCGTGCGCAGGCTCAGCACCACGCGGCCATCGGCGGGAACGGCGCCGACCAGAAAATTCAGCAACTCACCGCTGATCTCGGGATTCGCAGTGGCCTTCGAGTTCAGCGTGGCGCTGTCGGCCATGTACTCGAGCCCCTCTGGCAGCAGCAGGCGCAGGCGCAGACCCTGGAGCGGCACGCCGGCGTCATGCAACTGCAGCGTGTGCACAACCGTGCGGGTGTCGGTGAGTTCTGAGCGGAGCTGCAGATCGGCATTGCCGGTCGGCGGTGTGCGCTCGGCCAGGCGAAAATCGGCGCGCCACAGCGAGCCGCCGCGCAGCTCGACGAACTGCGACCAGCCGCGGCCGGCATGGCGCACATCGTTCGCGCAGCTGCGCACTTCGAGTTCCGGTGCGACCGTAGCGGTGTCCAGCTGCACCACATGGGTGCCGGGCTTGACGCCTTCAAAGTGATATTTGCCTTCCAGATCGGTCAAGGCATAGCGGCCATCTTCGAGATAGACGCGTGCGCCTGCGACGCCGGGCTGCTGCGCACCGCTGTCATCGCACGGGCCCTGTATGACCCGACCGACGATGATGCCGGCATCCCTGAACATTTCCTCGCGCAGCAGGATGGTCGTCGCCGCGTCATTGGAGCTGACCCCCTCCCGAGCGAGTGCATGTGCGGCATTCGTGAGGCGGCGGCCAGAGGCGCCAGCGACCACCTCAGTGACGTACTGAATCGTCACACGCACGCCGGCATCGATCTGCCCGGTCAGAAAGGTCAGCGTGTGACCGTCGGCACTCGCGGCAGGATCGGGTGCGACCAGAGCGTTGATGCGCACCGAGCCGGAACGCAGCCGCAGACCCTGCGGCAACAGATCGGTCACGCTGACCTGGCGGAAAGGACCATTGCCCGCGGCGTTCTGTACCGTGAGCGTGTACTGCACCAGATCGCCGATCGCGGCCTCGGTCGTGTTGGTGGATTTTTGCAGGTAGAGCCGCGTGCCGGTGGGGTCGACAGGCACGTCCACGGCCGCCACCGCGGGCGGTGCGTTGGCAATGAAGGGTAAGCCATAGGAGGCGTCACTGATGCGAAACGGTGCGCCGGCGAGCAATTGCAGGGCGGCGTTCTGCACGCCCGAAGGGAAGCCGTAACCGGCTGGCGGAACGACTACCAGGCGGTAGCTGCCGGGTGCCACCAGTGGAAAGCGGAACACGCCGGCCGGCAGCGAGTAGGTAGTGCCACCTGAATCTGTTGCCGCACTGCCGGTGACGACCGTCGCGGGATAGTGACTGACGCCATCGTCGCCGAGTACCACGGCATCCTGACCGGTCAGCGCATTGACCAGGCGTACGCGTGCGCCATTCATCGCGGTGCCGGTGCTGGAATCAAACACCATGCCGTAGGGATCCACCAACGCCATGGCCTGGCTGGTGTCGGTGGTGTGCAGCGGATCGGTGTAGCTGACGGAGAGGTTTTCATTGCGCGCCACCTGCAGCACGCAATCGCCCGGTACCACGGCGCCCGTCGAGGTTGCGATGTAGCCGACGAACTCGCCGCTGTCGACGCTGGTTTCCGTGAGGCGCAGCAGCTCAGTGTCGCCGGCCACACTGCTGACCTGCAGGTCGATGGTGTCGCGCACCGTCGGGTCCCGATTCCGGTCGGGATCGATGAGGCGTATGAATACCGGGTCGCCGCCGTGTACGGTGCCTGTGGTATCGAGTGGTGTGGCCTGGCCGGGATTCAGCACCGTGCCATCGAGCAGCACCGGCGGCGTAAGCGTCGTGTAGGTACCGGCGTTTCGACATTGCGTCGGACCGATGGCCGCTGCCCCCGCAGTGCCGCCCTGGGCGTAGCGCAAAATGCTGACCTGCGAGGGTGTCGAGTCGGCTTGTACGGTGACCGTCACCGTATTTGAATTAATCTGCAGTGCGGTAGCGCCCTGCAGGTAATCGATCTGGGCGCTGTTGCTGATCAGCGTTCCGGCCGTGGTCTGGGCTCCGGCGGTCGTTGTGGACAACAGCGCGCACCACAGCAAGGCACTGCGTAACAGTCGCGCGGACAAATTTTGACCGGCCGAAAACGTGCCTAGGGCGGGAACGCTATTCACCTTCCCGCCCTTGCATTGTTCCCAGACTGTCAGGTCAGGCCGCTCGTTTCCGGCTGGATAGCCAGGCGTGGCGGCCCTTGCCGCGCTCATGCCGGTTCCGGTCAGTTAATCGTGACGCGGAATTTAAGTGTTGCCGTAGAACCGGCCGCCAGGGCGCCGGCATTCACGGAAACGGTGGGCGTAGGTGCTGCAGAAAAGCCGGTGGCGTCCGCCACGGCTGCCCCGTTGAGCAGAATGCTCGCTGGCAGGTAGGTTGTATTGGCAGGGATTACATCGGCTACCACGACTCCAGTGGCCGGAGCGCCCGCGGCCGCATTGACCACGGTGATCGTGTATTCCATGGTCGCGCCCGGAATTGCCTTGGGATTGACTAGCAGATTGAACGGGTCGCTAATGACTGCCGAGGTCTTGGTGACTGTGAGTGCCGGCGCCACGACGAAGTACTCGTCGTCGTCGAAGGCCTTGCCGTCACGCGCCACCTGGGCGGGGTGTACGCCACCGGCGCTGGCGGCGCTATCGGCGAACACGATATCGACAGCGCCACTGTTATCGGCGCCCACGGTCTCGGATATCGCAGCCAATGTGCCGGCAGCCACGGTGGCGGCGGTCAGGCGCACGATGGCCGCGGCGCCATTGGCCAGACCGTTGGGCGTATCGCCGAGCACAATCACATACACGCAACTGTCGGGCGCGAGCGAGGCTACCGAGGTAGCCGTATCGGTGGCGGAATTGTAGGTAGGTGTGGTTGTGCTGGCCGCAACGCAGGCCGCGCCCGAGACGACAGCGCGCGTGTTGAGCATGTCGAAGGTATCGGTATGAAACAACGTGCCGCCAACGGGTTGGGTCACGCCAAAGGTGTAGCCCTGCGGGTTGTTGCCGATGTTGGTCAGCTTGTACACGGCCACGCCGTTCGCGGTACCGGTGGTGGTCAGTCCGGGCGAGGTATTGGCAGGCGCCCCGTTGGTCTCGATCAGGCTGAGATTGACCTTATTGTCGACCAGGAACGTGGTGTCGGAGCCGACGCCCGATGAATTGCCGGTCGGCGAACTGCCGATCGCGGGCTGCGCCACGGCGCCGACGGAATAATTCACCGTGGCCCGGTTGGCGATCGATTGGCCGGCCGCCGTGCCAGCGGCCTGCGCTGGCGCGATCGCCAGCAGCGGTGTCAACGCGAGCAGGCCGAGGACCAGTCTGCTGGCCTTGGTAGGCATGAACATCGTAATTCTCCTGTCAGCTTGGGGAACTTGAAATCAATCGAAAACTATTGCAGTACCGCGCGAAAACGCGCCGTGAACTCGCTCTGCGGCGCGATCGGGCCGCTCAGGGTCCAGCGCACCGAGCGCACGTCGGTGGCACGGGCAGCGCGTGGGCTGCCATCGGCATTGCGCGCGGTCAGCGCGGAGGCCGGCAAATAGTCCTTGCCGTCGACCGACAAGGTGATCTGCGCGCCACCGCCCACGGCGGAATCGGCCACGAACACCATGTGCTCAGGCACCGGCTGGTCGATCACGACCTTCTCCGCCGACTTGGTGCAGGCGTTGCGGGCAGTGGTGGTCCAGACCACCTCGCTCCCCGGCACCACGCGGGCCGCGGGCCGGTAGTGCACCGTGTTGCTGCCGTCGGCAGCGGCGACGCTCACTTGCTGCTCGGCGGCGGTCGTCAGAACGATGCAACCGCCCTTGGGCGCAGCAGGGGTGGCGGCCGGACGATTGTGCTCGGCGGCGGCGGCAGCGGTCAGCAGCGGCAACAGCAGGGCGACGAGTGCGATTGAACTCTGGCTTTTCATGATGGCTCCTCCAATATCAATTGATGGTGACGGCGAAAGTGACGGTCTGAACACCGCTCGCCTGCGTAAGATTGCCCAGCGTGACGCTGATATGCGCCGCCGGTGCGCTTAGGTACTGTCCGGCATCGTCGCCGGTGGCATCCGTGAGGGTCGTGCCGTTGAGCGTGATGCTGCCCGGCTTGTAGGTCGTGTTGGCCGGTATCGCATCGTTGAAAGTGGCGGCCGTCGCAGTGCCGGTACCGCCTGGCGTGATCGCCACCGAATAGGTAATGGTCGCGCCGGGAATCGGTCGGGTGCCGCCCAGCGGATCGGAAAAACTCTCGGTTTTGACGGCGCTCATGGTGACGTTGTTCGCCACCACGTATTTGCCGAACTGCGTCGCCTGGTCACCGCTCCTGCCGAATACCGCGTTGATGCCACCGACGCCGCCGCCGATGACCTCCTGACCGGCGGTTCCGGCACCGCCCTTACGGAGGGCACCGATCTGGCTGCGACCTTCATCGCCGTTGTTCAGCCCGGTGGGAATGTTGTTGAGCACGAATACCGTGACGGAAGCATCGGCGGCCAGTGTCAGATCGGCGCCCGCGACGTAAGCCACATCACCCGCGGAGTAGTCGCCGCTGTTGTCGGTGTCGAAGTAGATGCTGGATGGTGCCACCAGTACCGGATCGAAATTGTCCCCGGCCAGCGTGCTCGAGGGTGTGAGTACAAAGGTATCGGGGCCGTTGCCGGTGTTGGTGATGCGAAAAGTCAGCGGCTTTTTCAGATCGCCAGGCGTCACTGCTACCGAGGGTGTCTGCACGGTCGCGACTACATTCAGTATCTGCAGCACGGTGGTGGAGGTGGTGTTCGACGTGGCCGTGGCGGTACTGGCCCCAATGGTGTAGTTCACCTGGGCGGAGTTGGTGATGGCGGTGCCCGCAGGCGTACCGGCGGCAAATCCCTGCCGGGCACACGCCAGCGCCGCCAACCCGGCCGTTACCAGCCAGATGCCGGAAGTCATCTTCATGTCTGATCCGCGTAGTAATGCATTTAGTCAGCGGCAGATTCTTGTCAAATGGCCGGCGGCTTTCGTGCTGCAGTTCGCATTTGCCAAGAAATGGGCTCCAGATTCGGTGGAAACTGCCGGGTCCTTGGCAATTTCACTAAACGGGGCAGGCATGAGGCTGACTAGGCAGGCATTCTCGCGCAGCCGTGCGGCTGCCCCTTTGCCGGGAGGATGTTGCACGGCAGCGAGCTTATGAAGGGTCACCCGATGATAGAGTCAAGCGCAGCCACGGTGCGCGCCGCAGCAGTGCGCTCCAGAGCGCCGAGGCTATGGGCAGGCTATTGTTGATATCGCCTTGAACGTCGCCGTGAGCGGCGCGGCGCAACCGGGTTTTACGGTGCGCCTGCGGGTGTGGGTGAACTGAGCGCTTCTGCCTGCTGGGCAGCGCGAGTGGCGTGACGTTCGCGCAGCTCACCGACCACATCCTGCAGCCGCAACTGGCGGGCGCGCAGCAGTACCAGCAGGTGAAAGAGCAGGTCGGCCGATTCCCCGATCAGCCGCGCATCGGGCTCGCCCGCTGCTGCGAGCGCTACTTCCACGCCTTCCTCGCCTACCTTCTGCGCCATGCGACGCACGCCACGCCCATAGAGCGCAGCCGTGTAGCTGCCCTCGGCATTGTCGGCGATCCGCAGCGCGATGAGCTGTTCAAGCTCACCCAGAAACGCCAGGCGCTCGCCGTCACTGAGCAAGTCGTCGCCGAAACATGTGGCTGTGCCGTTGTGGCAGACAGGTCCCGCCGGCAGTGCACTGACCAGCAGGGCATCGCCATCACAATCCTGGCGCACGTCCAGCACTTGCAGCGTGTTGCCGGAAGTGGCGCCTTTTTCCCAGAGCTGCTGGCGCGAACGACTGTAGAACACCGCGCGCTGGCCGCCGAGCGTAGCGCGCAGAGCTTCGCGATTCATGTAGGCCAGCATCAGCACGGCACCCGTGCCCGCGTGTTGCACGATCGCGGGCAGCAGGCCGTTGCTGCGCTCCCACGCCAGGCCGTCGATATCAGCGATCCGCAGTTTCATGGTCGAACCTCTATGCCCTGAGCGGCGAGATAGCGCTTCAGGTCGGGGATGGCGAGCTCACCGGAATGAAACACGCTGGCT
Organism: Gammaproteobacteria bacterium; assembly: GCA_043752035.1. Lineage (GTDB taxonomy): Bacteria > Pseudomonadota > Gammaproteobacteria > Steroidobacterales > Steroidobacteraceae > FEN-1191. The sequence goes on from JAYUZE010000300.1 coordinate 27,535, forward strand.
GCCAGCGCGCCATCCACCTGCGCCTCGGTGAACGCCGCGGCGAAATGTTCCGGCGCGCCGGCGCCTCCGGAGGCGATCAATGGCACATTGCAGATCGCGCGTACAACCTGCAATTGTCGCAGATCGTAACCACGGCGTACGCCATCAGAGGCCATGCAATTAAGCACGATCTCACCGGCGCCGCGCCGCTGCACTTCGCTGACCCAGGCCAGCGTATCGCGGCCGCTGTCGCGCGCGCGCCCGGGATCGCCCGTGTTCAGCCAGATGCGTAGTCCCTGGGCGCTGGCCTGGCTGTCGATGCCGACCACGACGCACTGGCTGCCAAAGCGACGTGCCAGCTCGTCGATGAGTTCTGGCCTTTGCAGCGCCGGTGTGTTCACAGAGACTTTCTCGGCACCGGCGTTGAGCGCCGCTTCGGCCTCGGCCACGCTGCGTATGCCGCCGGCCACGCAAAAGGGGATATCGAGCACTGCGGCAATGCGGCCAATCCAATCGCCGGCCACGGTACGGCCGGAGGGGCTGGCCGTGATGTCGTAGAACACCAGTTCATCGGCACCTTCGTCGCGATAGCGTTGCGCGAGCTCGAGGATGTCGCCGACCACACGGTGGTCGCGGAACTGCACGCCCTTGACTACTACGCCGTCACGCACGTCAAGGCAGGGAATTACGCGCCGGGCAAGAATGGCTGCAAATCTCCCCGGGGCAGGCGATTCTCGAGCAGCGCACGGCCGCTGATTGCCGCCGCGACTCCGCTGGCTGCGAGCGAGCGCAGGTCAGCAACGCTGCTGACACCGCCCGAAGCTTGCCACTGCAGCTGCGGGTAGCGGGCGAGGGCTGCGCCATACAGTTCGATGTTTGGTCCGGCGAGCGCGCCATCGCGCTCAATATCAGTGCACAGCACATGGCGCAGGCCACTGCCCAGGTAACTCTCGATCGCATCCCACAGCGACACGCTCGTGGCCTGGCGCCAGCCGCGGGTGTACAGCACGGGCACAGCGTCCGGCTGCAGCCGCACGTCAAAGGCGAGGCAGACGCACTCGGCGCCGTAGTGGCGCAGCCAGTCCTCGACTTCGCTGTGCTGTTCGACCGCCGCGCTGCCAAGCGCGACCCGCGCCACGCCCAGGTCCAGCAACTCAGCGACGCTCGCGCGAGTGCGTACGCCCCCGCCCACCTGCAGTTTGATGCCTGACTGCCGCGCGAGTTGTGCAATCACTGCACGGTTGGCCGACCGCCCATCGCGTGCGCCGTCGAGATCGACCACGTGCAACCAGTCTGCGCCCAGTGCCCGGTAGTGCAGCAACAGCTCCACGGGCTCACTGTCATAGCGCGTCTCAGCAGCAAAATCGCCGCGCAACAGGCGCACGCACAGCCCGCCGCGCAGATCGATGGAGGGCATCAGGCGCATTACAGCGCCAGGAAGTTGGCCAGCACGCGCGCGCCGGCCACGCTAGAGCGCTCCGGATGGAACTGCACGCCGTGGAAGTTGCCGTGACTGACTACGGCACTGAAGGCGTCGCCGTATTCGGTCAGCGCCGTGGTGTCGCCCAGCGCGCCTGCCGCGTAGCTGTGTACGAAATAGAAATAGTCGCTCACACCAATGCCAGTCAGCAGCGGCTCGTCACGGGTCTGCAGGCAGCTGTTCCAGCCCATGTGCGGTACCGGTCGTCCGGGCACAGCGACCAGGCGCTGTACGCTGCCAGCAATGACACCCAGGCAATCCGTGGCGCCCTCGGCCGAGTGGCTGAACAGCAGCTGCATCCCCAGGCATATGCCGAGCAGTGGCTGCTGGAGTGAGCGCAGGCAGTCCACCAGTTGCAGCTGTTGCAGGCGGGCCATGGCATCGGGTGCGGCGCCTACGCCGGGCAACAGCACGCGCCGCGCTGCGCTGATGGCACCCGCCTCAGCGCTGACTGCACTGCGTGCACCGAGCCGGTCCAGCGCATAGCGCAACGAGGCCAGGTTGGCGCCACCGCTGTCGACGATGACGACATCTGGCGGAGTCACAACACGCCTTTGGTGCTGGGCAAGGTGTCGCCCTCTCGGCGCAGCGCCGGCCGCAATGCCCGGCCCACGCCCTTGAACGAAGCCTCGATCATGTGATGGGTGTTCTCGCCTCGGACCGCGAGGTGCAAGGCACAGCCGAGCGCATCGGCGAGCGAGCGAAAGAAATGCGGCACCAGCTCGGTGGGCAGGGCGCCGACCTGTTCGCGCGTGAACTGACCTTCGAAGATGAACCAGGCGCGACCTGAGAGATCGACGGCCACCTGCGCCTCGGATTCGTCCATCGCCAGCAGAAAGCCGTAGCGGCCGATGCCGGCCTTGTTGCCGAGCGCGTCACGCAACGCGGCACCGAGCGCCAACGCGCAGTCTTCGACCGTATGGTGCTCGTCGATCTGCAAATCGCCTTGGCAATGCAGCCGCAGGCCGAAACCACCATGGCGCGCCAGCTGCTCGAGCATGTGATCGAAAAAGCCGATGCCAGTGCTGACCTCGATGCTCTCATCGCCATCGAGTTCGACAGTGACATCGATGCTGGTCTCCTTCGTCTGCCGCTTGATGCGTGCCCGCCGGGCGCACAGTTCACGTACTACGGCCGGCCAGGCTTCGCCCTCGTGGCCGGCGTTCCGGATGCGCAGCGCACGGATGCCCAGGTTGGTCGCCAGCTGCATGTCGGTGTCGCGATCGCCGATCACGGCGCTGCGCTCCGTATCGAGCGGGTGGGCGGCCAGCCAGTCGCGCAACAACCCGGTCTTCGGCTTGCGGCACTCGCAGTGGTCGCTGGCGAGATGCGGGCAGATGCAGACGGCATGAAAGTGAATGCCCTGCGAGGCAAAGCTGCGCAGCATGAACTCCTGGCAGCGCTCGAAATCGGCCTGCGGGAAGCGGCTGGTGCCCAGGCCATCCTGATTGCTGACCATCACCAGCTGGTAACCGGCGCGAGCCAGCTCGCCGAGCGCTGCGAATACGCCCGGTATGAAACGTATCTTTTCCAGCGCATCGACCTGCTCGTCAGCCGGTTCCTCGATCAGGGTACCGTCGCGGTCAATAAATAGTGTGGGGGCTGCTTCACTCATGAAAGGCTCGCAATCAGTCGTTCGTTCTGTGCCGGGCTGCCGACGCTCAGACGCAGCGCGCTTTGCAGAGCCGGGTGTGTCCGCATATCGCGCAGCAGGAATCCTGCAGTCCGCGTACGCTCGAGCGCTGCGGTCGCATCAGCAAAGTCGACCAGCAGGAAATTGGCGGCGCTGGGCCATACCCGCAGTGTGCCACGCTGCGCCGCCAGCGCGGTGGCCAGCAGTGCGCGCTGCGCCATGATGTCGGCAACACGCTGGCCCGCGATGGACAGAGGCCCGGGTTGCAGCGTGCGAAATATCGACTCGATGCTCAGCTGCGTCACGGCATAGGGTTGGATCACCTTGCGCAGCAGCGCAATGACTTCGGGCTGCGCCAGCAGCGTGCCGCAGCGCGCGCCCGCGAGGCCATAGGCCTTGGAGAGCGTGCGCAGTACGATCAGCGCCGGATGACTGGCCAGCTCGCTGACCAGTGATGGCTCCCCGGAGAACTCCACGTAGGCTTCATCCAGCACCAGCAGGGCGCGACCCGCGAGCTGGTCGGCAAGGCTGAGTACCGTCGCACGATCGAACAGGTTGCCGGTGGGATTGTTGGGCGAGCACAGGTATACCAGCTTCGCCTGCGGCGTCAGCGCGGCGAGTATTGCCGGTAGCTCCGGGGCGAAGTCATACTCCCGGCGTAGCGGCACTTCGATCACGCTGGCGCCCTGGATGCGCGCGGCGACACTATACATGCCAAAAGTCGGTGGCGTGATCAGTACGGCATCGTGTTCGGCGCGGCAGTAAGCGCGTGTCAAAAGATCAATGGCCTCGTCGCTCCCGCGCCCCGGAAGCACCCAGTCGGCGCCGACGCCATAGAGCGCTGCGAGTCGTGCGGCCAGCTCGAGCGGATGGGGCTCTGGATAGCGATTGAGCCCAGCCTCGCTCTCATCGAGTGGCGCGCGCCACGGCAATTCATTGGCGTGCAGGCGCACCAGACCAGGCTCCCAGCTCGCGTGCTGGTAAGCCTTGAGTGCACGGATCTCCGGGCGCGCCAGGTCGCTGAGCCAGCTCAAAAGGCGACTCCGGCACGCAGCGACTCGAGTCGCAGCTCGACCGCCGCGGCGTGTGACTCCAGCCCTTCGAGACGTGCCAGCGTGGCGGCCACCGGACCCAGCGACTTGAGGCCAGCGGCTGTCAATTCCTGCACCGTCATGCTGCGCAGGAAATCGCCGACCCCGAGTCCGCTGTAGGCGCGTGCATAGCCAAAGGTGGGCAATACGTGATTGGTGCCTGAGCAATAGTCGCCCATCGTCTCCGGTGACCAGCGGCCGAGGAATACCGAGCCGGCAGTAGTGATGGCTGCCAGCAATTCGCGCGGCGCGATCGTCTCGATCAGCAGATGCTCGGGAGCGTACTGCTCAGAGATCTGCACCGCGGTTTGCAGATCGGGCACCACGATCAGTCGCGCGCTCCTGAGAGACTGCTGCAGGATCGCGCGCCTCGCCAGTGTCGGCGTGCGCTCCTGAATGGTGGCTATCACGCGCCCGGCGAGCGCGCGCGAGGTCGTGATCAGCAGTGCCTGCGCCCCTGGATCGTGCTCGGCCTGCGCCAGCAGATCGGCCGCGACAAATTCGGCGTCAGCGCTGTCGTCGGCGATCACCATGACTTCGCTGGGGCCCGCAGGCAGATCGAGCGCTGCACCCTCGGGGTCGTTGGCGACCCACTGCTTGGCCGCGGCCACCCAGCGATTACCGGGGCCGAATATTTTGGCCACCTTGGGGATCGACGCCGTGCCGTAGGCCATCGCGGCGATCGCCTGTGCGCCGCCGACTTTGTACACCTGTTCGATACCGCACAGGTGTGCCGCGACCAGAATCGCCGGATCGGCGCGACCGTCGCTGCGTGGCGGCGTACACAGGATCCGGCGTGGACAAGCCGCCAGTTGCGCAGGCACCGCCAGCATGATGGCAGTGGAGGGCAGCGGCGCCGAGCCGGCCGGTACATACAGGCCGACAGCCTGGATCGGCCGCACCAGGCGCTCGCAACTCACGCCGGGCTGGATCTCGATGCGGATATCCGCTGGCACTTGCACGCTGTGAAAGGCGGTGACATTGGCGATTGCGGTGCGCAGTGCCTGCAGTGCCAATGGCGCCAGCGCTGCGCGCGCGGCGGCAAACTCCGCGGCGTCCACCTGCAAGTGCTGCAACTGCGCGCCATCGAAGTCCCGCGTATAGCGCAGCAGCGCTGCATCACCGTCGCGGCGCACCGTTGCAATGATTGTGCGCACCGCGGCCGTCAACGCCTCGCCGCTGATCGCAGCAGGGCGCTGCAATGCGGCCTGGCGGCCAGCGGCATCGAGTAGTTTCCAATCGAGGATCTGCATGCGGTCGGTGAGCGTTTGGCGGCTCTCAGGCGAGCATCTTCTCGACCGGCAACACCAGCACCGCACTGGCGCCCGCCTTCTTCAGGCTTTCCAGCGTTTCCCAGAACACATTCTCGCGGCACACGGCGTGGATCGCCACGCGCTCGGGGCTGCCTTCGAGCGGGATGATGGTCGGTGATTCACTGCCTGGCAGGAGCTTGCGGATTTCCGCCAGTGCGCTGCGCGGCGCGTGCAGCATGATGTACTTGCTCTCCTTGACCTGTTCGACGCCATCGATGCGCATCAGCAGGCGTTCGACCCACTCGCTCTTCACGGTCGCCAGTGAGACTGGCGTGCGAATCAGCACCGCATGACTTTCAAGGATCGTGAGCGCTTCGCGCAGGCGATTGGCCTGCAGCGTGGAGCCGGTGGAGACCAGATCGCAGATCAGGTCGGCGCGCCCGAGGCGCGGCGCGATTTCGACTGCGCCCGAGAGCGTGACGATGTCCGCGCTGATGCCTGCCTCGCGCAGGAACCGCTCCAGCATGAAAGGGTAGGTGGTGGCGATGCGCTTGCCGCGCAACGAACCCACACCCTCGAAGTTCGTGCCTTCGGGCACTGCGAGTGCCAGGCGGCAGCGGCCGAAGTCGAGTTTGCGCAGCACTTCGAAGCTTGCCTGCGCGCCACGCGCCGTCAACTCCAGGCGGCGCTCTTCGAGCACATTGAGACCCACCAGACCCAGGTCGCAGACGTCTTCCTGCACCAGGTCGGGGATGTCATCGTCGCGTACGAACAGGATGTCGAGCGGCATGTTCTCGCCGAAGCCCATCAGCTGATCCTTGCCGCGCGAGAGTTTCAGGCCGCAACGCTGTAGCAGATCGAGCGAGGGCTCCGTGAGCCGGCCAGATTTCTGTACTGCGAGCTTGAGCCGTTGTTCCTTATCCATGGGCCTGGCCTCCCTGGCCATTGCCTTTCAGCCGACGTGCGGCCAGCGCATAACCGCCGCTGCCGGCGGCCAGGTAGCGTGCGACCCGTCCGATAGTGGTCAGGCTGACACCTGTGTGGCGGTGGATTTCCCGGTAGGCCAGGCCGCGCTCCAGATCGTTCACCACCGCCCAGCGATCGGCCATTGCCTGCAGTTCGGCGGGTGTGCACAGGTCGCGCAGGAATGCGCGGCATTCCTCGACGCTGCGTATGGTGAGCAGGGCCTCGGCGAGTCGGGTTTCCGCCAGGGCCTCCTGGCGCGGTGACACGGTCTTGTGGGTTTTCACGTCTGTTCCAATGTATTAATTCGCTAGTACATTACATCAAGGCCGCGGCGAGCGCAAGCCGTCCGAGTGGCGCCGGGCCTGCTAGCATGGCCTCATGTCCCATCGGCAGAATCCCCGCGAGCGGCTGCGCGCCATCACCACCATGCTGGGCGCAGTCGGCATGTTCGCGATCATGGATGCGCTGCTCAAGCGCCTGTCGGTGCACTACGGCCCGATGCAACTAGCCTTCCTGCGCTGCACCTCGTCGCTGGTTTTCGTGCTGGGCGCGGTGCACTGGCAGCGTTCCTGGACCAGCGTGCGTCCGGCGAATCCGCTGCTGCACCTGGCGCGCGGCGTGCTGGGTACGCTGATGCTGGGCGGCTTCGTGTATGCCGTGCGGCGCCTGAACCTGGCGCAGACCTATTCCTTGTTCCTGTGTGCGCCATTGCTGATGACGGCGCTGTCAGTGCCACTGTATGGCGATCATGTGCCGGCGCGGCGCTGGCTGGCGATCGCCGTGGGCCTCTCCGGCGTGCTGATCATTCTGCATCCCTGGAGAGGGGGCTTCGGTTCGTTGGCTGGTACGGCTGCGGCCGCGGGCGCGTGTATCTGCTATGCGCTCAGCGCCTCGGCCGTGCGCACATTGGGGCGTCGCAATTCAACTCTGTCGATGGTGTTGTGGTTCCTGGTACTGGCGGGCATGGGTTCCGGACTATTGTCGCTGGCCGATTGGCGCCCGCTGGTGAGGAGCGACTGGATCTGGCTGATCGCCGTGGGTGTCAGCGGATCATTGGGCCAGCTGTGGCTGACCGACGCGTTCAGGCGCGCCCCGGCATCCGTCGTCGGGCCGTTCGAATACACGGCGATACTCTGGGCCTTCGCGATCGATTGGTTCTTCTGGTCGGCAACGCCCACCGCAAGCCTGATCGTCGGTGCTGCGATCGTGATTGTCAGTGGCGTGTACATCATTCTCGACGAGCGACGCCTGGCGGAACTGGCGCTGGCGCCGGCCAGTCCGCCGCCGTAAACGGCCTAAGCCTTGACGCTGGGCCCACCCGGCCCCTAGACTTCCAGCACTCATCGAGACCGGCTGAGGGAAAGGCCCTTAGACGCCGGGGCAACCATCGGGCAATCCTCAGTCGGATCGTGCGAACTGGTGCCAACTCCTGCGGTCGAACTGGCTGACAGATGAGCGAGCGAATGCGCTGCCCCGCGAGCGGGTTGCAGTGCCGGCGTCTCATCGGCGCCATGCCGCAGGAGTGCTGAGTCGTATGGCACTTCTACGGAGCGTTATCGTGAGTTCGCCGCTATCCGTTCTGAAATCGGTCACTGCCTCGCCGGCAGTGCGCGAGGGCGTGCTCTCGCTCCCCGAACCCTTCACGCTGCAATTCGGCGGCCAGCTTGAGAGCCCGAACCTTGCGTGGCGACTGCAGGGCGATGCGCGCCTGCCAATCGTACTGGTGATCGGCGGTATCTCGGCGCACCGGCGCATCTGCGACGACGCCGATCCGCGCGCCGGCTGGTGGCAGGAGGTCGGCGGCCCCGGGCGGGCGCTCGACACCACGCGTTGCTGCGTGCTCGGCATCGACTACCTGGGTGGTGCCGGCGATTCCAGCGGCCCGCCGCGCGGCGATCCGCCGGCCAGTATCTCCAGTTTCGATCAGGCAGAAGCCGTGCGTCACCTGCTCGATCATCTGGGACTGGCGCGTCTGCACGCGATCCTCGGCGCTTCCTACGGTGGCATGGTGGCGCTCGCCTTTGGCGAACGCTACCCGCAGCGTGTCGCGCGGCTGCTGGTGATCAGTGCGGCCGATCGCCCGCATCCGATGGCCACCGCCTGGCGCAGTGTGCAGCGGCGCATGGTGCGCTTCGCCGTGCAGCAGGGCTGTGCCGCGCAGGGACTCGAACTCGCACGCGCGCTGGCGATGACGACCTATCGCAGCCCTGAGGAGTTCGTCGCCCGCTTCGATGCGCCGGCCATGCGCGTCGACGCCCGCTTCGTGTTCCCGGTGGAAAATTACCTGTTTGCACGCGGCCGTGACTACGCGGCGCGCTACCGCGCCGAGAACTTCCTGTGCTTGTCCGAGTCCATCGATCTGCATCGCGTCGATGCCAGCCGCATCACAGTGCCGACCACGGTGATCGCGGTGCGCGAAGACCGGTTGGTGCCGATCGAAGACGTGCGGGCACTGGCGGCGCGGCTGCCGGATGCGCGTCTGCACGAGATCTCATCACCGCATGGCCACGATGCCTTCCTCAAGGAATCTGGACAGCTGCGCCCGACTTTTGCCTGTATTTATGGAGAGTGCTAAGTGAGCGCCGGATCTGACCACAAGGCCGAGGCGATGACCCGCGTGGTACGCGCCGGGCTCGAGAACGACGATGTGACCGGAGCGGTCGTGCCGCCCATCCACCTGAGTTCGACCTATGCGTTTCGTGGCCTGGGCGACAAGCGTGCCTATGACTATTCGCGCAGCGGCAATCCAACCCGCGATCTGCTGTGCCACGCGCTTGCCGATCTGGAGGAGGGTGCCGGCGGCGTGGTCACGGGTTCCGGCATGGGCGCCATCACGCTGGTCGGCCACCTGTTGCCGATCGGTGCGCGCGTCATTGTGCCGCATGATTGTTATGGCGGCAGCTACCGGCTGTTTTCTGCCTGGCATCGCACTGGCCGGCTGGCCGTGGAATTTGTCGATTTTGCCAACGCCGCCGTCCTTGAGGCTGCGCTGGCGAAGCCCGCTGCGATGGTGTGGATCGAAACGCCGAGCAATCCCTTGCTGCGCATCACCGATATGGCAGCGGTGGCAGAGCGTGCCCATCAGGCCGGAGCGCTGGCTGTAGTGGACAACACATTTCTTTCACCCGCCTGGCAACTGCCGCTGAAACACGGCGCGGATATCGTCGTTCACTCGACCACCAAGTACATCAACGGCCACAGCGACGTGGTGGGCGGCGCTGTGATCGCGAAGACCAAGGAGTTGCACGAGCAGCTCGCCTGGTGGGCGAATGCGCTTGGCTTGACCGGTGCTGCCTTCGACAGCTTCCTGACCCTGCGCGGCCTGCGCACGCTCCATGCGCGACTCGCGATTCATGCTGCCAACGCGCAGCAACTGGCCGAGTGGCTGGCGCTGCAGAGCACCGTGGCGCGCGTGTATTACCCCGGTTTACCGACGCATCCTGGCCATGAGATTGCGGTTCGCCAGCAGAGCGGCTTTGGCGCCATCATCACCTTTGAGCTCAAGGGTGGCACGGCCGCCGTGCGCCAGTTCGTCAATGGCCTGCAGTATTTCTCGCTGGCCGAGTCGCTGGGTGGTGTGGAAAGCCTGGTCGCGCATCCGGCCACGATGACCCATGCGGCGATGGACGAAGCCTCGCGACGCGCCGCAGGCCTGGTCGATGGCCTGCTGCGCCTGTCGGTCGGCATCGAAGGCTACGCGGATCTGCGCGCGGACCTGGCCGCAGGCCTCGCGCGCATAACCCGCTAGGCGCCGCCTCAGGCAGCCAGCACGCCCTTGGCCTTGGCCGTGTGCGTGGCGATCGCGTCCATCAGTGGTGGTGACAGGCAGTCATAGGGCTCGAGCTTCAGTTCCTTCAGACGCGCACGGATGCCCGCCATCTGCTCCGGCTTGGCCGCACCGGCTTCAATGATCGAGGACACAAAGGCGGCGAATTCCGGCGCCGCCCAGCCCTTGTCTTTCGAGAGCTCGACGTGCACGAAATCGAGGCCGTAGAAAGGATGCGCCTTGTTTTCGATGCGGCCATACAGGTGCACACCGCAACCGCTGCAAGCGTGGCGCTGAATCGTGGCCGCGGCATCGACCACCTTGAGTTTGCCGGCATTGGCCGTGACCTGGAGATTGTCGCGCCCGACAACCGCAACGACTGAAAAGTTCGCGCCTTTCGGCTTCCAGCACTTGGTGCAGCCGCAGGCGTGATTGTGCGCCACGTTGCCCTTGATCGTGACGGTCACCGGATCCTTGGCGCAATGGCAACTGAGTGTGCCGCCACTGAAACTCGCCGAGCCCGGCGCCACGCCATTGTCTACCGACGGATGAATGGACACAGCACTACTCATGGGAACCCCCTGGTTGAAGTTGTCTAATAAGTGACGACGCTGCGGATCGATTCGCCGGCGTGCATCAGGTCGAAGGCACTGTTGATCTTCTCGAGCGGCATCACGTGCGTAATCAGCGGGTCAATCGCGATCCGGCCGTCCATGTACCAGTCGACGATCTTGGGCACGTCGGTGCGGCCGCGGGCGCCGCCGAATGCGCTGCCTTCCCATTTGCGGCCGGTGACCAATTGGAAAGGCCGCGTTGCAATCTCTTGCCCTGCCGCGGCCACGCCGATGATGATGCTGCGGCCCCAGCCTTTGTGGCAGCACTCC
>JAYUZE010000301.1:0-4432 GCA_043752035.1 Gammaproteobacteria bacterium
CGATCAGCTCGCTGACCCGCTTGCGCATGGCCAGGGCCATGTGCACCGTACGCTCCGCCGCATTGGGCACGGGCACCGGATCATTGAAGAACACCATCATGCCATCGCCGGTAAAACGCTCCAGCGTGCCTTCATGCTCCATGACCAGACGGCCCATGTCGGCGTGATACTGGCGCAGCACGCCCATGACTTCCTCAGGTTCAACGCTTTCTGCAAAGGCGGTGAAGCCGCGCAGGTCCAGGAAACAGACGGTCAGCTCGCGGCGATGGGTGGTTAGCGGATCATCGGCGCCGCCAGCGACGATGAGCTCGGCCAGCTGCGGGGAGAAGAAGCGCTTGAGGCGTCCCATCCGATCGAGCAGGGCTACCTGCTCTTCAACGCGCTGCTCGAGCTTCTGGTTCCAGTCCGCCAGCTCCCGCAGGTGCACGGCTTCGCGATCGCGCAGGCGTTTCTTCTCCAGGCAGGCGCTGATGCGCGCCCTGAGCAACACCGGATCGAAGGGCTTGGGCAGGTAATCTTCGGCGCCGAGTTCAATGCAGCGCACGACGCTGTCCATCTCATCAAGTGCCGAAATCATAATGACCGGAAGCTCGCGCAATGTCCTGTCGGCGGTGAGCTGCTGTAAGACTTCGTAGCCGCTCATCTGTGGCATCAGCACGTCGAGCAAAACCAGGTCCACGGGCTCCCGGCGCAGCAATGCCAGCGCCTCCGGCCCGCTCGCCACCACCTGCACGCTGTGCCCCGCGCGGGTCAGCCGGCGGCTGAGCATCTCGCGGTTGGTGGCATTGTCATCGACTACCAGGATGATGCCGGTTTCGGTGGCACGCCCCAGAGGCATGGCCAGGCGCGCCGTGTCTGAATCGGCCGCCAGTTGCGCCGGCAGCGCATTGACCCCATCGACGATCATGGCGCGCAGCGTGTGTGCGGCCAGTGCGATGCGCTCGAGATCCTGCACCGCCTCGGCGGCCTCCAGCTGACGCGCCTGGCCCTTGAGCTCATCGGTGGATGCAATGATGGCGTCGAGCGGCGTGGCAGCGCGCGCGCTCAGGCTGTGCAAGTCGATCTCGCTGGATTCCTTGCGCATGGGGCCGAGCACTTCATCGACCAGCAGCATCAGCTGGTGTGCGTGCTCATGCAGCCCGTGCAAGCCTGGCGTCAGCGACCCGAGACTGCCTTCGGCAGCGTTCTCGAGCAGCATTTCACTGTAGCCAATGATGTGATTCAGCGGAGTGTGCAGCTCGTGCCGCAGGTGATTGAGGATGGTGCGATTCGGGCTCAAGTTTGCGATCCCTGTTTGAGCAAAGTTGCAATCTTCTGCAGCAGTCGCGGCAAATCAATCGGCTTGGTATCGAAGTCATCGCATCCGGCGGCCAGCGCCTTGTCGCGATCGCTGGCCATCGCATGGGCGGTCAGGGCCATGATCGGGATATGGCGGGTCGCGGGCGAGCCCTTGAGGATTCGCGTTGCCTCCCAGCCATCGATCCCCGGCAGGCTCATGTCCATCAGGATCAGCGCCGGCGTGTCGCTTTGCGCTTTGGCCACGCCGCTCTCGCCATCGACAGCCATCACGATTTCATAGCCACGTTTCTGCAGGCGGCGCGAGAGCATGTCGCGGTTGAGATCATTGTCTTCGATCAGCAGAATTGTTGTCATGGAATTCTCCCACTGATGCTGGACTTCAGTCCGGAAAGAGTGCGGGCCAGAGCCGCCGCAGCTCAGTTGGCGCGTCCGGCTGAGGTGTGAGCGAGGATTTTTTCGAGCAGTCGCGGCAGCACGATGGGCTTGGTATCAAAATCGTCGCAGCCAGCGGCCAGCGCCTTCTCGCGATCGCCACTCATGGCATTAGCGGTGAGGGCGATGACGGGAATGTGCCGGGTGGGCGCCGCGGCCTTGATCTGGCGCGTGGCCTCCCAGCCATCGAGGATCGGCAGGCTCAGGTCCATCAGGATCAGGTCGGGCAGTTCACTCGCGGCCAGCCGCACGCCGCTGGCGCCATCGCGCGCAACCACCAGCTCATGCCCGTGGCGCCTGAGGCGGGTCTCGAGGACGTAGATGTTGTCTTCGTTGTCTTCGACGTACAGGATTTTCACGCCAGTATCCCGCGGATCTGCTGCTGCTTGCCGCGTTCTATGGAGCGCGGCAGCATACGGCCAAGTTCACGCAACAGCTCATCCAGTTCGGAAGCATTCTTCTGCATCACCTTTTCAGCGTGACCATTCAATTGCTGGTGGTCCTCCGGGCTCAGGTCTTTTGCAGTCAGCACCAATACCGGGATGTCCTGCCATTCGGGCTGCTGGCGCATCCTGACCAGGAACTCGAAGCCGTCCATTTCCGGCATCATCAGGTCGAGCAGGATCACATCGAAATCCGCGACTCCAAGCTGCTCGAGCGCCGCGCGGCCATTGGCAGTCTCGGTGACCTCCCACTGCTCCTGCTCGAGTGCGCGACGCACGCTCTCGCGCATGATGGCATCATCGTCCACTAGCAGAACCCGGCGCGCAATGGGACTGCTGATCTGGTGCAGCAGGTTCACCAGACGCTCACGGTCCACCGGTTTGGTCATGTACTCGGCCGCGCCGAGCGAATAGCCACGGCTGCGATTGTCTTCAATGGTCACCAGGATCACGGGAATATCCGCCAGCCGCGGGTCGCCCTTGATCGCTGCCAGCACCGTCCAGCCGTCCAGGTCCGGCATATTGATATCGAGCGTGATGGCAGCGGGGTGAACTGCCCGCGCGATCTCCAGCCCCTCGTGACCGCCGGCGGCGGTACGTACCTGGAAGCCCTCGCGTTCGAGGTAGCGCGCCAGGACCTCGCGCACTGTTTCATCATCATCAACGACCAGTATCAGCGAGCCCTGAAGGTCGCGCGCTGGCTGGCGCTCCGGCCGCACGCGACGCGGGAGCGGGGAGGGCTGGGCCGTCTCGATGCGCGCTGGCAGCCGTATCGTGAAGGTGGAGCCCTGTCCGAGCTGGCTCTGTACGGCGATATCACCGCCCATCATCTGACAGAAGCGCCGGCTGATCGCCAGACCCAGTCCGGTGCCACCGTATTTGCGCGTCGTCGAGGCGTCGGCCTGTACGAATTCCTGGAACAAGCGGCTCATCTGCTCGGGCGAGAGCCCGATGCCGGTGTCGCTGACAGCCATGGTGATCTCGTCGATACCGCGATCATTGCCGCGCGTGACGGCCACAGTCACCTTGCCATGCTCGGTGAACTTGCTCGCGTTGCTCACCAGATTGAGCAGTGCCTGGCGGATTCGAGTCTGATCGGCATGCATCTCGCCGACCTCGGGTGCGCACAGCACCACGATCTGGTTGCCGTTCTTGGCCGCTATCGGTGTGATGGTGGCGACTACCTCGTCGACCATCGGCGCCACGGCAAAGGTTTCGACGTGGATGTCCATCCGGCCCGCCTCGATCTTCGAGAGGTCCAGGATGTCATTGATGAGTTCAAGAAGGTGGTGGGCTGCCCGCAGTACGCGCTCCAGCGGTTCAAGTTCTTCGGCATGTTTCAGCTCTTGCGCATCCTCGTGCAGCATCTCAGTCAGGCCGATGATCGCATTCAGGGGCGTGCGCAGCTCGTGCGACATGTTGGCGAGGAACTGCGATTTGAGCTTGCTGGCCTCCGCCAACTGCTCGCTCTTGGCCTGGCTTTCGTTGAACAGCCGGGCATTGTCTATTGCCATTACCGATTGCGACGCCAGGGTTTGCAGCAGCTTCACGACCGAGGGTGGGAAGTCGCCAGCCTGCCTGCGGCGAATCACCAGCGCGCCGTTGACATGGTCTTCGCGCAGCAGTGGCACCGAGATCACCGCGCGTATGCCATCCTGCAGCCACAGCTTGCTGAGCCGGTAGTCCGAGGCCTCGACATCGCTGATCTGCACAGGCACTCGCTTGAGCGCGCTCATGCCCACCGGCCCATCGCCCAGTACGATACGCGAGCCGCGCAGGGTTTGAATCATTTCGTCGCTGACGCCGAAGTTGGCGCGCGGATCGAATACGCCATCGAGCTCGTCCAACTGGTAGAGCGTGCCAGAATTGCCATCGGCCAGGCGCACCGCGCGCGCGATGACCGTTGCCAGCACGGTCTCGAGATCGAGCGAGGAGCTCACTGCCTGGCCGACTTCGTTCAATATCTGTAGTTCGCCTACCGAACGGGTAAGTTCGCGGGTGCGAGCCTCCACCTCGGCGGTACGCTCGGCGACGCGGGACTCCAGTTGCCGTTGGTCTTCCTCGATCGCCAGCTGCGACTGGCGCAGCTTCTCGCTCATCATCTGCAATGAAGCCAGCAGGTTCCCCAGATCGCGCCGCGGTACCTCGGCCGCGGCCGCGGTGAAATGCCCGGCCGCGATACGCTCGGCCAGATCCACGGCGGCATTGAGCGGCTCGGTCACGCCAGTGATCATGCTGTACATGAACCATGCCGCCAG
>JAYUZE010000302.1:0-14230 GCA_043752035.1 Gammaproteobacteria bacterium
GGTCTCGAGTGCAGCGAGTTGTTCGCCGCGCACATCCGCGCTGCCGCGCGGCATCATCACTGCGGCATCCCAGCGCAGCAGCGAGAGCGCGCCGCGAAAAGCGTGCAGTCGTCGCCATTCCTGTTCTAATTGTTGGTAGGGCGAGGCGGACATCGTCAGACCCACTGTTCGGGGCTGACGATTCTAGCAGCAAAAATTATCGCTTATAAATCAGGTGTTTAAATGTGCGCCGGCTGGGGTCCGGTCGCGGCCGGTTGGAGTCCGTGCGCGGCGCAGGCCTTCCCACGCCAGCATCGCGCGCTTGCGCTCCACTCCCCAGTGGTAACCCCCCAGCTCGCCGCTGGCGCGCAGCACCCGGTGGCAAGGGATCAGCCAGGCCACGGGATTGGCGCCCACGGCCGTACCGACGGCACGGGCAGCGCGCGGCTGGCCGATGGCCTCTGCCAGCGCGCCGTAGCTGGTGCGCTCAGCTGCGTCCAGCGCCAGCAGCGCCCGCCAGACCTGCAGCTGGAAGGCCGTACCCCGCACCCAGACCTTGATCGGCGACCCGGCTGCACGGGCTCCGACCGCGCCCGCCGGTGGGCAGGTGGCCGGCCAGATTCGCTCGGCCAGCGTAGCGATCGCCTTCGGGTTCCAATTGAGTTGCGCCCCGGGCCAGCTCCGCACCAGCTCGGCGCGCGCACTCGCCTGCGAGGCCGCGTCGACGAAGGCCAGGTGGCATACGCCGCGTGCGGTGCAGCCGGCGAGCATTAGTCCGAAGGGTGTAGTGGCCACGCCAAAATCGATCCGCACGCCGGCGCCGCCGCGGGCCGCCTCGGCTGGTGTCATGGCCTCGAGCTTTACGATCAGGTCATGCAAGCGCGAGGGGCCCGAGAGCCCGACCGCCAGTGAGGCCTCCAGCAGGCTGGTCTTTTGGCCCAGGCGCTGTTTGGCCACTGTGCCAGTGATGTGCTGAATGTAGGTCTTGGGGGTTATACCGGCCCAATAATGAAACAATCTATCGAAATGAAAGGGTGATAGGTGGAGCCTGGCGGCGATGTCCGGCAGGCGCGGTTGTTCCTGCCAATGCTCGTCGATGTAGGCGATCGCGCGCGCGATGCGCTGGAAATTGCGGCTGCTGAGATTTTGCATGCCGGCCATGTTAGCCGCGCGCGGCGGCCTGCCCAACCCGATATTTGCTAAACCCGATACTTGTTAAAGCAGACCCTGGCCGTCGCACAGCCCCAGCATACGGCACCAGTGCGGCCAGTCGGCCGCGATCCATCCGGCCCCCAGGGACAGGGCCAGCAGCAGCAGCAGCGAGATTGCGACCGCGAGACGACGCATGGGTAAATGATAGCCGGCTTGTCCTGATTGCTGTTGCACTGAAGTAGACTTCCGTCCATGGCGCTGCGAATTTGCTGTATTTCCGCCGAGATGACGCCGTTTGCAAAAGCGGGCGGCCTGGCCGACATCAGCGGCGCACTGGTCAAATACCTGCACGCGGCCGGACACGACATCCGCCTGTTCCTGCCCGGTTACAGCTCTATTAATCGCGCCGGGCTCGAGCGCTACCCGGTCGAATTCCTGAAGAACGTACCGGTGCGCATCGGCGCCCTTGATTTCAAGTTCTCGGTGGAGACGGTGCGGTTGCCTGGTTCGCAGGCCTTCGTGTACCTGATCGACTGCCCCGAGATGTACGCGCGGCCCACGCTCTATACGCAAGATCCGGACGAATACCGCCGCTTCCTGCTGCTGACGCACGCCGCTTTCCTGTGCTGCCAGGGTATGGGCTTCGCGCCGCAGATCCTGCATTGCAATGACTGGCACACCGCAATGGCGCCGCTGTGGCTGCGCTCGATTTATCGCTGGGATGCGCTCTTTGCCCACACCCGCAGCGTGATGACGATCCATAACATCGGCTACCAAGGCGTGGTGGGCGCCGTAGCCGGCGGCGAGCTGCTCGCGGGCGCCGGCATCGAGCTGCTGCACCAGGAAGAGCTGCGCGCCGGTCGCATCAATATGCTGCGCCATGGCCTGCTATATGCCGACCTGCTCACGACCGTGAGCCCGAGCTACGCGCGCGAGATCCAGACCGCCGAGTACGGTTTCGGCCTGGAGGATACGTTGCGCACGCGCCGCGATTCGCTGCTCGGCATATTGAATGGCGTCGACTACGAGGAGTGGGATCCGCGCGTCGATAGCTGGCTGCCGCGTCACTACGGCGCCGCGCAGCTCGGTGTAAAGGCGAGTCTGAAGGAAGAATTGCTGGCGCGCCTGGGTCTGCACAGTGCGGAGCGTCGGCCACTTGTCGGCATGGTCAGCCGGCTGGCGACGCAGAAGGGCTTCGACCTGTTGTTCACTGCGCTACCGAAACTGCTTGCGAAGCGCGATTTCAATCTCGCGGTGCTGGGCACTGGCGAGCCGCAATACGAAGCGTTTTTCACGCAGCTGGAACAGCAGCACCCCGGTCGCGTGCATTTCAAGCGCGGCTACAGCGATGAGCTGGCGCACTGGATCGAAGCGGGGAGCGACATGTTCCTGATGCCCTCGCGCTACGAGCCCTGTGGTCTGAACCAGATGTACAGCCTGCGCTATGGCACCGTGCCGATCGTACGCCGCACCGGCGGCCTTGCCGATTCCGTGCAGCATGTCGATGTCGCCACCGGCACGGGAACCGGCATCGTCTTCAACGATTACAACGAAATTGCCGTCAGTTGGGCGATCGGCTACGCGCTCGATCTTTACCAGCAGAAAGGCGCCTGGCGACGCCTGGTACAGAACGGGATGGCCCAGGATTTCTCCTGGAACCGCCAGGTGCAACGCTACGTCGAGGCCTATGAACGGCTCGCACAGCCCTGAGCGGCGATGAGCCGGCCGACCATACTGTGCGCCGGTGAGACGCTTTGGGATGTATTGCCAGCCGGCGAGTTCATCGGCGGCGCGCCTTTCAATGTCGCCGCGCATTGCGCGCGCCTCGGCGCGCGCGTGCTGCTGGTCTCGCGCCTCGGCAAGGACGAGCGCGGCCGGCGCGCGCTCGAGTGTGCGCGCGGCTACGGCATCGACCTGAGCCTGCTGCAGATCGATCCACGCCTGCCCAGTGGCGTGGCGCGCGCAGTGCTGGCCGCCGATGGCTCGGCGCACTACGAATTCCCGGGTCCGGCCGCCTGGGACGCGCTCACTGCGACGCCAGCGGCGCTCGGCGCAGCTGCCAGTGCCGATGCGCTGGTGTTCGGCACGTTGGGCCAGCGCGATCCGCGCTCGCGCGAGGCGCTCGGTCAGCTGGCGCGCGCCGCGCGCTGGCGCGCGTTCGATCCGAACCTGCGCGCCCCGCATATCGAGCGCTCGCTGTGCGAGGCGGGTTTGCACGGCGCGGGTCTGGTGAAGCTCAACGAAGCAGAGAGCCGGCTGTTCGCCGAGTGGTTTGGCGGCACGGCAACGCCCGAAGGCCTGTGGACTACGCTGAGTTCGCGCTTCGCGGTGCAGGCGCTGTGCGTGACGCTGGGTCCCGCGGGCTCGCGCCTCCACTGGCAGGGGCAGTGGTATGCGCAGGGTGCGCTGCCCACAACGGTGGCCGACACGGTCGGCGCCGGCGACGCGTTTCTCGCGATGCTGGTGTGCGAGCTGCTGGGCGGAAGCGCGGCGCCTGCGGCACTGGCGCGCGCGGCGCGGCTGGCTTCGTTCGTGGCCTCGCAGTCGGGCGCGGTGCCTGGTTATAAGGCCGCGCGATTTCGCGCCTGAGGCGCGTGCAAGGTTCGGGCTGCGCCTACCAGATAGGCTTGAGCTCGTAGACAGACCCCGACTTGATATCGATACCGCTGGTGGAGTCCAGGATCACTGAATGAAATGGCGTTCGGGGAAACACCAAAGCAGTCAGCACGGTCTCGCCGTCGTTGATAAACACTTCCACCGACGAGTGATCGAGAAAGACGTGCAGCTTGACCGTGTCGGAGTTGCGGATCATCGGGGCCGTCTGCAGGCTGGCGAAGGCTGCATTGAAGCCGACCTCGCCGGACGCTGAACGGTCAAGCTCGAAGCGCTGTAGCGCTCGATTGATGCGCAATACGGCCTGATCGCCTTGCGCGTTGCGAAACGCCAGGCTGGCGTTGGTGGCGGCGCGCAGGTCAAGCCTGACTTCAAGCTCCAGCAGCGTGGCGCCGCTCAACACGGGGCTGACCAGCTCAGTCGGGGTATCGACACGACTCGCAGGGATCGCGACGCCATGCGTGCGCAGGATTTTCAGCTCGGTGGCCGGCCTGACACGCAAGGCGAGGCCGCGCGCACCCCTGTACAGCGCGAGTTCACGCGGCAACGTCATCGCACTGCGCCAGCGTTCGGTGGGAACTTCCTGGGCGTAGTTCCAGTTGCTCATCCACCCAAGCATCAAGGTTCGACCGTCGCTGGCCGGCACACCGGACCACGTGACACCTGCGTAGTCGTCAGTGCCGTAGTCCAGCCAGCGCGCGCGCGTCGGCGCTCGTTGGGCATCGCTGTCGGGACTGAAGCGGTGTCCGTCGAATTGCCCGACAAAATATTGCGTACCGGAGCCGCCGTTGGGCGCGCCAGGATTTACGCTGCTGAGTAGCACGAAGCGATGCGCGCGCTCACCGGCCACCTTCATCTCGAACAGATCGGGACATTCCCACACGCCACCATGCGCTCCCCAGCCGTGGCCGAAGTCGCTCTCATGCCGCCAGGTTTTCAGATCGCGTGAGGAATAGAAGCTGACCTGATCCTGCGCGGCCAGCGTCATGATCCAGCGACGGGTAGCTTCGAACCAGGACACCTGCGGATCACGGAAGTCGCGTATACCCGGATTCTTCAGTACCGGATTGCCGCGGTACTTGGCCCAGCTACGTCCCTTGTCGAGACTGTAAGCCAGGCCCTGCGATTCCACTTCGATTGCGCCCTGCCGCTCGAGTTCGTGATTGTGATAGGCGAACACCGCAACCAGCGGCGGCCGCGTGGCTGTGCCGAGGCCCGAACTGTTGTCGCGATCGAACACCGCGCTGCCCGAAAATATAGCGCCGTACTGATCCGGATAGAGCGCGATGGGCAATTGCTGCCAGTGCACGAGGTCGCGACTGAGCGCGTGACCCCAGTGCATCGGTCCCCATCTGTTGCTGTACGGATGGTACTGATAGAACAGGTGGTACTCGCCATCGAGATAGACCATGCCATTCGGATCGTTCATCCAATGGCTAGCCGGCGTGAAATGCAATTGCGGGCGATACTGCTCGTGATACAACTCGTCGGCCCGCACCACGGAACCTGACGCGCACAGCAGCGCCGACACGGCAATCGCCGCGCATGCTCGCACGGAGACGCGGCGCATGCAGCGGCGCACTAAGCGGCGCGTCTGGCGGGTCACGCGGCCCTCAGGCGTTCCTGGATCCGTTCCAGCGATTCGCCCTTAGTTTCGATGACCATGGTCTTCACCCAGATCAGCTGCAACACCATCATGCCGGCGAAGAACGCGAACACGGCACCCGGCGGGAACACGCTGACCAGTTTTGGAAAGAAAGTCGTCAGCAACGCGGCAAAGATCCAGTGCGTGAAACTACCCAATGCCTGGCCCTCAGCGCGATGGCGATTGGGAAAGATCTCGGAGATGAATACCCAGATCACAGCGCCCTGGCCAATCGCATGCGCGGCGATGAAAGCGAAGATACAGGCCGGCACGATGCTGTAGTGCCCGGAGTAGAACGCCCAGGAGACGAGACTCAGCGAGACGATGTAACCGCAGGAGCCGATGTACAGCAGCGTGCGGCGCCCAAGCCGGTCGATCAGCCACAGGCCGACGAAGGTGAAGATCAGATTGGTTACGCCAATGCCGATCGATTGCAGGAAGGCCGCGCTGGCTGCGAGCCCGGTCATCTCGAAGATGCGCGGCGCGAAGTAGAGTATCGCGTTGATACCCGAGAGCTGGTTGAAGAACGCGATCAGGATCGCCAGCAGAATTGGCAGGCGCAGCTTCCAGGTCCAGAAGCGGCCGCTCGACATCTGATCGTTCGACGCAGCGCTAATTGCCGCGGCCTCGGCGTCGATTTCAGCGACACTGGCCTGCGGCCGGATCAGCCGCAGTACCTGGAGGCCTCCGGCCAGGTCGTTCTTGCGGCTAATCAGCCAGCGCGGGCTCTCTGGCAAGCCAAAGCAGAACAACGCGTAGATGAGCGAAGGAAATGCGGCGACACCCAGCATCCAACGCCAGGCATTCTCGCCGCTCCCGGCTAGCATGTAGTTGGAGAAAAAGGCCACCAGGATGCCGAACACGATATTGAACTGGAACATGCCGGCCAGCAGTCCGCGGTGTTTGGGCGGGGCTATCTCGGAGATGTAGAGCGGCGCTGCTATCGTCGAGACGCCTATGCCTAAGCCGCCGAGCACGCGCGCGGCGATGAAGGAATAAACATCGCCCGCAAGTGCCGACCACAGCGCGCCGACCAGATAGAGCGCGCCGATGAGCAGCAAGGTCTTGCGTCGCCCGAAACGATCGGTGGGCCAGCTACCTAATAGGCTCCCGAGCACGGTGCCGTACAGGGCCGAGCCTATCGCCACGCCGTGCATGCCCGCGCTCAGGTGCCACAGCGACTGAATCTTCTGCTCGGCACCGGAGATCACCACGGTATCGAAGCCGAACAGAAACCCCGCCAAAGCGGAAGTGATCGACCAAAACAACAAGCGCCTGTTCATAGGGTAAATCCTATTATGGCGGGTCGATGGTCAGACGCGTAGCAACGGCCTGATCCGGAATCCGGATCCTCAATGTCCGGCCGGCGGCATCGTAATCACTGGCGATCGCTGTGGCGCCCAGATGCACGCCGCGCGGCGGCGCGCTTACGCCGTGGATCACGAGCTCCATCTGCTTCCACCACGCTCGATAGTGGCCCTCGCGCGTGCCGAATTCCACGCTAAGCTGTTGCTCCTCGGCACGGCAGTGCACGCTCTGGCGCAGGTACGCACCGTTGCGATACGCAAAGCTCAGGCCATCATCAAAATAGAGTTGCCCCTCGCAATCGGGGCCCGGATAGATCGCCAGCTCGAGCGGCCCCTCTGGTGTCTGCGCCGTGCTCTGGGTCAGCGCCTGGCGCGGCAAGATCGCTCCAGGCCGCACCCACACCGGCAAGCGCTCGAGTCGCGGCGTCTCCGAGAGCTTGTCAGCGCTCTGGCGCAAGCCGGTCCAGTAGTCGTACCAGCCGGGGCCGGGCAGCACGATGTCATAGGCATAGGGCGACTCCCACTCGGGCGGCGGAGCCACCAGCAGGTTGGGACCGAGCATGAACTGGTCCGCGCTGCCGCCCAGGCTCTGACCCTTGCCGAGCTGCTGTGGAAATTCCAGAAACACTGGTCGCATCAGCGGCATGCCGGTGCGGCTGTTTTCCTCGGCCAGCGCGTAGATGTACGGCAGCAGTCGATAGCGCTCCTCGATGTAGCGCTTGCGGATCGCCTCGTGCTCCGGGCCGTTGACCCACACCTCCTGTTGCGGTTTGCCCTTGGCCGTGTGGTCGCGGAATATCGGATTGAATGCGCCTACTTCGATCCAGCGGGTCAGCAGATCGGCCGACGGCCCGGCACCGGCGAAACCGCCGATGTCATCGCCCGAGTAGCCAAAGCCACTCAGTCCCAGATTGTTCAGCATCGCCACCGAGAGCCGCAGGTGATTCCAGCTCGAAGTGTTATCGCCGGTCCAAGTGGCGGCGTAGCGCTGTCCGCCGGCAAAACTTGCCCGGGTCAGCACGAAGGGCCGCTGCTGCGGCTGCAGGCGCAACAGGCCTTCGGTGGTGGCGCGCGAGTTGAGCATGCCGTAGACGTTGTGCATTTCCGCATGGCTGGCTGCGCGGGGCTGGAAGCCGGGCTCGTCGATGCGATGCACCGTATCGAGCGGCATGGTCTTCTCGCGCACATTGAATATCGCCGGCTCGTTCATGTCATTCCAGAAGCCCGCGACACCGTCGGCGGCGAAGTCGTGGTACAGCCCACCCCACCACTGGCGCACTGGCGCGCGACTGAAATCGGGGAACACCGATTTGCCCGGCCACACGTCGGCGACGTATAGCGAGCCATCGGCGTGCTTGAGGAACGCATCGGCGCTCATGCCGGTGTCATAGGGCCGGTACTGCTGCTCGGGCGCTGCAGCGATGTGCAGATCGGTGATCAGCACCACACGCAGGTCCATGTTCTTGAGATCGGCAACGAAGCGTGGCAGGTCGGGGAACGCCGCGCTGGAAATCGTGAACGGCCGGTTGCGATCCTGGTAGTCGATGTCCAGGTACAGCACGTCGGCCGGAATATGATCGGCACGCAGGCGATCCGCCACCGCACGCGCCTGCGCCTCGGTCTCATAGGAATAGCGCGATTGTTGGAAGCCCAGCGCCCAGCGCGGCGCCAGCGGCGCGGTGCCTGTAAGGTAGGCGTAGGCCTGGACAACCTGTTTGGGCGCGGAGCCCGCGATCACGTAGTAGTCGACGCCGCCGCCTTCGGCGCCAAAACTCAGCACATCGCGCTCGCTCTTGCCGAAATCGAAGAAGCTGCGCCAGGTATTGTCGAAGAACAGCCCGAAACTGCGCCCGCTCTCAAGTACGCCCAGCACGAAGGGAATCGACTTATACAAAGGATCGCTGGACTCGCCGAAGCCGAAGGCATCGGTGTCCCAGAGCGTGAAAGCGCCACCACGCCGATCGAGCGCGCCGGCCTTGTCGCCGAGTCCGAAATAGTGGGCATCGGCCGGCATCGATTTGCGCAGGCGCGTGCCCATGCCGACCGCCTCGGCGCCCGCCACTGCGCCGGCGTGTTCGAACACCAGGCTGTGGCCCGGCGCATCCTCGAGCACTACGTTGCCCTGCGTGTCTTCGATCCGCAGATGCAGCGAGGCGCGATCGAGCTTCAGCAGCAGCGCACTGGTACGCAGCACCACGGCGGACTTCGACTCGGTCACAGTGAGCGGCTGCAATTTGTCCCGGACACTGGCACTGACCGCCCAGGAGGCGTCTTCCGGCAGCGCCTGCCAGCCCGCACGCACGCGCACGATGTCCGCGCGCGGCGCGGTGATTTCAAGCTTCAGGCCGTTGTATTCCAGCCGGTAGCGATCAACGCTCGCGCCCGGCGCTGCCTGCGCACCCACGGCCATCGCCACCAGCACCAGACCCAGAATTTGTAGTCGCAACATTCGCACTTCCCCACCCATGACATTAACGGGCTGAGCTTAATCTAAGTCGCCGACGCCTTGCAGCGCCCGTCGACAAAGGCTTGGGGCGTGGCCTAGCGTGCCTTGCCCACTGCCAGCAGCAGTAGTCCGTGTGCGGGTACACGCGCCTCGTAGCCAAGAGTGAGCGGTGCCAGGCGCTGTTGCCGCCACAAATCACGCAGCGACGCGCCCGCAGCCAGTTCCGGTGTGCGCCCGGCGAGTTTCAGGCTGCGAAACTGTTCGCCAAAATTGAATACGCCCACGGCGCTGCGACCGTCGGCCAGCTCGCGCACCCAGATCTCCCAGCCCTCACCCGCCCAGGCCCTGTGCGCCGCCTTGCCCAGCGGATCCTGATCGATCGCGATGACCTCGTCGTTGGCCAGCAAGTTGCGCGTGAAGGCATCCAGGTGCCTGAGCTCGTTGCCGAGCAGCAGCGGCGCGGCCAGCAGCGACCACAGGCTGATGTGGCTGTACTGTTCATCGGGAGTCAGACGCGAGGGATGCAGGGCGCCGCCCCAGCCCACCTCGCCTACCACCAGCATGTCCGGATCGTTCCAGTGGCCAGGACTCGCGTACGGTGCCGACAGGTGTTGCGAATCGATGATCTCCTTCGTGACGCGCCAGCTATCCTCGATGTCGCCGGTGGTGCGCCACAGGTTGCCGCGCACCTCGCCGCCCCACTTCCAGACTTCGGCATTGCCGTACTGACAGAGACTGAACACGATGTCGCGCGGCTGCGCCGCCAGTGCCGCGCCCATCAGGCGATAGGGTGCCTGGTGATCGGCCACTGTCGGGTCCTTCGGCATCGAGAGCTCGTAGGAGCACAGATCGTATTTAAGATAGTCGATACCCCACTGCGCATAGGTATCGGCATCCTGGCGCTCGTGATTGAGGGAGCCGAGAAAGCGACCGCAGGTCAGCGGCCCCGGTGATGAATAGATGCCAAAGCGCAGGCCGCGCTCGTGCAGGTAGTGGCTGAGCCCGGCCATATCGGGAAATTTGCTGTTGCTGCGGATCGCGCCATCGCTGGCGCGCTCGGCGGCCTGCCAGCCATCGTCGATATTAATGTAGGTCCAGCCATGGGCGGCGAGCCCGGTGCTGATCATCGCGTCGGCTACTGCGTGCACTTTATCGGCGTCGACCGCCAGACCATAGGCGTTCCAGCTGTTCCAGCCCATCGGCGGCGTGAGCGCGAGTTGATCGCCCACGTTCAGAGTGAGACCGCGTACTGCCTTGCCGAGCGCATTGCTGACCTCAAGCTCGAGGCGATATTCGCCTGTGGCGGGCGCGCTGCCGCTAATCACGCCGGCCTGTTGATCGAAGCTGAGACCCGCGGGCAGACCGCGCACCGCTACGCTCATCGGCGCCTTGCCACTCGCGGCGACCCGATAGTAGACCGGCGAGCCCGCGCGCGCGCCGAATACGGTGGCGCCATTGATCTGCGGGCGCGGTGATTCGGCAGGCGTCAGCAGGTAGGGCGTGTGATAGATCGCCGTCGCGACGGCGCCGGTGCTCTTTTCGGTGAAGCGGAATCGCAGCTCGATGCCGGCGCGTTGCGGTGCTTCAATCGCGAGCTCAGCGTCGCCGTTCGCGCCGATCTGAAACGGCGCGCTGACATGGCGCTGCACCCTGCCCGCGGCAGCGTCATACACGTCGTAGTCCATCCGACCGCTGAGCGCCACCGGGAAAGTGTTGACCCATTTAAGCTGGGCGCGAAAACTGGTCGAGTGATACTCGACGCCCGTGCGCCCGGTATCCAGGCTCAGCCCGTCGACAATCTCGGCCAGATTCAGCGTCGGCATATCGCGATAGAAGCCGCCGCCACCGGAGCCGTCATAGACGCGCACCGCGATCACGTTGTCGGCATCCCAGTGCACCAGACCGGTCGCCACATCCACGTAGTAGTCGCGCAGGCCGTTCCAGCGGGTCGCGTAGCCCCGCGGGTCATCCGGGAACTGGCCCATCTCACCGATCTTCACGCCGTTGAGAAAAGTCTGATCGACATCGTCGATGCTCGAGAGATATAAATGCAGCCGCTGCGGCCAGCGCACGCTGGCCTTCAGGCTTGAAGGTATACGCACGTGAAAGCGATACCAGGAATAGCCGTCGTAGTCCGCGAAGCCCTGCTTCTCGTAGTTTGAAAGCGTCGAGAGCTCCGCCCACTGGCTGTCATCGAAACCAGGCTGCGCGCGCGCCAAGTCATCGCCAATGGCGAATCGTGCGTGCGGCAACTCGATCCGATCGGCTTGCGCAGCGGCGCCGACGCCTGATGTCGTTGCGCAGAGCAGCAGCAATGTGGTGATGAGTTTCACGGCTTCCCTCGACTTTCAGCAATACACGTTGTGTGCAGCATGCTCACGCAATCATGACTTGCGCCGCGCAACGCTGTTCGACATAGTCACGGTGCCAGGGCAGGGTCTGCGCCGCAGCCGCCATGGCATCGCGAAGTTTCCTGAGCCGCTCGACACCGTCGACGCTGCGATAGTGGAGCAGCGGGTCCGATCGTTCGGGCCAGTTCAACTGCCCGATATGCACTGCCAGCCAGCTCGGCGGCCCGAATAAATCCATGTCATAGGCAAGCAGCCGGCCGTGATGCCGGAACTGATCGATCTTCTTCTGCAGCGTGTCGGGTATGGACATGTGGCGGCAGTAGCGCCACAACTCGCTGTCATCGCGACTGGTCAGATGGTAATGCAGAATCAGGAAGTCGCGAATGCGCTCGAATTCCGTGACGGCAATGCGATTGTATTCGTCGATTACGGCGACATCGAAATTGCGGTCAGGGAACAGCGCCAGCAGCTTGACGATACCGGCCTGAATCAGATGGATGCTGGTTGACTCCAGCGGCTCCATGAAGCCGCTGGAGAGACCGATGGCCACCACATTTTTGTTCCAGAACAGGTTCCGGCGCCCGGTAACGAAGCGCAACAGTCTCGGCTCGGCGAGCGCCTCGCCGTCGAGGTTAGCGAGCAGTATCGCGCGCGCGTCGTCCTCGCCCAGGAACTTGCTGCTGAATACGTGACCATTTCCAGTGCGGTGCTGCAGCGGAATGCGCCACTGCCAACCCGCAGCATGCGCGGTCGAGCGCGTGAAGGGAGTGAATTCACACGATGCACAGGGCACGGCCCAGGCGCGATCGCAGGGCAGCCAGTGCGTCCAGTCCTGATACCCGGTCTGCAGCGCGCCTTCGATGAGCAGGCCGCGAAATCCGGAACAGTCGACGAACAGATCGCCGGCGACGCTACGACCATCCTCAAGCTGCACGCTTTCCACGAATCCGGTGGCACCATTTTGCGTTACACGAGTAATTTTGCCCTCAAGGCGCGTAACACGGCGCTGTTCGGCGTACTCGCGCAGATATGCGGCATACATACCGGCATCGAAGTGATAAGCGTAATCGTAAGTCGAGAGCACATTGCGCTGATCCGGTGAGGGCGGTGCAAACCGACCCGCCGCCGCCGCCGCCCACGCCATGCAATATTCATCCAGGCTTGCCGCCCGACCTTGTTGCTGCGCCTCTCTCCAGTAGTGGTGCAGCTGGACAATATCGAAGGGGCGTCCGTACGAGCCGAAAGGATGGAAGTAGCGATGCCCCTGGCGGGCCCAGTTTACAAACTGGATTCCGAGTTTGAAGGAGCCCTGGGTGCGGCGCACAAAGTCGTTCTCATCGAGACCGAGCGTCTGATTGAATTGCTTGATCGGGGGAATGGTGGCTTCGCCGACACCAATCGTACCGATCTCGTTCGATTCAACCAGGCTGATCGCGCAACCGTGCTGGAGCACATTGCTCAGTGCCGCGGCGGTCATCCAGCCAGCGGTGCCACCGCCGACGATAACCACACTCCTGATATTCCGATCGCCTGAGCTCATGAGACTTGAGAATGCCACATTGCGAGCGCAACTAAAAAGGGGCAGTACCTGCTGGCACTGCCCCCGACTTGATTCGGAATCCGCAGCGCACTGCTGCGCCGCGAACTACCGCTATTGTCGTCGCGATCAGAAGCTCAGCTTTATCGTACCGCTGAAGGTACGACCCAGGGCCGGCGCGCCGCCGATGACGCCAGGTGACACCGAGCTGTCGCCCACACCACCGTTGCCGCGCAGGTCGAACTTGTCGAACAGGTTGTAGCCCTGCAGACCCAGCTCGAGGTTCTTGATCGGCCGGAAGCGTACATAGCCGCCGAAAGTCATGGAGGCTGGGTACGAGCGTCCACCACCGTCAATTTCCGTGGTCTGTCCAGTGACACTGAGGCCCGCCGTCGCCACTTCGGCGAAGTCATAACCAGACGAGATCGTGTAGGTCAAGTCGGGAATGCCATCGGCGCGGGTGAAGTTATTGGATCCCGCCCCAGCCTTCTTGGCCTTGGAATAGGTCGCGTCGGCCGTGAGGTTGAACCGGCTCAGCTGATAGGTACCGTAGAATTCAGCGCCGCTCGACTTGTACTTGGCGTCGATAATGCAACCGCCAGCGCCGCCAGGGCACTTGGTAGCAGTCAATTCATAGGTGCTTTGCTTGAAGTCGCCGTTCAGCAGGGTCAGCTCGGCAGTGTAACGACCAGCCCCCAGGTTGCCGCGACTCTTGATGCCCAGTTCGTACTGGTTGACGAAATCGACCGCCGCCGTTTGGCCCGCTGCGTTTAGTGAACCGTCGGCATTGAACTTGCCGCTGACAGTCTGGCGATCGCTGTTGAATCGGCCGCCGCGCGACGCACGGGCAAACACGCTGATGTTGCTCGTGACCTTGTACAGGGTACCGAGCGACCAGCTGTTGTAGGCCACAGAGTAGTCGAGGTTTTCGGTCGCGCCATTGCTGGTCAGCGTGGGGATCTGCACTGTCACCGGCGCCCCAGCAGCATTCGTGGTCACGATGGGCGTGTTGAACTCGGTGCCACCCTGGTGCGTGGAGCCCGAACCATGCATAAACTCGCGGCGGATGCTGGCATCAAAATCCCAGTTGCCCGGGCTGAAGTCGAGGTTCAGGTACGGCGCGTTGTCGGTATACGCCAGGTCGTAGTCGCGGGCGCAGCAATTGCCCCAGTTATTGTTGAAGCCGGCAATGCCATTTGC
>JAYUZE010000303.1:0-28483 GCA_043752035.1 Gammaproteobacteria bacterium
AATTCCGGCTGGCAGCACCTTCAGAGTTACGGTGAAGAATCAGCCGACTTCGTCGCCAGCTCAATTTTGCGAAGTCGCGAACGGCACGGGAACGATCGCCGCAGCGACTGTCGTGAACGTAACGGTGACGTGCGGGACCGGGTTTGCAGTCAACGTCACAGTAGCGGGGCTGGTGGGTTCAGGTTTGACACTTACCGTTTGTACACCACCGAGAGGAGGAGGTCCCGGTGGGGGTGGGCGTCCTCGCTGCAACGATCCGCAACAGATCAGTGCCGACGGCGCCTTCACCATGGGCCCTGTTATTCCCTTGGATTACTTGGGTGTCCCCTACGTTGTTATTGTTCAGCAGCCTACCTCACCTGCGCAGAGCTGCGTTTTCAGTAGCGCCAACAACGCACGCATCACGGTGTCCTGTGCGGGATTCTCCTATGTCGTCAATGCCACGGACAATACGCTCTCGCCCTATGGCGTTGACGCGCGCACGGGCGCGCTGGCAGTGATCGGGGCACCCATTGACACTGGCGTCTCCCCTTATGCAACTTTCGGACTTAAGTACGATAACAACAGATATGTGTTCGTCGGCAATAGGGGCAGCAACGACGTTTCCGTCTTTGCAGTGAATGGCAAAACTGGCGCGTTGACTGCTGTTCCCGGCTCTCCCTATCCCGCGGGTACCGACCCTCAGGCCATGGCCCTGGCGAACGATGGAGCGTACATACTCTACGTTGCAAATGCGGGCTCTGACGACGTTTACGCATACAACGTCAATAGCAACGGAAGTCTGAATTCCCTTTTTGGGCCCGGCCTCTCTAAGATTGCTACGGGTAGGTACCCAACATCGATTGCTATTGGTGGACAAAGCGTCGTTGGCTTGCCCGCCTTTTCCCCATTTGTCTTCGTGGCGAACCACGGGGGCTCGAACGACATCTCGGCATTTCGTTTCGATCTGACCCCCGTACCCGGATCGCCATTTCCTGCTGGCGGCAACCCACTCAGCCTGGCAGTCGGGGCCAGGGGCACGTTTCTATACTCGGCAAATCCCGACGCCGCGCACCCAAGCATATCGGGCTTCCGTATCGACCCGACTACGGGCGTACCGTCGCCGCTCAGCGGCTCGCCATTCCCCCTGCCGGTGAGCCACTACATCGCCACCGATCAAACGGGCTCCTATTTGTATGTCACCTCGGGCGCAAGCGTCGTCGGCTATGCCATCGATGCACAAACCGGTGCGCTCACTGCGCTACCGGGGTTCCCGGTTGCCGTCGGCCCAAACGCCTATTCAATCGCCATCGATACTTTTAACCAGTTTCTCTACGTCGCCAACGATGGCGGCGCAAACATTGCCGGCTTCAGGCTGGACGCCTCGACCGGCGCACTGACCTCTATACCCAACTCGCCCTTTCCGACCGGCAATCACCCTGAATTTATTGCGACGTTTTGAAAGTGTCTCAAATCTCAAAACTCGAGGAAACCGCCATGAAGATCAAACGTATTCCGTTCCGGGACATTGCCTTCTTATCCGCCGTAGTGATTTGCCTGGTCTTGTTCATGCCGGCGCGCGCCTTCGCGATCGGCAGCGCCGATAGCATCGAGCGCTGGAATATCGCCATGACCGACTTCTCGGCCAGCCTGCCGCCACCGGGTCTGCCACCGTTTGTCGAGATGCGTGTCTATGCGATGGCGCACATCGCGATGCTCGATGCGGTGAAGTCGGCGACGCACCCCTACAATGCCGGCTCCACCAGTGTCGACGCCGCCGTCGCGGCTGCGGCTCACGACGTACTGGTGGCCCAGTTCGGCATATTCTTCGGTCCGAACACGCCCTTCGACAGCGACTACGCGGTGGAGCTGGCGGCCATTCCAGGCGGTTCGGCCAAGAATCGCGGCATCTCAATGGGCCAAGCTGCTGCCGCAGCTATGCTCGCGAGCCGTGCCAACGAGGACGTGCTCGGGGCGCTTAACGCGCCCTATACACCTGGCACCAAGCCTGGGGACTTCCAGCCGACTCCACCGACCAACATTGCCGCCGCCGCCGGCTGGGGCGCGCTGAGCACGTTCGTCGTGCGCTCGTCGGTGCAGTTCCGCGCGCCGCGCCCGTATTCGCTGCAAAGCCTCGATTACGCCATGGATCTCAATGAGATCGCTGTCCTGGGTAAGGCTGGTGTTTCCGCGCGCACCTCCGATCAGACCGCGATCGCGTTTTTCTGGTACGAGAATGGCTCATTTGCCTGGAATCGAATCGCCCGCAAGCTTTCGGGCGGCCGGTCGCTGATGCAGCACGCAAGGCTGTACGCGGCGCTGAATGCGGCGATGTCCGACGCCATTGCAACCACGCTCGAATCCAAGTACCACTACAATTTCTGGCGACCACTGACGGCCATTCGCGCGGCGGACACCGACGGCAATCCGCTGACCGTCAAGGATCCCTACTGGGAGCCCACGTTCATCACACCGCCGGTTCCCGACTACCCGTCCGGACATGCAGCGGCAGGCGCTGCCGCGGCTGAAGTACTGACCGCCCTGCTCGGCCCCAACCTGCCGTTTCAGCACACCTCGACCAGTGCGCCCGCCGCCGGTCCGGATGCCACGCCGACGCGCTCCTACGACAGCGTGCAGGATGCTGCGCGCGAGAACGCCTTCTCGCGCATGCTGGTAGGAATCCATTTCCGCCGCGCTTGCACCGTGGGGTTGCAGATGGGTCGCGATGTCGGCCGATACGTACTGGAGCAAGCGCCGTTCCTGAATGACTGAGGTGGATCGTGCGATTCCAGTGAGGTAGGGCTCCGGACCTTGATGCGGAACGCATCGGTCCGGGTGCCCCGAGCATTAGATTGAGCTGGTCGATTTCTTAACTTATTCGATGTTCTGCACCTGCTCGCGCATCTGCTCGATCACCACTTTCATTTCGACGGCGACGCGCGTGGTCTCCAGGTCCTGGGACTTCGACGAGAGCGTATTCGCCTCGCGATTGAATTCCTGCAGCAGAAAATCGAGGCGGCGTCCGGCCGCTTCCGGTGCGGCCATGGTGCGGCGAGTTTCCTCGATGTGACCGGTGAGCCGGTCGAGCTCCTCGGCGACATCGAGCCGATGCAACAGCAGCACGATTTCCTGTTCGATGCGCTCCTGATTGAGTTCGCCGCCGAGATCGCGCAAGCGCTCTTCGAGCCGCGCGCGCACTCGCGCCAGCACTTCAGGCAGGCGCGCGCGCACCTGCGCCACCAGTTCCTCGAGCGCGACGCAGCGTTGCGCGATCAGCTCCGTAAGCCGCTGGCCTTCGCGATTGCGCGCGGCGCTCAGATCCTTGAGGGTGTTGGCGAACAGTCCGCGCACCGCATTGAACAGCGCTTCGGAGTCCGGTTGCTCATCGAGCAGCACGCCCGGCCAGCGCAGCAGTTCGAGCACGTTGACGCGGCCCTGCTCCGGCAGAGCTTTGGCAAGCTCGGCGCTGCGCGCGACGAGCTGAGCGAGCGCGGTCTCGTCCACCTGCAGAACGCCGGCTGCGCTGGCGGGTCGATGCAGCAGCGTGCAATCGACCTTGCCACGGCGCAGGTCGCGCGCCAGCAGCTGGCGCAGCTCGGTTTCCAGCGCGCGGCAGCTCTCGGGTAAACGCACTGCAGCATCCAGGAAGCGGTGATTGACGCTGCGGATCTCGCATACCAGGGTGCCGAAGGCGCCGCTGCTCTCCTGGCGCGCAAAACCGGTCATGCTCGAAATCATGGGTAAACCTGGCGGGCGGGGACGGACAGGCGCTTACTTCGTGTTGCGCGGAATGTTATAAGACGCGGCCAGTTTAACTCAACGATATGGAGCCCGCTTGCGCGTCGAACACGCAGATCTCAGCCTGTTAGGCGCGCGCGAGAGCAATCAGGACCGGATTGGCGCCGAGGTCACCGATACCGCATCACTGCTGATTGCCTGCGATGGCATGGGTGGGCACGCCGAGGGCGAGCGCGCGGCACAAATCGCACAAGAGCTGATCGGCCAGCGCTTTCGCGCTGCGGCCCGCCCGCTGCTCGATCCGCTCGGCTTCCTGCACCTGTCACTGGGCGCGGCGCATCAGCAGATCGTCAGGCACGGCGCCGATTTCCCGCTGGAGAACCGCCCGCGCGCCACCATCGCCTTGTGCCTGGTACAACGCCGCTCGGCCTACTTCGCACATGTCGGCGACAGCCGCGCCTATCACTTGCGTCGCGGCCAGGTGATCGCGCGCACCCGCGATCACAGTCACGTCGAGCTGCTGGTACGTGAAGGTGTGATCGGCGCGGATCAGGCGCAGCATCACCCGATGCGCAATTTCGTCGAGTCGTGCCTGGGGGGTGAGGCGTTGCTGCCAGAAATGGATATCAGCACGCGCCAGGTGCTGCAGGCTGGCGATGTGCTGCTGGTCTGCACCGACGGGCTATGGGCACATCTCGACGACGAAATCATCGGCAGCACCTTTGCCGACCCGCAGGTGCCGCTGGCCACTGCGCTCAAGGCCTTGGGCGAGCGCGCCGTGTCCCTGGGCGGCCCCACGGCCGACAATACTTCGGCTGTGGTCCTGCGTTTCCTGGAGTAATAGCGATGAGCAAACGTCGTCACGAACGCGCGGCAGATGCGCTGCGCGCGGTGCGCTTCACGCGTCATTTCACCCGCCACGCGGAAGGCTCGGTGCTGGTCGAGTTCGGCGACACGCGCGTGCTGTGCACGGCAAGCGCCGAAGAGGGCGTGCCGGGGTTCCTGCGCGGCAAGTCGCAGGGCTGGGTCACGGCCGAGTACGGCATGCTGCCGCGCGCGACGCACACGCGCTCGGCGCGCGAGGCCGCGCGCGGCAAGCAGACCGGGCGCACGCAGGAAATCCAGCGGCTGATCGGGCGTTCATTGCGCGCAGTGGTCGACCTGCGCGCGCTGGGCGAGCGCACGGTGACCATCGACTGCGATGTGTTGCAGGCCGATGGCGGCACGCGCACCGCGGCGATCACCGGCAGCTACGTGGCGCTGGCCGATGCCGTTGAATCGCTGCGCCGGCGCGGCGTGCTCAAGTCGAGTCCGCTGCATGGTCAGGTCGCGGCCGTGTCGGTGGGCATTGTCGGCGGTATTCCGGTACTCGATCTCGACTATGGCGAGGATTCCGAAGCCGAGACCGACATGAACGTGGTGATGAACAACGGCGGCGGTTTCATCGAAGTGCAGGGCACCGCCGAGGGCCACGCCTTTCGGCGCAACGAACTCGATGCGCTGCTGGACCTCGCTGCGACCGGCATCGGCGAGTTGTGCGCACTGCAGACGCAGGCGCTCGCGGACTGAAGCCGTGCGGGTAGTGCTGGCTACGGCCAACGCCGGCAAGCAGCGCGAGTTCGCGGCGCTGCTGCAGCCGCTAGCCATCGAGCTGCTGCTGCAATCGACACTCGGCATCGGCAGCATCGAGGAGACCGGCACCAGCTTTGAAGCCAACGCGCTGCTCAAGGCGCGCCATGCCGCCGCGGCCTCTGGCCTGCCCGCGCTCGCCGACGATTCCGGTCTCGAGGTCGACGCCTTAAGCGGTCGGCCGGGCGTGTATTCAGCGCGCTACGCCGGTAGCGATGCCAGCGACGCGGACAACAACGTGCTGCTGATCCGCGAGCTGGCGCAGGTGCCCGATACGCAGCGCGGCGCGCGTTATCGCTGTGTGCTGGCGCTGGTGCGCAGCGCGAGCGACGAGACACCGCTGCTGACGCACGGCAGCTGGGAGGGCCGCATCGCCCGCGAGGCCGCCGGTAGCGGCGGCTTCGGTTACGACCCGTGGTTTATTCCGCGCGGCTTCGATTGCACCGCGGCGCAATTGCCGCTTGCCCAAAAGAATGCGCTTAGCCATCGCGCCGTGGCACTGCAGGCGCTGGTCGCAGCGCTCCGGGCCGGCCGGTGACGCAGCCAGGCACACCGCTCGCGCTGTACCTGCACTTCCCCTGGTGCGTGCGCAAGTGCCCGTACTGCGATTTCAATTCGCACACGCTGCACGGGCAGCTGCCGCAACAGCAGTACCTCGACGCCCTGCTGGCCGATCTCGCCGCGCAGGCGCCGCTGGCCGCCGGGCGCGCGATCAACAGCGTGTTCCTGGGCGGCGGCACCCCCAGTCTGTTCGCGCCCGAGGCTCTGGGCCGGCTGTTTGAAGCGCTGCGACGGTTGCTGCCGCTGCAGCCACAGGCGGAGATTACGCTCGAGGCCAACCCTGGCACGATCGAGCGTGGGCGCTTTGCCGAGTATCGCGCCGCCGGCATCAATCGGGTGTCACTGGGTGCGCAGAGTTTCGCGCCGGCAATACTCGAGCGGCTTGGCCGCATACACAGCAGCGACGACACGCGTACCGCTGCGGCAGAGCTGCACGCAGCGGGCCTTGGGAATTTCAACCTGGATCTGATGTACGCGCTGCCCGGCCAGGATCTGGCCGGCGCACTGGACGATGTGCAGGCTGCTTTGGAACTCAAGCCTGCCCACCTCTCGCACTACCAGCTCACGCTCGAGCCTGGCACGGTGTTTGGTGCGCTGCCGCCCGCAGGCCTGCCAGACGAGGATCTGGCGGCGCTGATGCAGCAGCACTGTCAGGCCGAGATTGCCGCTGGTGGTTTCAATCAGTACGAAGTTTCTGCGTACGCGCAGCGCGGTGCCGAGTGCGCCCACAATCTCAACTACTGGAACTTCGGTGACTACTTCGGCGCCGGTGCCGGCGCGCACGGCAAGCTGAGCAACACCCAGAGCGGTGCGATCAGCCGCACGCTGCGCGAGCGCGAACCGCGCCGCTACCTGGCGCGCGGCGCACAGGAACCCCTGGCACTGCGGGAGATTTCCGCTGCCGACCTGCCATTCGAATTCATGATGAATGGCCTGCGCCTGGTCAGCGGCTTCACGAGCGCACGCTTTGAAGAACGCACGGGGCTGCCCTGGTCGGACATTTCCAGACCGATCGCGCAACTCCAGGCGCGTGGACTGCTGGAAAACAGCGGCTCAAACTGGCGGGCGAGCGCGCTCGGCCAGCGGTTCCTGAACGACGTGATCGCCGCGTTCCTGCCGCCGCAGCCGCTGGCGGCGCAATCTGGCGGCCAGGTCACAGATCGGAAAATCCCAGAAGGGCCCGGGGTTTAGCTCATTTGCTGCGGCGCCGCGCTTGTTATGCACAAGCACCAGGGGCGGCAGCCACAAATTAGGCTATTACGGTCTGCATTGCACGCCACACGACATTTAGTGCACGTAAGCTTATGATTTTATAAGCTGTAATGTATTGGTCATTTATTGTCCAATCCGACAGATATGCAGAAATGGCGTATTCCGTGGCCCCTGGATTGGCAATTGCCCACAGATTTATCCACAGAAATTGTGGATAAGAAAGCCGCCCCAGGGCCCCCTCTACCTGCCCCTTGCCGCACCCGGCCTGCCCAGCTAGACTGCGCGCCCCTTTTTGTTGTTGCATCCGGAAACGCGAGGTTGATCAACATGAAAGCAGCCACTCATCCGGATTACAACGAAATCAGCGTCGTCTGCAGCTGCGGCAACACCTTCAAGACGCGCTCCACGCTGGGACAGGATCTGAACGTCGACGTGTGCTCGAACTGCCATCCGTTCTACACCGGCAAGCAGAAGCTCGTCGACACCGCCGGCCGCGTCGACAAGTTCCGCAAGAAATACGCGGCCGCCGCCGCGCGCTGAGCCGCGCCGCTGCTCACGACCCGCTGCGCGCGACGCGCGGCGGGTGCCCGGCAAAATTCTGCAGCTGTCGCCTACGTCACTTTAGTGACGCGTTGCTCGTCCGATACCTTGATTCCATGGGAGGCACATGTAACGCTGCGGCTCGCTGCGCGCATCGTGTCGCGTGCCCTGTGCAGACCACCACATCAGGAAGCGGACCCGCATGGATAACAAGCCCTTTGAGCTCGCCAACCCGGCCACCGGGGTCAAATCGCTCCTGCCAGTGCGCTCCGGCACCATCGGCCCGCAGGTGCTCGATATCAGCGCCGTGCCCAAGGATCACGGGGTATTCACCTTCGATCCGGCCTTTGGCGCCACCGCCAGCTGCGAGAGCAAGATCACCTTCATCGACGGCGACGCCGGCGTGCTGCTGTATCGCGGCTACCCGGTCGAGCAGCTGGCGGCGCACAGCTCGTTCATGGAAGTTGCGTATCTCCTGATCTATGGCGAACTGCCGAGCGCTGCACAGCTCGCGGGCTACCAGGGCAGCATCACCCGCCACACGATGATCAACGAATCGCTGCTGCGCTTCACCAACGGCTTTCACCACAACGCCCACCCGATGGCGATGGTGTCGGCGGTGGTGGCCTCGATGTCGGCCTTCTATTACGACTCGATGGATATCCACGACCCGCGCCATCGCGAGATCTTCTCACATCGCATCGTCGCCAAGCTGCCGACCATCGCTGCGGCCGCGCACAAGCACGCGCTCGGCCAGCCGTTCATCTACCCGCGCAACGACCTCGACTACTGCGCCAACCTGCTGCACATGTTCTTCGCCGTGCCCTGCGAACCCTACGAGGTCGATCCGGTGGCGGCACAGGCGCTCGACCTGCTGTTCATCCTGCACGCCGATCACGAACAGAACGCCAGCACCTCGACCGTGCGGCTTGCAGGCAGCACCGGCACCAACCCGTACGCGGCGATATCGGCCGGGGTTTCTGCACTCTGGGGCCCGGCCCACGGCGGCGCCAATGAGGCTGTGCTCGACATGCTGGAAGAGATCGGCTCGGCGGCCAACATTCCGAAGTATCTCGACATGGTCAAGGACAAGAGCAGCCACTTCAAGCTGATGGGCTTTGGCCATCGGGTCTACAAGAATTTCGATCCGCGCGCCAAGATCATCCGCGAGACCTGTCACAGGGTGCTGCAGAAGCTCGGGCGCACTGACAATCCGCTGTTCGAACTGGCGCTGCGCCTCGAGGAGATCGCGCTCAAGGACGAATATTTCGTGTCGCGCAAGCTCTATCCTAACGTCGATTTCTATTCCGGCATCATCTACAGTGCGCTGAAGATTCCGCGCTCGATGTACACTGTGATGTTCGCGATCGCGCGCACCGTCGGCTGGGTGGCACACTGGCTGGAGATGATTTCCGATCCGGCGATGCGCATCGGCCGGCCGCGCCAGCTTTACACCGGCCCCACGCAGCGCGACTACCTCGCGGTCGCCAAGCGCTAATGCCGGCGCTGACGCTGGCGTTGGCCCTAGCGCGGGCTGCACTCGATCAGACCCGCCAGCTCCGTGGCATCGACACGGCGCATCGGGCGCCCGTCCAGCGGGCTCACCGGCGCCTGGCGGATGCCATCGAGCGGAAACACCGTGGCATCGATCACCTGCGCCTCGATCTGGAAGCGCACGCTCGGAAAGCTGGCGAGGCGTTCGGCATCGAGCCGCAGCCGATGCTCGCCAGCCTCATGAGTCACGCCGCGATCGAGCAGGCTGATGGCCACGGCGTCCGGGTTATCCGCAAACACGTGCAGTTGTATGTCGGCGTGCGCCGTGGCGGTGCCGCTCAGCACCGGGCCGACCAGACGCGGGGAAAACTGCGCCAGCGCGCGCATCGCCTGTAGCGCAGCGCGGCGCTGCGCGCTTAAGCTGGCCGCGTGCGTGTCGGCGGCAAACAGTCGCTGGTATTCGGCCAGCGAGGCTTCCACTTCGGTGTTACGCGGCAATACGCCATCGGCGCTGATCCCCAGGCGCTCGGCGGCCTTGCGCTTCGCAGTGCCGTAATCCTGGATGCCGTGCTCGGACATGATGCGCGCTGCTTCCTGGCTGAGCGCGCGGCGCAGGTTACCGCTGCGCGCGGAGTTTCGACGTGGCACAGCCCTAGAATAGCGGTTCGGAGCTGTCGTTTGCCGGAGTATTGGTGGCGTTGCCCGCCGCGGGCAGCTTGTCGGCGAAGAAGAACTCGCTCACCACATTGCTGTCGCCCTCGGGCGCGAGCAAGCCCGTCGAGGCATCGATGCGCTGGCTCACGAGCCCCGCCGGCATCGGTCGCGGCAGATCGGGCACGCCGCGCAGGCCCTCGCGCATCAGCCGTACCCAGATCGGCACGGCCACGCTGGCGCCTTCCTCGCCTTCGCCGAGCGGACGCTCCTGATCGAAGCCCACCCACACCGTGGCCTCCAGGCTCTGGTTGAAGCCGTTGAACCAGGTGTTGCGCGATTGATTGGTAGTGCCGGTCTTGCCGGAAAGATCGTTCCGGCCCAGCACTAATGCGCGGCGGCCGGTGCCGCGCTTGATCACATCGGCCATGATGTCGTCCATCAGCCAGGCGTTGGCGGCGCTGATCACGCGCGGCGCGCGGCGCGCAACGGGCACCATGGGCATCAGGCGCTCCGATTCAGGCGGGGCCATCGTCAGCTTGCCGCCGCCAGAAGGCGCGACGTTCACCACTGATGCACCGCCCGCCGCCGCTGGGCCAGCCGCGGCCGCGCCTGCCGCCGTGTCGCCGGCCGAACCGTCCGCGGGCGCTGCCGGGCTCTCGCAGGGCGCACAGACGATCTTCGGCGTGTCGCGCCATACGGTTTCGCCCGCCGCGTTCTCGATGCGCTCGATGAAATATGGCTCGACCTTGTAGCCGCCGTTGGCAAAGGTTGCATAGCCGGTGGCGACCTGGAGCGGCGTGGCGGTGAGCGTGCCCAGCGCCAGCGTGAGATTGTTCGGCATCGCGCTGCGATCAAAGCCAAAGCGCGCCGCGTAATCAATCACATCGCTGGCGCCAATCGCGCGCAGCAGCCGGATCGATACCAGATTGCGTGAATGCACCAACGCTTCACGCAGACGCGTCGGGCCGCTGAAGCTGCCGCCGTCGTTTTCCGGTCGCCAGGTCTGCTCGACGCCCTGATCGGCCACCACAATGGGCGCATCCATGATGATGCTCGAAGGCGTGAACTCGTGTTCGAGCGCATCGGAATACAGGAAGGGTTTGAATCCCGAGCCCGGCTGGCGATGCGCCTGCGTGACGCGATTGTAGGCGTTGCTGAAATAGTCGAAGCCGCCGATCAGCGCCGCAATCGCGCCATCCTGCGGGTCGAGCGCCACCAGCGCGCCCTGCGCCTCGGGTATCTGGCCGAGCTGCAGCACCCGGGGCACACTGCCCAGCACGTAGATCAGATCACCCCGGCGCAGGATCGCATCGACCTTGTTGCTGCCGCTCTTGCTGCGCGCCCAGGCGACGCCGTCGGTATCGATCTGCGCAAAGCCGCTACCACGCACGTAGACACGCGCCGCGGTCGGCGCCACCGACACCACCACGGCCGACTGCAGGTTGCCCACCGGCGGCAGATCGGCGAGCAGTGCTTCGAGCTGGTGCGGCTCGACGCTGGCGTCGAGCTTCACACTGCGCAGCGCGCCGCGATAGCCGTGGCGCCGGTCATACTCGATCAACCCCAGCCGCAGTGCGCGGTTGGCGGCAACCTGCAACCGGCCATCGATGGTGGTGATCGCGCGATACCCCTGGTTGATCGCCGCCTCGCCAAAATGTTCGATGACTTTCTGGCGCGCCATCTCGGCCACATAGGGCGCCTCGACGTCGTAGTGTGGCGCGAACTCGCGTGCGTGGATCTCTTCCTCGCCGGCGCGCTTGGCGCTGGCGGCATCGATGAAATGCAGCACCAGCATTCGGTGCAGCACGTAGCGGCGCCGTTCGGTGGCGTGCTGCGGACTAGTGACCGGATTCCAGTGTGAGGGCGCCTGCGGTAGGCCGGCGAGCATCGCGGCCTCGGCCACCGAGAGTTCGTTGAGCGGTTTGCCGAAATACACTTCGGCCGCGGCCGCGACGCCGTAGGCGCGCTGACCGAAGAAAATCACATTGAGGTAGGTCTCGAGGATCTGCTCCTTGCTGAAATCGCGCTCCATGCGCAGCGTCACGTACACTTCCTGGAGCTTGCGCCGGATGTGCTTGTCCTTGGTGAGGAACATGTTGCGCGCGGTCTGCATGGTGATAGTGCTGCCGCCCTGCGAGAACTCGCCGCCCTTCAGGTCGACCCACAGCGAGCGCAGCATGCTGAAATAATCGACACCGCCGTGTTCGAAGAAGCGATCGTCCTCGGCAGCGAGAAAGGCCTCGCGCACCAGCTGCGGAATCTCCGCGTAACCCACCGGCACGCGCCGCTGCTCGCCGATCTGCATGATCAGCGCGCCGCTGCGGGTGTACACGCGCAGCGGCACCTGCAGCGGCGTGTTGCGCATGCTCTCTGAACTCGGCAGCGAAGGCGCCAGGTATACGTAGCTGCTCAGCAGGGCGTAAACCACCCCCAGAACCGACACCAGACCCAGTGCCCCCAGACTAATAAGTACGCGCAGCGTGCGGGACTTCACCTATTCAGACTCCATTTGTTGCGCCAGGAGAGCGGACCATGGTGAACTGCTTGGGCTGTGTTGCGCTACGGTACCGGACGACTGGAGCACGCCACAGGCACCCAATATGCCCAAGGGGGCTGCCAGCGGCCAAATCCGTGAGACGACTCACGTTCAATTTAACCGACGGCTGATATATATTTGCCGCAATATTGTCATAGGATTACCACTTTGGCGCGCATCTTACTGATAAGGAAGGGAAAACGTGTTCCTGTTCTCGCGTAAGAACCGCCAGCTGCTGGGGTTGGACATCACAACCTCCTCAATCAAGCTGATTGAGCTGGCTACAGCGGGCGGTCAATACCGCGTGGAATCGTATGCTGCCGAGCCTACGCCGCCCAACTCCATGAATGAGAAGACCCTGGTCGACCCGCAAGCGGTCGGCGAGGCGATTCGCCGTGCCCTGAAGCGCTCGGGCGCTTCCAGCAGCGAAGTGGCGATTGCCATCAGCGGCGACGCGGCGATCACCAAGGTGATCCAGATGCCGCGCGGCCTGCGCGATTCCGACCTGGAAGCCCAGGTCGAGATGCAGGCCGACCAGTACATCCCCTTTCCGATGGATGAAGTCAGCTATGACTTCGAAGTGCTGGGCCCGTCGGAGAAGGACAACGATTCAGTGGACGTGCTGTTGGTGGCCTCGCGCACCGACAACGTCGAGCAGCGCCGCGCCGCGGTGGCCGCTGCGGGCCTGACGGCGCGCATCGTCGACGTCGAAGCCTTCGCGCTCGAGAACGCCTGTAAATTGATGACGCATCAGATGCCTGATGGCGGCATCGATCGCACCATCGCGGTCTGCGATTTCGGCGCCAGCAGCACCACCTTCAGCGTTCTGCGCAATCTCAAAGTGGTGTATACGCGCGATTTCGCTTTCGGTGGCCAGCAGCTTACTGAAGAAATCATGCGCACCTACGGCCTGACCATGGAAGAGGCGGGGCGCGCCAAGAAGGAAGGCGGCCTGCCGGGCAACTTCCAGGCCGAAGTGCTCGATCCGTTCATCGACGACATGACACAGCAGGTGAGTCGCTCGCTGCAGTTCTATCTCGCCTCGGGGAGTGGCCGGGAACAGCCCGACAAGATTCTGGTGTGCGGCGGCTGCGGCAACGTGCCGGGCGTCGCCGATGTGATTCAGAGCCGCGTGGGTATCACCGCCGAGAAGGGTGATCCGCTCGGCCAGATGAAACTGTCATCGCGCGCGCGCGCCCAGGCGGTGCAGCGCGATGCCACGGCGCTACTGACGGCCTGCGGCCTGGCCCTGCGGAGTTTCGACTGATATGCCACGCATTAATCTATTGCCCTGGCGCGAAAACGAGCGCAAGAAGCGCAAGGTGGAGTTCTACGTGGCGCTCGGTGTCGCGGCGGTCGCGGCACTGCTGGTCGCGGGTGCAGGCTACGTGCTGTTCAACTCGATGATCAGCTCGCAGGAGCGCCGCAACGAGCAGCTGCGCGTTGAGATCAAGGCCGTCGACCGGCAGATCGAGGAGATCAACGATCTCGAGACGCAGAAGCAGCGCTTCATCTCGCGCATGCAGGTCATCGACAAACTGCAGCGTTCGCGCTCGGAAGAAGTGCACCTGTTCGACGAGATTGCCAAGACCATGCCCGATGGCACCTATCTCACTGCCGTGAAGCAGA
This sequence comes from Gammaproteobacteria bacterium, assembly GCA_043752035.1. GTDB lineage: Bacteria > Pseudomonadota > Gammaproteobacteria > Steroidobacterales > Steroidobacteraceae > FEN-1191. The sequence continues at coordinate 13,973 of JAYUZE010000303.1, forward strand.
ACGGCCGCAACCTGAAGTTCGAAGGTGTGGCGCAGTCCTCGACCCGTGTCTCGACCCTGATGCGGAATATCTCGGCTTCGCAGTGGATGAAAGACCCCGAGCTGGAAGTGGTCGAAAGCAAGACCGGCGGCACCGCCGGCGACAGTTTCGTACTCGATGCCGCCCAGGTCACCACCGCGGGCGATGATGATGCCGCGGCCGCACCCAAGCGCCATGCGCGCAGTGGAGGCAGCTGATGAACCTGCTCGAAGAACTGCGCGCTCTTGATCCGCGCGATCCGGGCCGCTGGCCGTTCGCGGTGCGCGCCGGCGCGGTTGGCGTGTGCTTCCTGGTGCTGGCCGGCGTGGCTGGCTATATCCTTGTGTGGCAGGGCCTGAATCCGCAGCGTGAGCAGCTGGAAGATCAGGAAACGGCACTGCGCAGCGAATATCGCGCCAAGCATGCCAAGGCGACCAATCTCGACGTTTATAAGCAGCAGCTGGTCGATATCGAAAAATCATTCGGCGCCATGCTGCGCCAGTTGCCCAGCAAGACCGAGGTCGACAACCTGCTGGTCGATATCTCGCAAACCGGGCTGGCTTCGGCGCTGACACAAAAGCTGTTCCAGCCTGATGTCGAAGTGAAGAAGGACTTCTACGCCGAGCGACCGATCAAGATTCGTTTCGTCGGCAGTTATCACGAATTTGGCCAGTTTGTCAGCGGCATCGCCGCACTGCCGCGTATCGTCACGCTACACGATGTGCAGATCACGATGGTCGACAAGACCGGCGGCTTCGACAACCTGACCATGGAACTGACTGCCAAAACCTACCGCTACCTGGACGACGAGGAAGTCGCCTCGGCCGAGGCTGATCGTCGCAAGGCCGAGAAGGCCAAGCGTCCGAGCGGCGCGCCGGGTAGCAACGCCGGATAATGAGCATGGCCAATCACACCGCAAAATCTACGCTGAACCTGCAGCCGGCCTGGCGCGCGCTGTCGCTCGCCGCGATCAGTGCCGTGCTGCTGGCCGCGTGCTCGGGGCGCGATGCCGATCTGAGTCGCTTTATCGATGCGACCAAGAAGGAACCGGGCGGCCGTGTCGAGCCGTTGCCTGAGGTCAAGCCCTACGACAGCTACGCCTATGCCAGCAGCGCGCTGCGCTCGCCCTTCGTGCCCGGTGGTTCGCGCGGCGCGACCGCCGGACCGCGGCCGGAGCAAACGCGCAATCGCGAGTTTCTCGAGCAGTTCTCGCTCGACACACTCAAGATGGTGGGCACCATCAATCTCAAGGGCCAGAGCTATGGCCTGGTGCGTGTGGCCGACGGCCGCGTGCAGCGGGTGCTGGTGGGCAATCGCCTCGGTCAGAACGACGGCAAGATCACCGAGATCACGCCAAACAAGATCAGCCTGATTGAACTCGTACCGGACGGCCTGGGTGGGTATATCGAAAGACCCGCGTCCATGGCTGTGAGCGAGTGATGGATATGGAGAGCATGCGAATGAAGCGACCAAACGCCGTAACTCACCTGCGCAGCGTCCTGGCGCTGGCAATCACCTGTGTGGCCGCATCACTGCTGGCCGTGGCAGGCGCGCAGGCGGCTGACGCCCCGGCCAATACGCTGCAGTCGATCGATGTGCAGACCCTGGGTGGCAAGCAGGTCCAGCTCACGCTGCACCTCTCCGCACCGGCGCCCGAGCCGATGTCATTCACGATCGACAAGCCGGCACGCATTTCCCTCGACCTGCCGGGCACCGGCCTGGCCCTGCCCTCGCGCCGCATCGACGTGGCCTCGGCCGGCGTTGACACCGTCCTTGCCGCCGAAGCCAATGGCCGCTCGCGCATCGTGCTGAACCTCGATCAGATGCTGCCCTACCAGACGCGTGTTGCCGGCAACGACATCATTGTCACGGTCGGTGCCGCGGCGCAGATGGCTGCCGGTGCCGCCAGCGCCCCGGCCCAGGCGAGCGCTGCCGCTGCCGGCGGCGCGCGCGAAATCCGCAGCATCGATTTCCGTCGCGGTGAAGGCGGCGTCGGCCGCCTGATCGTGCGTCTGTCCGATCCGCGTACACCGATCAACGTGGTGCAGCAGGGATCGCAGATCATTGTTGACTTCGCTGGCGCCGACCTGCCCAAGAAACTCGCGCGTCGCTACGACACCGGTGATTTCGGCACGCCAGTCACCGGCTTCGATGCAGCGCGCGTCAACAACGATGCGCGCATCGTGCTGAGCGCCACCGGCGACTTCCAGCAGCTCGCCTATCAGTCGGACGACCAGTACGTGGTCGAAGTACAGCCGGCCGCGAAGGCCGCGGTGGCTGCCGAGGAGCGCAAGGAATACAAGGGTGAGAAGATCTCGCTCGACTTCCTCGACATTGAAACCCGCTCGGTGCTGCAGATCCTGGCCGACGCCAGCGGCCAGAACATCGTGGTCAGCGATACCGTCAAGGGCAATGTGACGCTGCGACTCAAGAGCGTGCCCTGGGATCAGGCGCTCGACATCGTGCTGCGCACCAAGGGGCTCGATAAGCGTCAGGACGGCAATGTGATCATCGTGGCGCCGGCCGACGAACTCGCTTCGCGCGAAAAGGCCGACCTGGCCTCGAAGAAAGACATTTCGGAACTGGCGCCGGTGCGCACCGAGTTTCTGCAGGTGAACTACGCCAAGGCCGCTGACATCGCCGCGCTCCTCAAGGGTTCTACCGCCAGTTCGTTGCTCTCGAGCCGCGGCAGCGTCGCGGTCGACGAGCGCACCAACACACTGTTGCTCTCCGATACTTCCGAGAGCATCGATGCCGTGCGCAAGCTGGTGGCGACGCTCGACATCCCGGTCAAGCAGGTGCTGATCGAGTCGCGCCTGGTTATCGTCAACGACGATTTTGAGCGCGACCTCGGTGTGCGCGCCGGCCTCACCGGCACACGCGGCAATGGCACCAATGGCCTGTTCATGACCTCGGGCACTGCGAACTCAGTCGACACCGGCCTCGGCTCGGCACTCACCAATCTCGGCAACCACCGCACCGTGTATCCGGTGTCCGTGCCCACCGGCACGACCGCGCCTGATCGCTACAACGTCAACCTGCCGGTCAGCAACCCGGCCGGCAGCCTGGCGTTCCTGCTGCTGGGTTCAGATTACATTGTTGATCTCGAACTTTCCGCCGCGCAGGCTGAAGGCCGTGGCGAAGTGGTTTCCTCGCCGCGCATCATCACGGCGAACCAGAAGGAAGCGACCATCGAGCAGGGTACGGAGATTCCGTACCAGCAGTCGGCCTCGAGCGGTGCGACCACCATTGCCTTCAAGAAGGCGGTGCTCTCGCTCAAGGTGAAGCCGCTGATCACGCCCGACAATCGCATCATCCTCGATCTTGCGGTCACCAAGGACAGCGTCGGTCAGGTGGTCGTGACCTCCGGCGGCGTCAACGTGCCGGCAATCGACACGCGTACGCTGACCACCCAGGTGCTGGTCGGCGACGGCCAGACCGTGGTGCTGGGTGGCATCCTCGAGACGGTGCGCCGCGATTCGGAAAAGAAGGTGCCCTACATCGGCGATATCCCGGTGCTCGGCCACCTCTTCAAGACGACGACCAAGGTGAACAACAAGAATGAGCTGTTGATCTTCGTGACTCCGAAGATCCTGCGTGAAGGGGTCAAGGTCAATTGACCTGCGACAACGGGATGTTGGCAGGCTTTATTCAAGGATCAATTGCTCAGGTGACTAAGATGCGCAAAATCAGATGGTTCTCGGCACTCGCGGCTCTCGCGCTTGTGGCATGCGGCGGCGGCAGTAGTGGTAGTTGCAATACATCTTTTGCCAATTGCGGCTCGTCGAGTGGTGGCGGCGGCGGGGGCACGACTGGCCCGTCAGTGGCTGCTGTGACCGCGACCACGAGCACCCCAAGCATTCTGTCGGACGGCTCCAATTCGGCGACCATTACCGCGCTGGTGCGCGATGCGTCGAACAACCTGATCGCGGGCGTTCCCGTGACATTTACGGCAACGTCGGGCGGCGTGGCGGTATCGCAAGCGACTACCGACACTTCAGGCGCAGCGATCGCCAAGCTTACCACCGCGGGTGACTCTTCACTGCGTACAATCACCGTGACCGCCACTGCCAGCGGCAAAGTTGCGACCGTACCGGTACAGGTTGTAGCCGGTTCAACATCGACCTCGGTGCAGATGGGCAGTCCCTCGGGCGCGTTGTTTCAGCCGTCAGTGATCGAGATTTCCAACGCTGTACTTTCAGCTGGCGGCAGCACAACTCTGAGAGTGTTTCTGCAGCAGTCGGATGGCACGTTGTATACGCAGTCTGCAACCGTGACGTTTAGTTCAAATTGCGCCGGTCAGAACCTCGCCACAATCACCTCGCCTATTAGCACCAGCAATGGCGTCGCTACAGCGACCTACGTTGCCAAGGGATGTAGCGGCTCTGATACGGTAACGGCGACCGCCACGATCGGCAGCAATCCTCTTTCGGCGAGTGGATCCCTCACAGTGGCTGCGGCAGCAATCGGTTCAATTATTTACAAGTCGGCGACACCCACGACCATATCGCTCAAGGGCGTTGGTTCGGCTTCAATGCCTGAAACGTCAACCGTGATTTTCCAGGTGCTCGATCAGTCTGGTGGGCCTGTGTCCGGCGCCTCAGTGACCTTCTCGCTCAACACTGCTGTCGGTGGCATCAGAGTTGACGCTGGGCCCATTAACAGCGACGTTAATGGCAATGTGATTACGACTGTACATGCAGGTACTGTTGCCACGCCTGTGCGCGTCACCGCGACCGTGCAAAGCACGACCCCGGCAATATCGACGCAATCGAATCAGCTAACTGTGTCGACGGGCATTCCGACGCAGAACGCTTTTTCGCTAGCAGTGTCCTGCCACAACGTTGAAGCGTTGAATACCGATGGCGTGACCGTGGCCGTTACCGCGCGCCTGGCGGATCGCTTCAGCAATCCTGTTGCCGATGGAACTGCAGTGACATTCAATAGCGAAGGTGGACACATTCAGCCTTCATGTCAGACGACGAGCAACGTCACTGAAAGCGGATTCTGTACGGTTAATTGGGTGAGTGCCAATCCGCGACCCACAGTTGGATTGGGTGGCCGCGCTGGACGTTCGACTCTGATGGCCATGGCGATTGGCGAAGAGTCATTTACCGACAGCAATGGCAATGGCGCCTTCGACAACGGTGAGACTTTTACCGATCTCGGCGAAAGGTTTCGCGATGACAATGGCAACGGCGTCTATGATCCAGGCGAGTTCTTCTACGATTTCAACAACGATGGCGTGCGCAATGCTGCCGATGGTATTTTCAACGGCGTACTGTGCAACGATACTTCTGGGCGATGCGATCCAAGCAAGCAGTCGACCGGAATTGGCACGAACAATTTGATCATTATGTCGGGCAGCACTCCTGACAACATTTTGCCGGCTCCGGGCGCAACACTTGCAACCGCGAGCACGGCCAAAGGCTTGCAGACCTATTTTTTCCTGGTTGCGGACACAAACAACAATCCAATGCCAGCTGGCACCGTAGTCAGCGCTACGGTGCAAGGCTCGGGCCTGTCTCTTGCGACGCCGTCGTCGTTTACTTATCCGTGCGCTACTGAACCGCTGACTTACGCGTTTACGGTGAATCTTTCGGCGTCGGCTGCCGCAAACGGACTCCTGGTGGTTGACGTCAAGACGCCGGGTTCTGGCGGTAGCGGTGGGGTTGAGACGGTAATTAACTACCCGTTTGCGGTCGGACCCTGACGCCGCGGCTACAAGGACAGTATCCTCTCGCCAACGCGGCCGCCTTCGGGCGGCCGCTTTGTTTTCAGCTCCGGTCCCGGCATGCTAGGCGGCATGGTCGGCACGCAAAATATCTTCCTCGTCGGACCAATGGGTTCGGGCAAGACTGCCGTCGGGCGCCAGGTGGCGCGGCTGCTTGAGCTGCCGTTTATTGACAGCGATCACGAGATCGAAGTGCGTACCGGGGCCGATATTCCGTTTATTTTCGAGCGCGAAGGCGAAGCGGGATTCCGTCGCCGTGAAGCCGAGGTGATTGCCGATCTGACCGCGCGCAGCGGCATCGTGTTGGCGACCGGCGGCGGCGCGGTGCTGGCGCCGGAGAGCCGCCAGCATATGAAGGTGCGCGGCTGGGTGGTCTACCTCGAGACCTCGGTGGCGCAGCAGGCCGAGCGCGCCGGGCGTACCCGCCATCGCCCGCTGCTCAACGGGGGTGATCCGCGTGCCCGGCTCGAAGCCTTGATGATCATTCGCGAACCGCTGTACCTCGAGGTGGCGGATATCGCGGTCACCACGACCCGCAAGCGGGTACCGACGGTTGCCGGCCAGATCATCCAGGCCTGGCGCGAGGCCCACCCGAGCACTTAAGCGCGGCGCAGGCCCGCCGGCCCACAGTATACTTGCGGCCCCACCAGCGCCCGCCGCATGCAGACACTCACCGTAGAACTCGCCGATCGCTCGTACCCGATCAACATCGGCGCGGGCCTGTTGCGCCAGCAATCGCTGTTGCAGGCCGCGGTGCCAGCGCGCGACATCCTGCTGGTCAGCAACACGACCGTCGCGCCGCTGTACGCTGAAGCGGTGCGCCAGTGCTTAAGCGATCGACGCATTATCGAAGTGATCCTGCCCGATGGCGAGCAGCACAAGACGCTGGCCAGTGCCGGCCGCGTGTTCGATGTGCTGATCGCCAATCGCTTCGGCCGCGACGCGCTGGTGCTGGCGCTCGGCGGCGGCGTGGTGGGCGATCTCGCCGGCTTCGTCGCCGCCTGCTACCAGCGCGGCATCGATTACGTGCAGGTGCCCACGACCCTGCTGGCGCAGGTCGATTCCTCGGTGGGCGGCAAGACCGCAGTCAATCACCCCGGCGGCAAGAACCTCATCGGTGCCTTTCATCAGCCGCGCGAAGTGTTCGCCGATACGGATGTGCTCGCTACACTTACTGAGCGCGAGTTGAGCTGCGGGCTGGCCGAAATCATCAAGTACGGATTGCTGGCCGACCGCGCGTTCTTCGACTGGCTGGAGGCAAACATGACGGCGCTGCGCCGTCGCGACAGCCAGTCGCTCGCGCACGCGATCTATCGATCGTGCCAGATCAAGGCACAGTTCGTCGGGCGGGACGAGCGCGAGCAGGGCGAGCGCGCGCTGCTGAACCTCGGCCATACTTTTGGTCATGCGATCGAAGCCGCGACCGGCTATGTGCAATGGCTGCACGGCGAGGCCGTCGGCGTCGGTCTGCTGCTGGCCGCCAGCATGTCGCAGCGTCTGGGCGCGCTGACCCCGGCCGATGTGGCGCGGGTCGCTGCCCTGCTCGAGCGCGCGGGCCTGCGCACCGGCGCGCCGCAGATCGGCGCTGCCACGGCGGCGGACTACATGCGAGTCGACAAGAAGGTGCAGGGTGGGCGCGTGCGGCTTGTGCTGCTCGCGCGCCTGGGCGAGGCGTACATCACCGGCGACTATGCCGACGACGCGCTGCGCAGCACGCTGCAGGAGTATTTCGGCGCATGAGCGCGCAGGCTGTCAATGTGCTGGCCGCCTACGCCGCGCACGACGCGCGCTCGCGTGGCCGCCGCTACCCCGAGCCGCCGCCGGAATATCGCGGTGAGTTCCAGCGCGATCGCGATCGCATCATCCACTCGAATGCGTTCCGGCGCCTGGCCTACAAGACGCAGGTGTTCGTCAATCACGAAGGCGATCTGTATCGCACCCGGGTCACGCACTCGATCGAAGTGGCACAGATCGCGCGCTCGATCGCCCGCGCACTGGCGCTGAATGAGCCGTTGGTCGAGGCCATCTCGCTGGCGCACGATCTCGGCCATACGCCTTTTGGCCACGCCGGCCAGGACGCGTTGAATGAATGCATGCGCGAGTTCGGCGGCTTCGAGCACAACCTGCAATCACTGCGCGTGGTCGATGAGCTCGAGGAGCGCTACGCCGACTTCCCCGGCCTCAATCTCAGCTTCGAATGTCGCGAAGGCATTCTCAAGCACTGCGCGCTGCCCAAGGCCCGAGAACTGGGTGATGTCGGTCTGCGCTTCGTGAACCGCCAGCAACCGGGCCTCGAGGCCCAGCTCGCCAACCTCGCCGATGAGATCGCCTACAACAACCACGATGTCGATGACGGCCTGCGCGCCGGCCTGATTACGCTCGATGATCTGTGTGGAGTCACCCTGGTACGCCGGCACTTCGAGGCGGTGCGCACCACCTATCCGGCCCTGCCCGCGCGCCGCAGCATCCATGAGATCGTGCGCCGCATGATCAATGAGGTTGTGGTCGATGTGATTCGCACCAGTGACGAGCGCCTGCAGGCCGCGGCGCCGCAGGATATCGATGCGGTGCGCGCGCACAGCGGGCCGCTGATCGCCATGAGCGAGGCGGTGCGCGAACAGCATCTGGAACTGAAGCGATTCCTGCGCGAACGCGTCTACCGTCACCACCGCGTGCTGCGCATGACCAGCAAGGCGCGGCGCGTGCTCGAGGCGCTGTTCAGTGCCTTCATGGCCGACGCGCGCCTGCTGCCCGAGGACTACTGCGCGGCTGCCACCCGCGCCGAGTCTGCCGACGGACCGAAAGGCCGCGCCCGCACCGTGGCCGACTACATCGCCGGCATGACCGACCGCTATGCCATCCTGGAACACCGCCGACTGTTTGACCCCGCGGAGCGCACCTGATGCCCAGGGACATTCCCAATCGTGATCGCCTGATTTTTGCACTCGACGTGCCTGACGCTGCTGCCGCGCGCAAGCTGGTGGAACAACTGGGCGACGCCGTCCAGTTCTACAAGATTGGCCTCGAGCTGTTCATGGCCGGGGAATACTTCCCGCTGCTCGACTGGCTGGTGACCAGCAACAAGAAGGTGTTCGTCGATCTCAAATTCTTCGATGTGCCGGCAACCGTTGCCGCAGCCGTGCGCCAGCTGCGCAACCGTGGCGTGACTTTCACCACCGTGCACGGCAATCAATCGATCATGGAGGCCGCCGCCGAAGCCAAGGGCGATGTGAAGGTGCTGGCTGTTACCGTGCTCACCAGCCTTGATCGCGGCGACCTCGACGACCTCGGTTTTGGCTGCGACGTGCAGCAGCTGGTACTCTCGCGCGCCCGTCGCGCACTCGAAGCGGGCTGCGACGGTGTGGTCTCATCCGGACTCGAAGCGCAACTGCTCCGGCAATACATCGACGCCCGCCTGCTGGTGATTACGCCTGGAATACGACCGGTGGAGAATCGCCCGAGCGATGATCAGAAGCGCGTGGTGTCGGTGCAGCAGGCACTGCAGTATGGCGCCGACTACATCGTTGTCGGTCGCCCGATCCGCGACGCTGCTGATCCAAACGCCGCTGCCGAGATCGTGCAGAAGCAGATCGCCGAGGCCTACGCCTGAGCGACACGATTCAGGCGAGGCGAATCTTGAGTTTGTAGCGTTACCACCAGGTTTGGTTTTCTCGGAATTGGCTATTTTTCGACCATCTTTGCGTATTGCAGCGCCGCATTTACTGTTTCGATATACAGTTTTTGCCAGCCTGCGCCTATTTAGTGATGCGCGGACGCAACTTTCAAGCGCCATATCTGCCGTCCTGAGGCAATTTCGTTGACATAAGCGGCTGCCGGAAGTTAATGTAAAAGCCTGATTACATTATGTTCAGGGTAGTTAGCCGCAGTGCGCCCCACGGTTTCCACAGAAGTAGAACGCACGGCATTCCTCGAAGCACTCGAGGAGTCGCTGCGCCCGCTTATGCGCGTGGTTTTTGAATACGGCGCGAGCTACCAGGATCTTGCAGACGTTATGAGAGGAGTTTTCGTGAGCGAGTTGCGCTCACGCCTCGAGCGGCAAGGTCGGTCGACTTCCGAATCCCGACTCGGATTGATGACAGGCGTAACCAAGAAAGAAGTGGAAGCGCTTTTATACGCTCGTGAAATTAGAGCACAACAGCGTGCGCTTGCTAGTAAGCGATCTGAACAACTTGGACAGTTGCTGACAATTTGGCACGACGATTCGCGTTTCTCCACTCCCTATGGAGCACCGCTAGAGCTTTCGTTGCAGCCCGAGGGGACATTCCGGACTTTCGATCAACTGCTTGTTGAGTCGCGAATCGATCTCGATAGGGCGACGGTCATTCAGAGCTTGGTTCACGCAGGCTGTGTCGAAGTGCACGGAAGTAGGTTTATTAGATGTGTTAGTCGAAGTCTAATTTCCGCGAACGCTGATCTGGCCCAGATTGCCTATTTAGGCCGCACTTCGGCTGCTCTGAATTCCACCCTCGTGCACAACCTACTCAGCGAAGAGTCGGCAGTTTCATTCTTTGAGCGAACGTTGGTGCCGGGGTTTCCAATGTCGGATATGGGGCGGTTTCAGCTTCAATCCCAATTGAAGATCGAAGGCGGTGACTTCGTCACCGAACTTGATAGATGGGTATCTGGCGCTGCGCCAGATATCACCGATGAGAAGAATGGGAAACATTGCGGTGTGACGATGTTCTTTTTTGAAGAACCTAAGGCACCAGTAGTAACAGCGAACTAAAAATGGATCGAGGTAGTGACGCCGAATTGCGCCACTACGACGACAGGGGAAAGAAGCATGAATAGCAAAACCGTTTGGACTTTAATTGCAGGCGCTGTTGCGACTGTTGGTGTGCAATCCACCTACGCCCGCGAGAGCCTCGGCCTCGTGCTTAAGGGCCCCGTCGAATCCATAGACCGCACCTCTAAATCGGCTGCCGTCCTCGGACAGCGTATTTCAATCGCGAACAACGCAGAATTAGCAGTCGGCTCGGTTGTAAATGTATATGGGCGTTTGGAAGCGACCGGGAGAATTTCCGATGCCGCAGTTGAGGATTTGGCTCAGTTTGCGTCTGGAGCGGATTCTCTATATCTGAAAGGTGTAGTTACCGCTGTTTCCAATCAAGTGGGGCACCTGCGAATTGGCACTACGGATGTGGACTACACCGCGCTACTAGCTTCGTCGAGTTTTCGCGTTCCTGTGACTGGCGAGGTGGCAGAATTTCGTGGGACAGCTCCCAAGACCGGCGGCGTCTTTTTGGCAGCAGCCGTCATTGGAACAGGTAACGCACAGGCGGTGATTGGTACAGGTCAGGCCAATGCAGTGATTGGAACCGGCCAGACCACGGCTGTAATCGGTACTGGCAATTCGCTTGCTGTTATCGGAACAGGGCAAGCGAAAGCTGTGATTGGTACGGGGCAAGCCCAGGCGGTCATCGGTACTGGCCAAGCTCAGGCAGTTATCGGCACAGGTCAAATCAAGGCGGTCATCGGTACTGGACAAGCCCAGGCAGTGATTGGAACCGGCCAAGCTTTGGCGGTCATCGGCACGGGCCAAGCCCAGGCGGTCATCGGTACTGGACAAGCCCAGGCAGTGATTGGTACTGGCCAAGCTCAGGCAGTTATCGGCACAGGTCAAATCAAGGCAGTGATTGGTACCGGCCAAGCTCAGGCAGTTATCGGCACGGGCCAAGCCAAGGCGGTCATCGGTACTGGACAGGCCCAGGCTGTAATAGGCACAGGTCAGGCGCAAGCAGTGATTGGTACAGGCCAAGCTCAGGCAGTTATCGGCACAGGGCACACACTTGCTGTTATTGGTACCGGCCATACCTAACTAGTCGATTGTTCTCGACTGCACGGCAACTAATCTCATCTCGAATATTTGCTGGCCGCGCGCGAAGATAGACGCGCGTATCTACCACTTTGGAAGATTGCTTTTCACGATGCTGGCATAGATGCCTAGGCAGCTATTTTGCTACCCACATTGCTTCAAGCTGCGCGCTGGTCATCTCTCGGCCAATACGCGCCAACTGTTGGTCGTGCGATATTTGATTCGCGAAAGGCTAGCGCCATTCGACCTCCGTGGCGGAGTCGTTCAGGCGCCGCCTACGGTGCACCAAAATCTCAATCGGCCACGGCGCCGGTTGGTCTCAATTTACCAAAAAACACCCGCCTAAGTCGCCAGCCAAGTACTCCAAGCAATTGATATTCAAGGATCAAACGCAATTTGTGGCCAAGATTGGGTCTACGGGCTTACGCTAAATGAAATAACACCCAAATCGCAGCCAAGAATCATGGTGAGCTGCCGCACGACTAAAATGAAATATTTGTTGGCGGACTGACACCCCAACCCTTGAAGGACGAAGTCATGTCAAGGAAGAATAGATCTCAGTCAATTGGCGTAAAACGCTTGAAGTCAGATCCTGTTGAGGACTTGCTTGCCCCAATTATGACGTTCCTTTTACGATCCGGACTTTCAGAATCTCAAATTCTCACACTGTGCACTGGAGCGATTCGTCGGGGCAAAAGCACTCGGTCTGGACCCAAAGTCGCGCGAATCGGCTCAGGACACGACAGTTCGATACTAGTTGCTAGGTGGCTGCGCGATCCGTCGTATCTAAATCGTGCTGGAAGGCCAGACGATTTACCACTTCATGGCCGCGGTAGCCTCTCTTCGTTGCTTGCTGATTGCGGCATCGATTCATCGGTAGATATGGCGCTTGCGCTTCTGCTCAAGTATGGGACAGTGCGCAAGACGGCCGACGGGAAATGTCGGTTGTTGAAAAGGTATATGAACTATGCGATTCCAGGGCTTTTACCGTTTGAACCAAACATGCAATTTATGACCGACGCAGTCAAGGCAACAACCAGGGGATTAGGGCTTAGTCGCCCTCAACCGCGAGTGTTCTGCAAATGGGTAGACAACGCTCGTATTCCGAAACGCTTTGAAGGCGAATATTCGCGCTTTGCAGAACGACGTGGCTTGGCATTCTTACATGAAATTAATGATTGGCTAGACGAGCACTGCGACCTATCACTGCAAAGCAAACCGAGATCCGGGAAAATGGCCAGACTTGGGATGGGTCTATTTGGAATACGATCCAATAGGGCCTAAATACAAGAACCCTCGCGACTAGTCCACCGGACAGAGATGCGACGATAGACATCGTGAATATTAAATCTCGAAACCCTCTGTCAATGCGCAACCGAGAATTGACGTCCATCGCTGAAGCATTGGTTCCAATTGCAACACTTTGTCTGCAAACCGGCAAAGGTGCTGGGGAAATGATACTGGCAGCAAAGCTCGCTTGCATCGAGGTAGCCGCGCAAAACGCCGTACTAGCCGATCGGTTAAACCATTCTCAAATTTCCGCAATCACAGGGCTCACTAGAAAAGAAGTAAAGACGCTTTCGGGTGTCGCAACACTGAATGGCACATACGCAGTCGGACGCACAAAGAAACAACGAATTGATCGGGTCCTAACTGGCTGGACTACAGATCCGGAGTTTCTGAATCGGAATGGTGAGCCTCTAACGCTAACTCTGAAGTCCGCGGACGCGACATTTCGTACGTTAGTCCGCGAGTATGCCGGAGACGTAACTCCAATGTCGGTGCTGAGGGAGCTCCAACGAGTCGGAGCCGTTCGCCGAACTACAGATAATAGAGTGCGCCTCAGAAAGAGCCACATTCGAGCCAAGGGTTTTTCTTCTGACGTTGTCGCCAATATTGCCCGTCATTTAAGAGATCTCGGCAACACTCTTGTCGGCAACGTAGGATCTGCAGATAGCCCTGTGTACGCAGCGTTTCAAAGCGTGCCGGCACTATCTCCAGACGAGGCTGCGCTTTTTCAAGCGACCTTCTCAGAGCGCATGTCTTCACTTCTAAATGGAGTATCGATTTGGATGAGAAGCCAAACTCGGCTGAAAAGGAAGAGCTCGCAAAACGCCAATCCTAAGTCGACTGACGTCGGTATTGGCGTGTACTTAGTTAGGAAAAACAGGCCGAAGCATAAGTTCACTAGACAATCCGCAGTGGGCCCGTCGAAGCGCTAGATTCGGCGTTAGCAACGCAATCGCTACCCCTCCCGCAACGCCCGCCTCAATATCTTTCCCACATTGGTCTTAGGCAGCTCCGTCTTGAAGTAGATATGGCGCGGCAGCTTGTAGCCCGTCAGGTTCTTCTGGCAGTGAACAAGAATGTCCTCGGCCGTCAGCGCTGGATCCTTCTTCACCACGTATAGCGCGACTACTTCACCGGAGCGCTCGTCGGGCTCAGCGACCGCGGCGACTTCGGCGACGCCTGGCAATTGAGCCACCACATCCTCAACCTCGTTCGGAAACACCTTGAACCCCGAGACGATGATCATGTCCTTCTTGCGATCCTCAATGAACACATAGCCGCGCTCGTCAATGCGGCCGACATCGCCGGTGCGCAGCCAGCCGTCAGGAAGCATCACTTTTGCGGTTTCGTCGGGGCGCTGCCAGTAGCCGCGCATGATCTGGGGGCCGCGCAGGCAGATCTCGCCTGACTCGCCAATCGCAACTTCGGCGCCGTTATCGTCGCGAATGCTCACTTCAGTGGATGGTAGTGGCAGGCCGACCGCGCCGGTGAACTTCACGCCCACCAATGGATTGACGCAGCCGGCGGGCGAGGCCTCGGTCAGGCCCCAGCCCTGGGTGATCACACAGCCGGTGAGTTGCTCCCAGCGCTCGGCGACCGCGCGTTGCACGGCCATGCCGCCGCCCACTGTTGC
>JAYUZE010000304.1:0-2745 GCA_043752035.1 Gammaproteobacteria bacterium
GACAGTCGATGCGGTGCGCGTGGCCTGGGCAGTACGCACCGATAAATGGAGAGCTCAATAGTGGCGCGAGAGTATTTTGGTACCGACGGCATCCGCGGACGCGTGGGCGAGCACCCGATGACGGCCGAATTCGCCCTGCGCCTGGCCGGCGCCGCGGCGCGCGTGCTGGCACCCGAGGGCGGCAGCGTGCTGATCGGCAAGGACACGCGACTCTCCGGCTACCTGTTCGAATCGGCGCTGGAGGCCGGCTTCGTCGCCTCGGGCGTCAATGTGCTGATGATGGGCCCGTTGCCGACGCCGGGCATCGCTTACATGACGCAGAAGCTGGGCTGCAAGCTTGGTGTCGTGATCAGCGCCTCGCACAATCTCTACGAAGACAATGGCATCAAGTTCTTCGATGCCCAGGGCGGCAAGCTCACCGATGCGCTCGAGGAGCAGATCGAGGCGCAGCTCTCGGTGCCTCAGGTGACGCGCCCGTCAGGGGAACTCGGAGTCGCGCGCCGCGTCGACACCTCGCGAACCCAGTATCAGGCATTCTGCCGCAGCACGTTGCCGCCCGGCGTGACGCTTGCGGACCTGAAGATCGTCGTCGATTGCGCCAATGGCGCTGCTTATAAAGTGGCACCCCGCACGCTGGCGGACCTGGGCGCGGAGATCGTGCCGATTGGCTCCTCGCCCAACGGGCGTAATATCAATGTCGGTTGCGGCTCGACCTCGCCCGAGTTGCTGCAGCTTACCGTGCCTGGCGTACATGCGCAGGTAGGCGTCGCGCTCGACGGCGATGGCGATCGGCTGCTTATGGTCGATCACCTGGGCCGCATCGTCGATGGCGACCAGCTGCTGTTCATCATTGCCTGTGCCCGCCAGGCCGAAGGCACACTCGAGGGGCCCGTAGTCGGCACCCTGATGAGCAACCTGGGTCTGGAGCTGGCCTTGCGCCAGCGCGGCATCGCCTTCGAGCGCGCCGCTGTCGGCGATCGCTACGTGCTGGCGCGGCTGCGCGAAGCCGGCGGCGTGCTGGGCGGGGAGACCTCGGGTCATATCCTGTGCCTGGATCGCACCACCACTGGCGACGGGCTGGTGGCGGCACTGCAGATCCTGGCGATCATGCGCCAAAGCGGGAAATCGCTGGCCGAGCTGGCCGCCGGCATGACTCGGCTGCCCCAGGTGCTGCTGAATGTAAAGGTGGCGCAGCGCTTCGATCCCATGGGTGTGCCAGCGGTGCGCCAATCCCTGGAGTCGCTCCAGAAACAGCTCGGTGACCAGGGTCGTATCGTGCTGCGCGCCTCCGGAACCGAGCCCCTGATCCGGGTCATGGTCGAGGCGGTGGAGGAATCGGCCGCCCGCGGCTGCGCTGAACAGCTGGCAGCGGTGGTACGTGCCGTCTGATTGCACCCACCGCCCGGCATGGCTATGATCGCGCGCCCCGAAGTGGGGCGCCCCTGGCTACCCAAGGCCCTTTAGACCATGCGTCGCAAGATCGTCGCCGGCAACTGGAAGATGCATGGCTCGCGTGCCGAGAACGCGGCGTTGGTGGAAACCATCGTCGCCTCGGTGACCAGTGAGCGCACCACCTGCGTGATCTGTACGCCCTTTGTGTACCTGTACGAGACCTGGCGCCAGCTGCGCGGCGGCGCGGTGGCCCTGGGGGCTCAGGATCTTTGCGCTGAGGCCCTGGGTGCCCACACCGGCGAAGTTTCGGCAGCAATGCTCAAGGACGTGGGCTGCGAATATGTGCTGGTCGGACATTCCGAGCGGCGCGCACTGTATGGTGAGGATAGCGCGCTGGTGGCCCGCAAGTTCGCGGCGGCGCTCAGCCGCGGTCTGACCCCAGTGCTGTGTGTGGGTGAGCAGCTTGCTGATCGCGAGGCCGGACGCACCAACGAGGTTGTCGGCGCCCAGATCGATGCAGTCGTGCAGCTCTGTGGTATCCAGAGCTTTGTGCAGGCGGTCGTGGCCTATGAGCCGGTCTGGGCGATCGGCACCGGGCGCACGGCCACACCCGACCAGGCGCAGGAAACCCATGCCTCTATCCGCCAGCGGCTGGCACGCGAGGATGCTAAAATCGCCGCCGGGCTGCGCATCCTGTACGGCGGCAGTGTCAAGGCAGGCAACGCCCGGGATATCTTCGTCATGCCCGACGTCGACGGCGGCCTGATCGGCGGCGCCTCGCTGAAAGCGGATGAATTCATCGCCATATTTGCCGCGGCTGACAGCCTCGCGGTTCCCGGTTAAACCGTTGTTCGGATAAAGCAGATGTTGCACTCAATTCTGATGGTCATTCATTTCTTCGCCGCGGGCAGCATCATCCTGCTGGTGTTGCTACAGCGCGGTAAGGGCGCCGATGCGGGTGCCGGGTTTGGCGCCGGCGCGTCGGGCACGGTGTTCGGTGCGCGCGGTGCCGGCACGGCGCTTTCGCGCGCCACAGCCATACTTGCGGCAATTTTCATGATCACCAGCCTGTCGCTCACTTACCTGAGCTCGCGTGGCAACAGCGCGCCGACCAGCATTCTGGAACGCGCGGGTACGCCACCGGCGCCGGGCACGACTACCGCGCCGGCACCGGCACCGGTGAGCGGTGCCCGCGGTGCGCCTGCGGCTCCGGCTGCCCCGCCCAAGTGAGCGCAGCGGTCCTCGAATCCTTGCCGACGTGGTGGAACTGGTAGACACACTAGCTTGAGGGGCTAGCGCCGCAAGGTGTGGGAGTTCGAATCTCCCCGTCGGCACCAATTCTCTCGTAGAATT
>JAYUZE010000305.1:0-7078 GCA_043752035.1 Gammaproteobacteria bacterium
TGTGGCATTGCTGGCCGGCGTGGCCTGCGTGGCCTGGGGTTCGCGCTCGGACAGCAGCTGCTGGAAGCTCTGCGCATCGCCGTCGACTTCGTCGGCGCCATTCCAGTTTGCGCCCTCGGGTATACGATTCTGTACCAGTGGCGCCGCGGCCAGCACGGCATTGGTGCTGCCCGCCTGCGTGCTTACCGGCACCACCAGCCCGCGCGGCGCGTGTGTCAGCTGCGCGACCACTTCCCAGTCAATCTCGCCATGCGCCGTCTTCAGCAGTTTCGCCAGCCGCGGCGACATGGATTTCTGCAGCAGCAGCTTGCGTGCCTTGTCCGAGTTGCGCTGGTCGTCTTCGAAAATCGTGTAGGTCTGCAGGTACAGCTGCCCCTCGTGCCAGCCAAACAGGAACGGCTGGTTGACCACGCGCACCGGCGTGCCCAGCGGCACGGACTGGTAGAACTTCTCGATGTCCTCGGGATAAAGCCTGATGCAGCCATGGCTGGAGCGCAGGCCCACGCCGTAGGGCTTGTTGGTGCCATGGATCAGGTAGCTCGGCCAGCCGAGCGTGAACTTGTATTTGCCCAGCGGGTTGTCGGGGCCGGGCGGCACCACGGCCGGCACCGGATCGTCATTGGCCGCGTGCTCCTTGCGCACGCCGGCGCTCGGACGCCAGGTCGGGTCTTTTTCACGTGAAATGATCTTGGTGACGCCCTCGGGCGTCTGCCAGCCGACTTTGCCGACGCCGATCGGATGCGTGTACACCAGCTGCGGCTCCCCCTTGGCGTGCTTCGGAAAATAATAGATGCGCATCGCCGCCAGGTTGATGACCACACCCTCGTGCGGCGCATTGGGCAGCACGAAGCGAGTCGGCACCACGACCATGCGCCCGGCACCCGGCACCCAGGGATCCACGCCGGGATTGGCGCGTACGATCTCTTCGTAGCCCACGTTGAAGCGCCGTGCGATGTCCGGCAGCGTGTCTTGCTTCGAGGCCGTGGTGAGCTGCAGCACGCCGACCACGTCATCATCGGCCGTCAGCGCGAATTTGTGGGTGGCCACCGGCAGCGGCAACGCGGGTGCGGGCGGCGGCGGCGCGGCCACCACCGGCGGTGGCGGCGGCGGCTGGCGTCTCCACGGCGCGCTGATCAACGAGCAGCCCGCCAGCAGCAGGGCCGCCAGCGCGAGCGGAAATCTCAACGATGTAGTCAGGCGGTTCATGGCCGCAATTCTAGAGAAGTACCGGCTGATTGGGCAGTTCATCGCGATCGCCGCCGCTGGCCGGGAAATGCCGGCCGAGCACCGCGGCAACGCCGCGCACGGCCTCGCAGCCGGCCTCGCCGAGATCACCCGCTCGACAGCGCTCTTCGACCGCGCGGCACAGCGCCCGCCACTCCGTCTCGGGCACCAGCGCAGCGATGGCCCGATCGGCAACGATCTCTACGCTGCGATCGGCCAGCAGCAGGTAGATCAGCACGCCATTGTTGCCCGCAGTGTCCCAGACGCCGAGCGCCGAAAAAACCTGCAAAGCGCGCGCGCGTGGCGCCAGGCCCTGCCAGAGCTGCACCGCCGTCAGCGCAGTCTCGATGGCGATACGGATTTCGCCGGCGTGGCGGGACTCGGCGCGCACGATCTCGGCCTCGATGCGATCGAGCGCCTCGCCGTGGAGCCGGCGCCCTGCGGGCTGCAGCGCCGCAATGGCATGTCGCCAGGTGCGCGCAACGACCATCACCAACTCCCCGAGGCGCCGCCGCCCCCGAAACTGCCGCCGCCACCGCTGAAGCCTCCGCCGCCGAAGCCGCCACCCCCGAAGCCCCCGCCAAAGCCGCCGCCTCCGCGCGAAGCCCAACCGCCGCCGCCCATGCCGAGCAGCAGCGCGATCATGAAACCGGCCGCGCCCAGGCCCAGCGCCACGAAGATGGTCTGGCTGAGGGACCACACCACGGCGCCCAGCAACCCGCCGCTGACGGCGGCGCCGGCATAGCGCCCGAAGATCGCGCGCAGAATGGCCGAGATCACCATGAAGCCGATGAACAAGCCGGGCAGCGCATGCCAGAGCGCGCCGGCACCGCCCTTCCAGCCAGTATCAGGCGGTGGCAGCGGCTCGCCATCGACGACCTTGATGATCTGATCGACACCTGCGTTGACACCCGCGCCGAATTGTCCCTGCTTGAACAGCGGAACCATCGTCTCGTCTTTGATACGGTTCGAGGTGGCATCGGTCAGCGCGCCCTCGAGGCCGCGGCCCACTTCGAGGCGCAGCTCGTGATCGTCCATCACCAGCAACAGCAGCACACCATCATCGAGTTTTGCGCGTCCGAGCTTCCAGGCGTCGGTAACCCGGATTGAATACTGTTCGATGGTTTCGGGCTTCACGCTCGGCACGATCAGCACCGCAATCTGCGAGCCCTTGCGCGCCTCGAAGGCGGCGAGCTTCTGGTCGAGCTCGCCCTGCTCGCCGGCCGTCAGTGTGCCGGAAAGATCGGTGACCCGTGCTTCCAGTTTCGGAATCGGCTGCAGCGCCTGTGCCCGCAGCGGCGCGGCGTATAGCAGGCAGGCGGCCGCAAGCAGCAGCAGCCGAATCGCTGCGACGCCCGCGGCGACCCGCGCTACGCCGGCATGCTCGGGCTGCTGGCGCGCTGCGCCCACTATTGTCCTGCGGGTTTACCCGCAGGCGCTGCAGCACCAAATTCGACGGTCGGCGGCTTGGCGATCGCCGCCTCATTCTCCACCGTGAAATTGGGCTTGGTCTGGTACTTGAAGATCATCGCCGTCAGGTTGCTCGGGAAGGAGCGGATCGTCACGTTGTATTCGCGGACTGTATCGATATAACGTGTACGGGCCACGGCAATGCGGTTTTCCGTGCCTTCCAGCTGCGCCTGCAGGTCGCGGAAGTTCTGGTCCGATTTCAGCTGCGGATAGTTTTCGCTGACCGCAATCAGGCTCTTGAGTGCTGAACTCAGCTCGCCCTGCGCCGCCTGGAATTTCTTGAACGCGGCCTCGTCGTTGACCAGCTCGGGTGTAGCCTGGATCGTGCCCACCTTGGCACGCGCCTCGGTGACTCCGAGCAGCACGCTCTTCTCCTGCTCGGCATAGCCCTTGACCGTGGCCACCAGATTGGGCACGAGATCGGCGCGCCGCTGATACTGGCTGATCACATCGGACCAGGCGGCCTTGACCGCTTCATCCTGCCCCTGGATGCGGTTGTAACCACAGCCACTGAGCAGCGCCACCACCGCTACCATCGGCAATACCCGGATCGCTTGCATGTCGAGTCTCCACTGGCCAGACGCTGGCCGAACAGGTCGCCACGATACCGGCAAAGCGCCCGCGCGCCAACCGCGCACGGTGGGTCAGGTCAGTGGACGCAACGGCCGGCGCGCCAGCAATGGGTCGACCCGGGTCAACAGCCAATAGGCAAAGCGCGAACGCCAGCGCTCCCACCAGTGGCGTCGTGCGCGCCATTCGGCCTCCGGCACCGCGCGGCTGTGCGCCAGTGAGCCGGCGAACAATTCCCGCGCCTGCGCGGCCAACTGCGGCCAGTCGAGGCGCAACAGCAGTTCGTAGTTGATGTTCAGGCTGCGCCGATCGAGATTGCAGGACCCCACGTACACCGTGTCGTCCATCACCAGCAGCTTCGCATGCAGCACCTGCGGCTGGTATTCGAACAGGTGCGCGCCGTCCGCCAGGATGCGCGCATACAGGTGTTCGGCCGCGTAGCGTGCTACCGGCACATCGCTCAGGGCGCCGAGCAGCAGTGTCACCGCACCACCGCGCTGACGCACGCGCCGCAGCGCGCGGCGGATGCCGGCCGGTGGCAGAAAATACGCGGCCATGCAATGCACCTCGCGGGCGCGCTGCAGATCGGCGCGCAGCGCGTGGCGCAGGCGTCCGTGCGGCCAGCCCGGCCCGCTGTTAAGCAGGCGCACCGCACCGCCGCCGAGCGCAGTGGCGCGCACCAGGCGCCGAAAGGCGCTGATCGCGGCGGCGCTCACCGGTGCGAGCGCATACATCGCCGCGAAGCTGGCGGCCAGCGCCGCGACCACCGGCCCTTCGATCTGCAGCGCCAGATCGCGCCAGCCGTGCGTGATGCCGTCGCCGGCATATTCGGGCGCGATGTTGATGCCGCCAACAATCGCGGCCCGCTGATCGCACACCAGCAGCTTGCGATGATCGCGACAGGAAAGGCGCAGTCGCCGCGCCGCGCTGAACACCCGCACCTCGCCGCCCGCCGCCAGCAGCGGTGCAAAGAAATCGGCCGGCAGACCCTCGGACCCGAAGGCGTCGTAAAGTACGCGCACCTGCACCCCGCGCGCGCAGGCACGCAACAGCGCGGCGAGCACGCGCGCGGCCGGATCATCGCTGGCGCTCGCCGTTGCATGCTCGCCCGCGCCCACATTGGCGCCAGCGCCCGGCGCGGGCGCCGTGCAACGCACCAGATAGCTCTCCAGGCACACCAGTTCGTGCGCGCCATCGATCAGCGCGCTCATCGCCGCGTAGGCCGAATCGCCATCGGGCAGCCACTGCGCCTGGTGTTTGCCCAGCGTGCAGGATTCCGGTGCCTTGCCACTCATGGCCGCCACTGTACAAAAAAACGTCGCGGCAAACCGGGGGCAAAAAAATGCCCCGGCAAGCCGGGGCATGGGAGGAGCGGACTTACAAGAGGGGAGTAAAGTCCGCCAGGGGATTCGTCAGTGCAGAGGCGACCAGTCCAGTATCCGGATCTCCTCGGCGTCCAATTCCATGCTGCCTGCCAGTACTTCCGAGAGTTCGTACTCCTCGGCCCGCTGGCGCAGCGGCCGGGTCAATTCCACGACCCCACTCCATTCACCCGCCTGCGCAACGTGTTGCGAGTCGGCTATAAAATGGGCGTAGTACTTGCTACCCATGATTCGAGCCTACGCCCCGCCCCCTCGACCCCGCTGTGAGCCACTGCACATCTGCCCCCGCCGGAGCCCTGTTTGAGCCGCTATCGCCCACCAGTACCGCAAAGTTCGAAATACATCACAGTTGCCGGCGAGGCCCGCCTGCGCGCCGAACTCGAGCAACTCTGGCGCGTCGAGCGCCCGCGCGTCACGCAGGCGGTTGCCGCCGCCGCCGCCCAGGGCGATCGCTCGGAAAACGCCGACTACACCTACGGTAAACGCCGCCTGCGCGAAATCGATGCCAGAGTTCGCCACCTGCGCAAGCGCCTCGAAGGCATGGTGGTGGTGAGCAAACCGCCGAGCGACCCGCAGCGGGTGTTCTTCGGCGCGCTGGTGACCGTTGAAGATGAAACCGGAGCGCGTTTTCATCACCGCATTGTCGGCCCCGATGAGTTCGCGGACGTCGGTGCGGGAATCAGCATGGACGCCCCGCTGGCGCGAGCGCTGCTCGGCAAACCCCTGGACGCCGAGATCTCAGTGGTTGTGCCCGGCGGCCAAAAAACCTACGTGATAGTTAAAATAACCTACCCGGTCGTCGCTACGTAAGCACGATCGTGCCTGCGCGTTAGCTGACGCGTACGTTTTTGAATTGCCAGGGGTCGGATTTGTCGAGGTCCTCGGGGAACAAGCGCTCGCGGTCGCTTAGCGGTGTCCAGTCGGTGTACTGACCAACGACCGGCCCAAGGTACGGCATACAGATCTCCAGGCATCTGCGGAAGTCCATTTCGTCAGGCTCTACTACGCCTCGATTAGGATTTTCCATCGCCCAGACGATACCGGACAGCACGGCGACAGTTACCTGCAAAGTTGTTGCGCTGTTGTAGGGGGCGAGCTTGCGCGCCTCGTCGATGCCGAGCTGGGAGCCAAACCAGTAGGCGTTTTTTTTGTGACCGACCAGCAGCACGCCCAGTTCGTCGATGCCAGTGGTGATGTCGTCCATCATGATGCGCTTGCGGTCCTGCAGCTGGTAATTGCGGCCGGAGAACTCGTGGACTGAGAGTAAGGCGTTGTCGGAGGGGTGATAGGAATAGTGCACGGTCGGGCGATATTCGACCGCGGAATCCTTGACGACGGTGAAGTACTCGGCGATCGAGATCGATTCACCGTGCGTGATCAGGAAACCGTGGTACGGGCCGGCGTTGGGTGCCCAGCTGCGCACCCGTGTGGCGACGCCGGGCTGCATCAGGTAAATTGTGGCGCCATCACCGAAGTCGAAGCGCTTGCCATCGCGCGGAAAATTGCGTTCGTGCGATCCCCAGCCGAGCTCGGCGGGTTGCGAGCCTTCGGAAACGAAGCCGTCCACCGACCAGGTGTTCACGAACTCGTTGGGCTCCTTGGGGATGCTCGACACCTGGGTGTCGCGCTCGGCAATGTGTATCGCGCGCACGTCCAGCAGCTGGCCGAGCGCCGCCCAATCGGCGCGCGTGACCGGGTTGCCGGCGTCGAGCTTCAGATCGGCGGCAATGTTCAGCAGCGCCTGCTTCACCAGGTGCGAGACCATGCCGGGGTTCGCCCCGTGCGTGAGCACCGCGGTCGGCTGCCGCTGTCCGCTGCTGCGCAGCGCCAGCGCCTCGGTGCGCATCGCATAGTTGGTGCGGCGTGCGATCGGCGTGGCCGGATCGGTGTAGCCGCCGGGCCAGGGCTCGATACAGGTATCGATGTACATCGCACCTTTTTCCCAGGCATAGCGGATCAGCGCGATGGTGGAAACATCCACGGAAACATTGACGATGAAATCGCCGCGGCCCACGAGTGGATCGAGCGTGCGCCGCAGGTTCTCGCGCGTCAGTCGTTCCTTGAGAAACTTGACGCCATAGCGCTGCGCCTCTTCGCGCCCCAGCTCATCCGCACTGACAATCGACATGCGCGACGCCGGGCAGCCTATGTGACGCAAGATCAGCGGCAAGACCCCCTGCCCGATCGCGCCAAAGCCCACGAAGATGATGCGTCCCGGAAAGTCGTTGTAGTGCAGTTTATCCGTCATGATGCGCCCTGTTGTTACGCGGTGATTTTGCGCCGAGCGTGCAGCCTAACAACCGCACTGTTCTGACGCCAGCGCGACCGGAAACAGGCGAAAACTTATGGCAGGGTCGCGCGGAGCGGAAAGCGCAAGCTTGCAAAGGGGGCGATCAACAAAGCGTGTATCGGGCAGCGACTTGATCGCCCCC
>JAYUZE010000306.1:0-6351 GCA_043752035.1 Gammaproteobacteria bacterium
ATCCACGATCTTGAGCTTGTGGCCGTTCGCGGTGACCGATAGCTTGTCGCGCGGCACGACCGCGACGACCGAGAACATCGCACCCTTCGGCTTCCAGCACTTGGTGCAGCCGCAAGCGTGATTGTGGGCCACGTCGCCCTTGATCGTGACGGTGACCGGCGCCTGCGCGCAGTGGCAGGTCAGCGTGCCGCCCGCGAAATTCGCCGCGCCGGGTTTCACGCCGTCGTCGACGGACGGATGGATCGAGATCGTGCTCATGGCCCCCTCC
Source organism: Gammaproteobacteria bacterium (assembly GCA_043752035.1). Classification (GTDB taxonomy): domain Bacteria; phylum Pseudomonadota; class Gammaproteobacteria; order Steroidobacterales; family Steroidobacteraceae; genus FEN-1191. The sequence continues at coordinate 269 of JAYUZE010000306.1, forward strand.
TGTTGTTCCGTTGGAATGATTCCCTGCTCAGAATGTCACGACGCTGCGGATGGACTCGCCGGCGTGCATGAGGTCGAAGGCGTCGTTGATGCGCGCGAGCGGCATGACGTGCGTGATGAGCGGGTCGATGGAGATCTTGCCGTCCATGTACCAGTCGACGATCCTCGGCACGTCGGTGCGGCCGCGCGCGCCGCCGAAGGCGGTGCCCTTCCAGACGCGCCCGGTGACTAGCTGGAACGGCCGCGTCCTGATCTCCTGCCCGGCGCCGGCGACGCCGATGACGACCGACACGCCCCAGCCGCGGTGGCAGCACTCCAGCGCCTGGCGCATGAGGTCGACGTTGCCGACGCACTCGAAGGAGTAGTCGGCACCGCCGTCGGTCAGCGCCACCAGGTACTGCACCAGGTCGCCCTCGACTTCCGCAGGATTCACGAAATGCGTCATGCCAAATTTCTCGGCCAGCGCCTTGCGCTTCGGGTTCAGATCGACGCCGATGATCTTGTTGGCGCCTACGAGGCGTGCGCCCTGGATCACATTCAGACCGATTCCGCCGAGCCCGAACACCACCACATTGGCGCCGGCCTCGACCTTGGCGGTATTGATCACCGCGCCGATGCCAGTAGTTACGCCGCAGCCGATGTAGCACACCTTGTCGAAGGGTGCGTCCTCGCGGATCTTCGCCACCGCGATTTCAGGCAGCACGGTGTAATTCGAGAACGTGGAGCAACCCATGTAGTGATGCACTTTCTCGCCGCCGATGGAGAAGCGGCTGGTGCCATCGGGCATCACACCTTTCCCCTGCGTGGCGCGGATCGCGGTGCACAGATTGGTCTTGTGCGAGGTGCAGCTCTTGCACTCGCGACACTCGGGCGTGTAGAGCGGGATCACGTGATCGCCTTTTTTGACCGAGCGCACGCCCGCGCCTACATCGACCACGATGCCCGCGCCTTCATGGCCGAACACCACCGGGAACAGGCCTTCCGGGTCTGCGCCGGAACGCGTGAACTCATCGGTATGGCATACACCGGTGGCCTTCAGCTCGATCAGTACTTCGCCGGCCTTGGGGCCGTCAAGATCGAGCGTGACGATTTCCAGCGGCTTGCCGGCGGCGTAGGCGATGGCGGCTTTGGTCTTCATCAAGGTCGTCCTGGTTTGCGACTGCTCTTGTTTGCGCAGAGCCTACCACAGGTCGGCGCAGCCGATCAGCTCGCGCGCCGACCAATGCCCCGCATGACCTGCGCGGCCAATTCGTAGGAGCGCAGGCGCGCCGCCTGATCGAACATCTGCGAAGCGATGATCAGCTCATCGGCCGCGGTGCGGGCGATGAAGGCCTGAATGGTGTCAGCGATTTCCGCGCTGGTGCCGATAGCGGCGCAGCTCATGACCTGATCCAGCATCGCACGCTCATGTGGCGCGCAGCGTGCGAGGTAATCGGGCACTGGCGGCGGCAGTTGCGCAGGTCGGCCGCTGCGCAGATTGACAAAGGCCTGCTGCATCGAGGTCGCCAACAGCCTGGCCTGATCGCTGCTGTCGGCCGCATAGACATGGAAGCCCAGCATAACGTAGGGACTGGACAGTTGCGCTGACGGGCGGAATTGCGCGCGGTACAGGGCGATGGCTTCCATCAGCTGCGCGGGCGCGAAGTGTGAAGCGAAGGCATAGGGGAGGCCGAGCAGCGCCGCCAGCTGCGCACCGTAGAGACTAGAGCCAAGTATCCACAGCGGCACCTTGAGGCCGGTGCCCGGCACTGCGCGCACGTTCTGCTGCGGAGCATCTGCAAGGTAGTCGGTCAGCTCCTCTACATCGAGCGGAAACTCATCGACGTCGCCCGCCAGGTTGCGGCGCAGGGCGCGCGCGGTCAACTGATCAGACCCGGGAGCGCGCCCCAGTCCCAGATCGATGCGGCCGGGGTAGAGCGATTCGAGCGTGCCAAACTGCTCGGCAATCACCAGCGGCGAGTGATTCGGCAGCATGATGCCGCCGGCACCCACTCTGATTGTTGAGGTGCCGCCGGCAACGTAGCCGATCAGCACCGCCGTGGCAGCGCTGGCAATGCCCGGCATGCCATGATGCTCGGCGAGCCAGTAGCGCCAGTAACCCCAGCGCTCAGCACTACGCGCAAGTTCGAGGGTGCAGCGAAAGGATTGCGCTGCGTCACCACCCTCGATGATGGGTGCCAGATCGAGTACTGAATAGGGGATCACTGATTGCCCTTTGAGCTGCAGGGTTGTGATATTAGGGCAATGACGTGACGCCGCGTAGTCGCGAAGTACGCATGGCACGGGCAGCGGTGGGCAGTCATAATTCGCAGATGAAATGCTGCGCCAAGATACTGAGCGAGTTCCTGATGCACGATCACGACGAGTCATTTGCCGGGGGCGCGGGCTGAATGACCTCCGGCCGGCAATTTCGCGACACAATTGGCTTGTTTGCAACCGGCGTCGCGGTCGTCGCCATCCATGAAGGCGATGAAGTGCACGCCATGACAGCCAATGCTGTGAGCTCGCTGTCGCTCGAACCGATGCTGCTGCTGTTCTGTCCGGCCAAAAAGGCGCGCATCTCACAGTACCTGGCACCTGGCACGGCCTTCAGTGTCAACGTGCTGCGCGCCGAGCAACAGGCAATCTCCAACTTCTTTGCTGGCAACTGGCAGCAGGGTGCGCCGCCGCCCTATAGTTTTGTGACGATGGGCGAGGCGCCCAGACTCGAGGGGAGTCTGGCGTCCCTGGGCTGCAGCGTGCGCAGCATTGCCGACGGCGGCGATCACTGGCTGGTGGTGGGTGAGGTGCTACAGCTCAAGCAGGGGATCGCACCGCACGAGCCCTTACTCTTCTATAAGGGCGGCTACCGGCAGCTGCAGCAGGGCTCAGCGGTCGCGGCGCCCGACCTTGGGCGTGTCACCGATGAGCCCACGCATATCTATTTCGACTCGCATTCCTGAGCCATGACAAACCCCGTGGTTGTGCCGATGTGGCTGGCGCTGGCTGCCGCCGCGGCACTGCTCTGGGTCTTCGTCTCGCTGTTGCTGCTGCCCGGCGCACGTTGGTTCATGCGCCGGCGCATCAATCGACTGACGGCGGCGCTCAATGCGCGTCTGCACCTGCAGATTCCGCCGATCGCGATGACGCGGCGTGCGGTGCTGATCGATCGGCTGGTCTACGACCCCAGGGTGTTGCGCGAGGTGACCGAACACGCACGCGCCACTGGCGTGCCGGTCGAAGTCGCCTTGCGCGAAGTGCGCCGCTACGCCCACGAAATTGTGCCGGCCTTCAATACCTATGTGTATTTCAGCCTCGGTAACCGGATCGCGCGCGCAGTAGTGAACCTGCTGTACCGCGTGCGCCTCGGCCACGCCGATCGTCGCGCGCTGCGGTTGCTCCCGCCGGGCACCAGCGTCGTGTTTGTGATGAATCATCGCAGCAATGTCGACTACATCCTGGTGGCCTATCTGGCCAGCAAGCGGGTGGCCCTGAGTTACGCGGTGGGCGAGTGGGCGCGGGTGTGGCCAATCCAGCAGGTGATCCGCTCGCTCGGCGCCTATTTCGTGCGGCGCGGCTCGGGCAACCCAGTCTACCGGCGCGTGCTCGAACGCTATGTGCAGATGGCGATCGAAGGCGGCGCCGTGCAGGCGATCTTTCCCGAGGGCGGCTTGAGCCGGGACGGCCTGATGCGAACGCCGCGCATCGGTCTGCTCGACTACATGCTGCGCAATTTCGATCCGCAGGGCGAGCGCGACATCGCCTTCGTGCCGGTAGGGCTCAACTACGATCGGGTGCTGGAAGATCGCACACTGCTGGGTGATGCGGCCAATCGCCAGGAGCGCCGCTCACTGCTGGCTGCGATGGGTATTGCCGCGCGCTTCCTGCTGCTGCAGGGCTGGTTGCGGCTGCGCGGTCGCTGGTATCGTGTTGGTTACGCCTGTGCCAATTTCGGTGCGCCGATCCTGCTGAAGGATTATCTGGCGCAGAGCGGCTGGAGTCCGCTCGGGTTGCAGCGCGAGGCGCGGGGCGAGCGCGTGCAGCAATTTGCCGATCACTTGATGGCGGCGGTGGGTCGCGTGGTGCCGGTACTGCCGGTGTCGCTGGTGGCGAGTGTGTTCGTCGAAACAACCGACGCGCTTGGCGAAGACGAGATCAATGCGCGCGCACTGGCCTTGCAGCGGCGCTGCGAAGCGCTCGGCGCGCAAGTGTACGTGCCGCGCAACGACCCTGAATACTCAGTGCTGGTGGGTCTGCGCATGCTGACACTACGCAAGCTGGTGCTGGAGGCATCCGGTCGCTATCGCACGAACCCGGCCGAAGTCGAACTGCTGCGCTACTACGCCAACGCGATCGCCCATCTCGGGGCCTGATGCTGCAGCTCAGCGCGTGAGTTGACTGACGACGGCCGCTCCAGCTTCGTGGGTGCTGGCACCGCGCTCGCCGCTCACCGCAATATCGGGCGTCCGGAGCCCGGCGACAATCACCGCCGACACCGCAGCCTCCACGGCCAGCGCCTCGGCCTCCAGTCCCAGAGAATGGCGCAGCAGCAGGGCGGTGCTGAGTATTGCGCCTATCGGATTGGCGATGCCCTGGCCCGCAATGTCCGGCGCCGATCCGTGAATGGGCTCGAAGAGTCCGCGTCGCCCTTCGCCCAGCGATGCCGAGGGCAGCAGGCCCAGCGAGCCGGCCAGCATCGAGGCCTCGTCGGTTAGGATATCGCCGAACATGTTTTCGGTGACCGCCACATCAAAATCGCGCGGGCGGCGGATCAGGTGCATCGCTGCCGAGTCCACCAGCAGATGCTCGAGCTGCACGTCGGGAAACTCGGCGCGCATCACGCGCTCGGTGACTTCGCGCCACAGCCTTGAGGTCTCGAGTACATTGGCCTTGTCGATCGAGGCCAGCTTGCGCCGTCGTCCGCGGGCCAGGCGCGCGGCGACCCTGACGATGCGTTCGACCTCGGCAACAGTGTAGCTGCACAGATCGGTCGCTTCAGTCTCACTGCGTGTCTTGGCGCCGAAGTAGATGCCGCCCGTGAGTTCGCGTACGAACACCAGATCGACGCCCTCGAGGATCTCGCGCTTGAGCGTTGAGGCATCGAGCAGTGCGGGATGCACTGCGACCGGGCGCAAATTGGCATAAACACCCAGTTCCCGGCGCAGTCGCAGCAGCCCCTGCTCGGGCCGCACCCGCGCCTGGGGCGCCGACCACTTCGGGCCGCCGATGGCGCCGAGCAGCACGGCGTCGGCGGCGAGGCACAAATCGAGCGTGGGCTGGGGCAGCGGATCGCCGCACTGATCGATAGCGATACCACCGAAGGGCGCTTCCTTCATTTCAAACTGATGGCCGTAGCGCAGTGCGACTGCCCGCATTACGCTGACCGCCTCAGCCGTCACCTCGGGCCCAATGCCGTCTCCGCCGATCACGGCGATGCTCGCCTTCATGCGCGGCTCAGACCCTGCGCAGTTTCGTAGCGAGCGATCGCCGCTTCCTGCTTCAGCAGGTAGCCGAGTTCGTCGATGCCGTTCAGCAGGCAGTAGCGCGCGAAGCGTTCAATCTGGAAGCTGGCTGCACGGCCATCGGGCATCGTGACCTGGTTGTGCTCGAGGTCGATCTGCAGTTCGACCCCGGGGTGATCGAGCAGCCACTGCACCGAGGCCTCATCGAGCACGATCGGCAGCAGGCCGTTCTTCAGCGAATTGCTGCGGAAGATATCGGCAATCTCGGTGCTGATCACAGCCCGGAAGCCGTAGTCGAGCAGCGCCCAGGGTGCGTGTTCGCGCGAAGACCCGCAGCCAAAATTGCGCCCGGCCACCAGTACCTGGCAACCGGCGGCGGCCGGCTGATTGAGCGGGAAATCGGCCTTGGGCTGGCCATCGGCGCCGTAGCGCCAGTCCGCGAACAATTGCTGGCCGAGGCCCGCGCGCACTGTGGTGCGCAGGAACCGCGCCGGAATGATCTGGTCGGTGTCGATGTTGGTGTAGGGCAGTACTGCGGTGCGGCTGCGAAAGACTTTGATAGGGTCCATGGTGTTCAACCGTCCAGCAATTCGCGCGGATCGGTAACCTTGCCGCGCACTGCCGAGGCGGCGGCAGTGGCAGG
>JAYUZE010000307.1:0-6085 GCA_043752035.1 Gammaproteobacteria bacterium
CTGATCGCGGCCTGCACTTCCTGTTCCGCCACGTCGATCGCCAGCGTCAGATCGAATTGCAGCGTGATGACCGAAGCCCCCGCCGAACTCGTGGAAGCCATCTGGGTCAGACCAGGCATCTGACCAAACTGCTTCTCGAGCGGTGCAGTTATCGCGGAGGTGATCACCTCGGGGCTGGCACCGGGGTAAAACGTTTGCACCTGTATGGTCGGGTAGGCGACCTCAGGCAACGCCGAGAGTGGCAATTGGGTAAACGCGATAGCGCCGACGACCAGTAGCGCAATCATCAGCAACGCCGTCGCTACCGGTCGAACGATGAACAGGCGCGAGGGATTCATGCGTAGCGGAGCGCTTACTTGCCGTCCGGTGCGCCGCTACCTGACTCCTTGCGCCGACCACTCCACTTGCCCGAGGAATTCCTGCGCCCCGCCGGCGCGGTGCCAGCATTGGATCTCGTGTCGTCAGGCACCGCAACCTTGGCCCCGTCGCGCAGCCGGTCGCCACCTTGCGTCACAACCACATCACCCACTTTGAGACCCAACGTGACGGTGGTGCGTTCGCCATCGGTGGTACCCACCACGATCGGGTGCACACTGACGATGCCGGCGGGATCGACCAGGTAGACGAAGCTGCTCGCAACCCCGTTCGGAGCGCCGTGTTGAACCGCGGCGATGGGTATGACTACCTGACTCCTGAGCGTATCCACCAGCAGCTGTACATTGACGAATTGATTGGGAAACAATGCGCCGTCGCGGTTGTCGAACTGCGCACGCAGCTTGACGGTGCCCGTTGTGGTGTCGATCTCGTTGTCGATCGAGATCAGCTTGCCTTGCGCCAGGTGCGTGGTATTGCTGCGATCGAAGGCATCGGCGATCAGTGCTCCGCCAGCGCGGAAGTGGCGGGCAATCGCCGATATATTGTCTTCGGGGACCGGAAAAATCACCGTTATCGGCTCCAGTTGCGTCACGACCACGATGCCGTTGGCGTCACCCGGGGTAACGTAGTTACCTTGATCGACTTGCCGTAAACCCGTGCGGCCGGCGACCGGCGCGACGATATGCGTATATTGCAGGTTGAGTTTGGCGATGTTCACCTGGGCGGTATCGCTGACGATTACTCCCTCGCTCTGCGCCACGGTTGCAGTCTGCGCGTCGAGCTGCTGCCGGGCCACCAGATCCGTCTTCACCAGATCCTGGTAGCGGACCAGATCACGCTTGGCCTCGGCGAGCGTCGCCTGGTCGCGCTGCAGATTGCCTTGCGCCTGTTGCAGGGCGCTTTCGTAGGGACGCGGATCGATCTGCGCGAGAAAATCCCCTTTCCGGACTTCCTGACCTTCCTTGAAGCCGAGTAACTGCAGTTGACCGCTGATCTGCGTCTTCACCGTCACCGTCGCCACCGGGGTTACCGTGCCCAACGCGGGCACGCGCACCTGAATGTCGCCGCTGGTGGCCGTGGCCACGGCGACCGCAACCGGACCACCACTTCCGCCGCCTGCATGCCCAGCCCCAGCGCGACCAGTCCTGGCGCCTGGTCCGCCCAAGTCGCTGGTGCCTGCAAGCTGAGCCGCCTGACTACGATGCACGATCCAGAAAATGATGCCGACGATGGCCAGTCCACTAGCGATGGCAATCGTCAAGTTTCTTCGAGAATTGTGCATATTCAACAGCTAAGTGCTCAGCAGTAGGGGCATAGGTCCAAGCAGTATAAGTTCAGAAACACCACCGTGACTATGAGCCAGAATTATCTGCGGGATCAAGTCAACGATGGGCGGTCGGCGGCTTTTCATTTGGAGTAGGAGTACAGCTGATGGTTCGACGAATTTATGGGCACTTGGCATTCGCAGCGCTGCCTGTTTGCGTCGCGACAGGCACTGCGCAGGCGGCCCGACCATCGCTACCAACACGGTCACTACACCCCGGCCACGAGAGCCCGTTTCCGCGCACTTGCGCCGGCGCAGTTGCACTCGCCGATGCGGACGCCGAACGCGCGCTGTACCAGCGGGCGCAGCGGACTTGCCTGGAAGGACCAGGCTATTGCATCGGATAAGTTGACTCGCGCCCCCGCCTGCCCTGCTGTAGGCTGCGCTAAAACAGCAGGGGGAATGCATGGGTGCCTGGTCGAAGAAATCCATCGAGGTCATGCGGGCCGAGGCGCACGGCGGTGACCGCCCTGCCCTGAAACGTTCGCTAGGTGTCCTCAATCTCACCGCTTTCGGCGTCGGCAACACAGTCGGCGCCGGCATCTTCGTACTGACGGGAACGGTCGCCGCGTTGAACGCCGGCCCGGCCGTGACGCTGTGTTTCATCTTTGCCAGTCTGGCCTGTTTTTTTGCGGGCCTGTGCTATGCCGAATATGCGGCCATGGTGCCGGTGGCGGGCAGCGCCTACTCATACGCCTACGCCACCTTCGGCGAACTCGTCGCCTGGATCATCGGCTGGTGCATCATGTTCGAGTACCTGTTCTCGGCCTCGCTGGTCGCGATCAGCTGGTCGGGTTATGTGACTTCCGCAATCGGCGACCTGGGGCTACATCTGCCAGCGGTACTGACCACTGCGCCATTCAGGGCCGACGCCAACGATCATGTGACGCTCAGCGGTGCGTGGATCAATCTTCCGGCAGTGCTGGTGACACTGGCCTGCACGGCTTTGCTGATCGTCGGCACGCAGAAGTCGGCGATGGTCAATTCCGTGATCGTCGTGGCCAAGGTGCTGGCGATCCTGATCCTGGTGGCGGCTTGCTTGCCGCATATCAACACGCATCTGTGGCAACCGTTCGTGCCACCGAACAACGGCGAGCTCGGGCATTTCGGTTGGTCCGGCGTGCTGCGCGGTGCAGGCATCGTATTCTTTGCCTATATCGGCTTCGATGGCGTGTCGACGCTGGCGGAAGAAGCCAAGAACCCGCAGCGCACGATGCCGATGAGCCTGTTCCTGTCGCTGGCGATCTGCACTTCGCTCTATGTGGCCGTGAGCCTCGCAGTCACGGGCATCGCCGACTACCACCTGCTCAATGTGCCCGACCCGCTGTACCGCGCGCTGAGCCTGGCGCACGCGAATCTGGGCTGGCTGAAGGTGCTGGTCGCCGTGGTTGCCGGGTTTGGCCTGATACCGGTGATCCTGCTGAGCCTGCTGGGTCAAGTGCGCATCTTCTACGCCATGGGGCGCGACGGTTTGCTGCCGCCCGTACTCTCGCGTTGCAGTGTGCGCTATCAGACACCACACGTCGGCACCTTGATCACTGGCGGGCTCGCGGCCTTGACTGCCGGCCTGTTTCCGCTCGACTTGCTGGGTGAGCTTATTTCCATCGGCACCTTGCTGGCCTTTGCGATCGTGTGCGCGGGCATCGTCATTCTGCGACGCCGTATGCCCGATGTGGAGCGGCCGTTCCGCACACCCTGGGTGCCGTTGGTACCGATACTCGGCGTCATCTGCTGCGTGGTGCTGATGTATTTTCTGCCGATCAGCACCTGGATACGGTTGGCGATCTGGCTGGCTGTCGGCTTCGCCGTGTACTTCTGGTACGGCGCCAGTCATTCGAAACTACACAGCAGCGACTGACGCGGCAGGCAGCCGATCCGGAGATCCAGCGTGAAACGAGCGCATGGCGTAGCCTTGTTGCTGCTGACCACGTTGATTTGGGGAACGACCTTTCCCTCGATCAAGGTGGCGACCGCCTTCCTCGCGCCCGGTCAGATCGTCGCGGCGCGCTTCGCAGTCGCGCTGCTGGCGCTCGCCTGGTTCCTGAGGAAGGCCACGCGACTGACCTGGGTACATGGCCTGCTGACCGGTCTGCTGGCCGCAGTCTCGTTCCTCTCGCTCGCCCTGGGTATGAAGACTACGGGCAGCGCCCGCTCGGGTTTCCTGATCGGCCTGAATGTAGTCCTGGTGCCGTTGGCCATGCCGTTCCTGGGGCGACGCCTGACCACGGGTGCCCTCGTCGGCGCAGTGCTGGCCGCGGCGGGCATGACTGCTCTCGCCTGGGACGCGACCGTGCTGTCCTTCAGCCCCGGCGACTTGTGGGTGATACTGAGTGCCGCCAGTTTCGCGGCCTATATCCTGGTAATGGACCGCTGCGTCGCACGGCACGACTCGCGCGCCTTCACTGCGGCCCAGATCAGTTGCGTGCTGGCAATTGCGCTGCTGTACAGCTTTTTGCAAGGCGATACCTGGCCGGCCCCGCACGGCGCCTGGCCCTGGGTGATCATCTACCTCGGGTTGGTGGCCACAGCCTTCGCGATCTGGCTGCAGGTGAAGGGCCAGCAGGTGGTGACGCCCGTGCAGGCAGCGATCATTTATTCGCTCGAGCCGGTGTTCGCCGCGCTGTTCTCCGCGCTGTTGCTGCATGAGCGGCTGCGCGCCCAGGATCTGCTCGGCGGTGCACTGATCGTCAGCGGCATGATCGTGTGCATGCTGCCGCAGCGGCGTTAGCGCCCGTATACGCTAACGGGCGAGATCCGCGTCCGTCAGCGTGGCGATGAAGGCCACGAGATCATCGATGTCGGCGTCGCCCAGGAGCGGTGTATCGCCCGGCTGCAATTGCATCGGCAGCTCGCGACGATTCACGTTGCCGCGCAGCGCTGCGGGAAGATCGTCGAACTTCAGCACAGCGTCTGCGGCCGCTCCGTTATCGCTCCTGCCAGCGGGCGGATACCAGCGCTCCGGGTGCAGATCGCGCTCGGCATAGAAACGCACCGCATCGCGCAGCGTGTGCACGCGGCCGTTGTGGAAAAACACGCTGCGCGCCGCGGCGTTGCGCAGGGTCGGTGTCTTGAACATGCCGCACCAGCGCTGCTCGGCAATCAGATCGGTGCGCAACGGTCCACACAGGCCCAGATCAAAGTAGTCCGCGTCAGTATTGGCCGGAATCTCCACGTTGCGCGGCACACCAAGCGCCGCGTAACTAAAATCAGTGAACAGCGGATGCGAGCCATCGGCACCCAGCGCCGAGCGATGGCAGGCGTTGCAATTGCCCTTCAACGGGTCATTGAACACGCGCAGGCCGTGCTGCTCCGCAGCGCTCAGTGACGCCTTGCCCTCCAGCCAGGCATCGTAGCGGCTGCTGAAGGGACGGAACGACTCATCGTCCAGCTCGAAACGCTCGATGGCCTGCAACACGCCGGCCATCAGCCTTTGCGGGTCATCGAAGACCTGCGCGCCGAACAGCTCGCGAATGCGTTGCGCGCAGGCTGCGCGCCGTAGCCTGCCCGCGAGCTCGGCAACGCTGGCATTGCCCATCTCAAAATCCGACAGCAGCGGCGAGGCGGACTGCGCTCGCACGGTATTGAAGCGTCCATCCCAATCGAAGCCACCCACCGGCGCGCTGTCGGTTTCCGTCACGCGTTCAACGGCGCTGGCCTGGAACTGCTTGGCCCATAGCGGCGTGTGCTTCAAGGTATAGCGCAGCGACGGCACTGCGCGGCGGCCCGCAAGCGTGAGCTGAGCGCCACCAGACTGCACGGCGCGCGCATCTGGCGGCCCGTAAGCGTGGCGCGGATTGTGGCAGGTCGCGCAAGCCATGCGCCCGGAGGCCGACAGCGAGGGATCGAAAAACAGCTCGCGGCCGAGCGCGGCCAGCGCCTGGGGGGCCACGGGAGCACCAGTCGGCGCAGCCGCGGCCAGCACTGGTGCACTTAGCAGCGCGCACAGCAGGACCGCACAGCAGGTGACAGACCTCATCCGCCTGTCACCTCAATGGTGATTGAAGATTTCAGGTCCGAAGGGCGCAAGACCGGGTTGCGCCGCATACCCCAGGTGCCCGAGCCCGAAAATATCTTCCACGCTGCGCAGCAGTGCGTAGTGGTTATACGGCACGTCCGATACGATGCCGGGCCGGATATAGCGCGACAGCAGCACCGCACCGATGCGATCGCCACCGACTCCCGGGAGCTGCACCCGATAGATCTCATGTTCGTCGATCGGGTAGTCGATGATTGCCGGCACGCTCACGTTCGGGCCGGCCTGCTGGTTGCAGCAGGAAGTGCCGGCGTAGATGGCCAGCGTCATCTTCTTGCCGGTGCCCGGCTCCGTGGTCGTGACGATGCTGGCGACATTGCTCTCATCGAAGGTGATGATCAGCAGTCCATCCT
>JAYUZE010000308.1:0-8779 GCA_043752035.1 Gammaproteobacteria bacterium
CTCGATGCGCTCGGCGAGACCATCAACCTGATGACGCTCGGCGGCCTGGCGCTGGCGGTGGGCATCCTGGTGGATGATGCTACCGTCACGATCGAGAACATCAACCGCTACCTGGAGCAGGGCAGCAGCGTCGAGCAGGCGATTCTCGAGGGCTCGCGGCAGATCCTGACGCCGGCCCTGGTCTCGACACTGGCGATCTGTATCGTGTTCCTGCCGATGTTCCTGCTCTCAGGCGTGGCGCGCTTTCTGTTCGTGCCGATGGCCGAGGCGGTAGTGTTCGCGATGCTGACCTCCTACCTGCTCTCGCGCACGCTGATCCCTACTCTGGCCAGCTTCTGGCTGCGCACTGCCGCCGAGGAACATACCGCCGCCGACACTGCCAACGCCTGGCAGCGCTTCCAGCAACGCTTCGAAACCCGCTTCACGGCGCTGCGCGAGCGCTATCACGCACTGCTGCGGGCGGGCCTGAGCCACAGCCGCACGCTGATCAGCGTGTCCCTGGGCGTGGTCGCGCTCTCGCTGCTGCTGTTCGCAATCCTGGGTCGGAATTTTTTCCCCGAGGTCGATTCCGGCCAGATCAAGTTGCACCTGCGCGGCCCCAGCGGCCAGCGCGTCGAGCAGACAGCGGCGCTGGCCGATCGCGTCGAGTCGGCATTGCGCGCAACCATTCCGGCCCGGGAAATCGCCAACATTGTCGACAACATCGGGCTGCCGGTATCGGGTATCAACATCACTTACGGCAATTCCGGCACCATCGGCAGCGGCGACGCCGACATCCTGGTGTCGCTGAGCCCCGATCACGCACCGACGGCCGAGTACGTCCGGCAGCTGCGCACCCGGCTGCCGCAGCAGTTTCCGGCAGTCAGCTTCGCGTTCCTGCCGGCCGATAACGTCAGCCAGATTCTCAATTTCGGCCTGCCGGCGCCGATTGACATACAGGTGGTGGGCTCGAGCCGCCAGAACCGCGAGCTCGCCAACAATCTGCTGGCCTCACTCCGCAACGTCCCCGGACTCGTGGATCTGCGCATGCAGCAGACCTTCAACCAGCCCGAGATGCGCGTGAGCACCGATCGCAGCCGCGCCGCTGCACTTGGCATCAGCCAGCGCGATGTTGCCAACAATCTGCTGCTGACGCTGTCGGGGAGCGGGCAGGTTTCGCCAGCGTTCTGGCTGAATCCCGAGACCGGCGTGCAATACCCGATCATCGCGCAGGCACCGCAGTACCGCATGGCCTCGCTCGATGATCTGCAGAACCTGCCGATCAATGTGCCGGGCCAGTCACAGATCCTGGGTGCCCTGGCCAGCATCAGTCGTGGCGTCGGCCCGGGCGTGATCTCGCGCTACGATACGCAGCCAGTAATCGACCTGTTCGGCGCCGTGCAGGGTCGCGATCTGGGCGCGGTGGCCAGCGACATCAACCGGCTGATCGCCGCACAGCAGCAGCACCTGCCCAAGGGCACGCACATCGTCGCGCGCGGCCAGATGCAGACCATGGCGGCCTCGTACACCGGTCTGATGGTCGGCCTGGTCGGTGCGATCCTGCTGGTGTACCTGCTGCTCGTGATCAATTTCCAGTCCTGGCTCGATCCCTTCATCATCATTTCGGCGCTGCCAGCCGCGATCGCAGGCATCGCCTGGATATTGCTGCTGACCGGCACCACGCTCAGCGTGCCGGCGCTGACCGGCGCGATCATGTGCATGGGCGTGGCCACCGCCAACAGCATCCTGGTGGTGAGCTTCGCGCGCGAGCGCATGAATCAGGGCGCCAGCGCAACGCAGGCGGCACTCGATGCCGGCTACACGCGCTTCCGGCCCGTACTGATGACCGCGCTGGCGATGATAATCGGCATGCTGCCGATGGCTATCAGCCTCGGCGAAGGCGGCGAGCAGAATGCACCGCTCGGTCGCGCGGTGATCGGCGGCCTGGTCTGGGCCACGCTGGCCACGCTGCTGTTCGTGCCCACGCTGTTTGCAGCCATCCACGGGCGCAAGAGCGCCGGCGACGGCGTTACTGGCGAGCAGCCTGAATGAACACTTCCCACGGAATCTACCTATGAACCCGCTACACGGAATCGCCGCCCACAAAGGCGCTGCCGGCATCGCGCGCGGCGCGGCATTGGCGCTGCTGGCGCTGCTCGCGGCACTCGCCTGGGTGGTCATCGCCTCGGTGCGTGCGCACGCGGAGCTCAAGGATACGCTGGCCTCACAGGCGCTGATCAACGTAGCCACCATCAGGGCGCAATCGCAGACGGATTCGACACCGCTCACGCTGCCCGCCAGCGTGCAGGCGAACTACGAGGCGCCGATCTACGCCCGCACCAGCGGCTATATCAAGGCCTGGCTGCTCGACATCGGCGCCAGCGTACGTCGTGGCCAGTTGCTGGCTGAGATCGATGCACCGGAGATCGATCAGCAGTTGCGGCAGGCGCAGGCCGACCTGGCCACAGCGCAGGCCAACAGCAGCATCGCCAGCCTGACCGCCGAGCGCTGGCGCGGACTGCGCACGAGCGACTCGGTATCGAAGCAGGAAGCCGATGAGAAGATCAGTCTCGCCGCGAGCGGTGATGCCCAGCTGCAATCGGCACTGGCCAACCTGCAGCGGTTGCGCGAGCTCTCGGCCTTCAAGCGCATCGTGGCGCCTTTTGCCGGCGTGGTGACGGCGCGCAACGCCGATGTGGGCCAGCTGGTCAGTGCCGGCAGCAGCGCGGGTCCAGAACTGTTCCGCGTGGCCGATCTCGAGCGGCTGCGCGTGTATGTCCATGTGCCGCAGAGCTACGCGGCGCTGCTGCGGCCGGGGCTGGTTGCGGCGGTGCGTTTTCCGGATCGTCCCGGCGTCAGCTACCCGGCGACGCTCGAAAGCACGGCGCAGGCCCTCGACCCTGGCACGCGCACGATGCTGGCGCAGCTGAGCATCGACAACAGCAAGCATGAACTGCTGCCTGGTGCCTATGCCGAAGTGGATTTCAAGCTGGCGGCGGCGCCGGCCACCCAGCCGCTCAAGCTCCCGGCCAACGTGCTGCTGTTTCGGGGCGCGGGACCGCAAGTGGCCACCGTCGATGCGCACGATCGTGTGGTGATGAAATCGGTCACCCTGGGGCGCGACTCCGGATCCGAGATCGAAATCGTCTCGGGCATCGAGGCGAGCGACGTCGTGATCCAGAATCCACAGGATTCACTGACCAACAATGCCGCGGTGCGCGTCGTGAAACCTGCCGCGAGCCCAGACCAACAGCCGTGAATGCACACCGCACATGGCCGCCGCTGCTCGCGCCGCTGCTCGCACTGCTGGGCGGCTGTTCGCTGGCGCCGCGCTACCAGGTGCCAGCCGTGGCCGTGGTCGATCACTACAAGGAGGCCGGCGAGTGGGTGCCGGCCAACCCAGCCGATGCCGAGCCGCGCGGCGACTGGTGGCAGGCCTTCGGCGATCCGCAGCTCAACCAATTGCAGGAGCAGCTGCGCGCCGCCAGCCCTGAGCTGCAGGCCGCGACGGCGCGCTACCAGCAGGCGCGCGCGGTGGCGCTCAGCGCCTGGTCCGGGCTGTATCCTGCGCTCGGCGGCAGCGGCTCGGCGCGGCGCGCGCGCAGCTCTGCGAACGCACCGCACGCTGCGGGCGTCAGTACGCTGGACAATGATTTCACGTTCGACGGCAATGTTTCCTGGGAGCTCGACCTGTTCGGGCGGCTGCGCAATCAGGCGGTCGCAGCGCGCGCGCGCCGCCAGGCGAGTGCCGGCGATCTCGCCGCGCTGGCCCTGGCATTGCAGGCCGAGCTGACCAGCGACTATTTCGCGTTGCGCGGCAACGATGCGATCCAGCAGCTGTTCGGGCAGACGGTGCAGGCCTACGATCGCGCCGCCGAGCTCACACGCAATCGCTACGACGGCGGCATCGCCTCGGCCACCGATGTCGAGCAGGCCGAGACCCAGCGCCAGTCGGCCGCCGCGCAGCTGGCAGCGCTGCGCCTGCAGCGCGCGCAGCTCGAACACGCAATCGCGATCCTGCTGGGCCAGGCACCGGCGAACTTCGCGCTCGCGCCGGCGCCGCTCGAGGGCGCGCTGCCACCGCTGGGCACGCCCTTGCCTTCCACACTGCTGCTGCGGCGGCCTGATGTTGCCAGCGCCGAACGCCAGTTGGCCGCGGCCAATGCCGGAATCGGCGCGGCGCGCGCGGCCTGGTTTCCGGCATTTTCATTGGCTGGCGCGGCCGGCTACGAGAGCACCACGAGTTCGAACTGGCTCGCGGCGCCGAGCCGCTTCTGGGCCGCGGGGCCGGCGCTGCAGTTGCCGCTGTTCGATGCCGGCGCTCGTGTGGCACACACCCGCCAGGCGCATGCCATATTTGCTGAAGCGTTGGCGAACTATCGTCAGGTGGCGCTGACCGCGTATCGCGAAGTCGAGGACAACCTGGCGGCCCTGCACTATCTGGGCGATGGCCTCGCTGCGGACGAAGCCGCGGCGGCTGCGGCGAAGCAGGCGGCCTTCCACGCCAACCAGCGCTACCTGGCCGGGGTCGCCGACTACGTTGAGGTGACCAGCACCCAGACCGCATCCCTGCAATCGCAGCGCGCCGCGCTGGAAACACGCATCGCGCAGCTGAACGCCGCGGTCGCGCTAACACGCGCGCTCGGCGGCGGCTGGAGCGCACAGCAACTGGAGCGGCCGCTGCAGCCATGAAGGAGCCCGCACCACTGCGCCTGTGCATGCGCGATCGCATCCGCGACACTTTGGTCAAACGCATACTCGATGGCACCTACCCCACCGGCACCAAGCTGAAGGAACTGCCGCTGGCGCGCGAGTTCAATGTCAGCCAGGCGCCGATCCGCGAGGCGCTGCGCGAACTCGAGGGTTCGGGCCTGGTGAGCTGCGAACGCTATCGCGGCACGCGGGTGCGCGGCGCCGATTTCGCAGAGCTGCGTGAATCCTATGAGCTGCGCGCTATCATGGAGGTGCGTTCAGTAGAGCTCGCCGTACCCTACGATGTGGCGGTACTGCAGGAATTCGCGCGTTGCCTGCGCGCCATGAGCAGCGCAGTCGCGCGCGACGATGGCGAAGGCTATATCGACGAGGCGCTGCGCTTCCACCGCGGCCTGGTGCAGGGCAGCGGCAACCAGACCTTCCTGCGGCTGTGGGATTCACTGCACTGGGAAGTGCGCGGCCGCATCGCGCTGCGGCGCATCGCCGCGCAGCGCCACGGCCTGAAGCCGCTGCTGAATCTGCATAAATCGCTGCTCGCCAGGCTGAGGGCGCGCGACATCGAGGGCGCCACGCGCAGACTGAAGGAATTGTTCGCCACGGTATCGGCGCCGGCTTGAGCTGGCGCTTACTCGACACCGCCGGTATCGCCGGCCTGGCGATTGACCGCCACGATCGTCGCCTGCGGGAAGAAATTGAACTCCGAGGCACTCGCCACCGTATAGGCGCCCATCGCGCGGCCGACGATCAGGTCGCCGGCGCGCAGCTCCGGCAGCATCAGGTTCTCGGCGATCACATCGATGCTGTCGCAGGTGGGACCGGCGAGCACTGCGGGCAGCAGCGGACCACTGCGCAGCGCCTCGACCGGATAGCGCGCGTGATCGTAGAGCTGGCCGCTATACGATCCGTACAGCCCGTCATCGAGGTAATACCACCAGTGGCCTTCGCGACGCGCACGACCCATGACCGTGGCCACGCCGATCGCGGCCGGGCCTGAGATGTAGCGGCCGGGCTCGGCAATCACGCGCACGCGCCGCGGCAGTTTCCCAAGCGCCTTGCGGATCGGCGCGCAGAAGCGGCCGATGTCGGGCGCGCGTTGCGCATAGTCGATCGGAAAGCCGCCGCCGATATCGAGCGTGTCGAAAGCGCCGAGCCGCTCGCGGCGCGCGGCCGCCAACAGGCGCACGCAGGCCTCGATCGCCTCGACATGCTTGAGCGCATCGGCCGCCTGCGAGCCCACGTGGAAGGAGAAGCCGCGCACGCCCACGCCCAGCTCCGCGGCCTGGCGCGCCAGCGCCAGCGCATCCTCAGGGTCGCAGCCAAACTTGCGCGACAGGTCGCAGACCGCGCCGGGCGAGCGAAACGATACCCGCAGCAGCAGCTCGGCCTTGCCGGCAAAGGTCCGGAACTTGCGCACTTCATCGGGATTGTCGGCCACGAACACGCGCACGCCATAGGCCAGCGCATTGCGGATATCGCTGTCGCGCTTGATCGGATGGGTGTGAATACAGCGTGCTGCGGCGATCTTCATGCCGGCCACCAGCTGTACCTCGCCGCTGGTGGCCAGATCGAGCCAGCCGCCCTCGTCGATGATGGTGCGCACGATCGCGGTGTGCGGCAGCGGCTTGAGCGCGTAGTGCAGGTCGACGCCCGGCAGCGCCTTGCGCAGCTTGCGGTACTGCGCGCGCACCCGCGCGCAATCGAGGATCAGCAGCGGCGAGCCAAATTCCGCCACCAGGCGGCGGATCTGCGCTGGCTCGAAAGGATCAATCGCACTCTTCGCCATCAGGGCATTTCTCCCACGGTGGCCGCGGCCGCGCGCATCAGCCGATCGCGTACCGCGTCCCAGCGCTCATCGGCCGGCACTTCCTGCACCAGCAGGCAACTGGCGCCGGCGCGATCGAGCGTGCGCAGGTGAGCATACAAATCGTGACCGTAGGCTTCCGGACGAGTACCGGCGTTGATCCAGGTGACGTGCCGGTAAGCGGCGAGCGGCGAGCGTTGCGCGAGCACACCGATGCGCTGGCCGGCGGCGGCAAGTTCCGCGGCCTGGCGCTCGATCAGTCCGGCCGCCACCAGCCGCAGCGGCGTGCTGGGGGCGTAGTGCGCGCGCGTGGAACCGGGCGTGCGCGGTGAATCTTCGGCAGGCCCAGTGTGCACGTCGCCCACGCTGGTGCGCAGCTGCGAGAGCGTGATCGATCCCGGCCGCAGCAGCCGCACGCACCCCCCGAGGCAGGAAACGATCGTCGATTCGAGCCCGACCTTGCACTCGCCGCCATCGAGCACCACGCGCACGGCCTCGCCGAACTCCTCGCGCACATGCTCGGCGCGGGTCGCGCTCACGTGGCCGTAGCGATTGGCAGAGGGCGCGGCGATGCCGCCGCCAAAGGCAGTGAGCAATTGCTGCGCCATCGGATGCGCAGGCACGCGCACCGCGATGCTGTCCTGACCGCCAGTGATCAGATCGAGCACCGTGTCGGCCTTCGGCAGCACCAGCGTCAGCGGGCCCGGCCAGAACTGCTCGGCCAGTCGCTGCGCGACGGGTGGAACCTCGCGCACCCAGCGCTGCAGGAAACGCTGGCTGTCCAGATGCACGATCAGTGGATGCGTGGTTGGGCGACCCTTAAGCGCGTAGATCTTTTGCAGCGCCGGCGCGTGCTGCGCATTGGCGCCGAGTCCGTAGACGGTTTCAGTCGGAAACGCGACCACATCGCCGTCGCGCAGCGCCTGCACAGCGTGCTCCAGCTCGATCTGCGTGGCGCGGATTGCCTTGGCCATGAGTACATTTTAAACGCGCCGTGCGCTACTCGAGCGGCAGCCGTTCCCAACCCGTCGCGGTGCGCCGCAGCTCGTAGGCCGGCCAGTAGTGCCGGTCGAGCTTCAGCGTGATCATCTCGGCCGAGCCATTCCAGGCCAGGGTCTTGATGCGCAGCGAGGAGCGATCAGCATGGCCGCCCGCCAGCTTCAGGAAGGCATCCAGATCGGGTGTCGGCTGGCCATCCACCTCGACGATGCGCCGCCCCGGCACCAGCCCGAAGCGGCTGGCAGGGGAGCCGTAGGCGAACCAGGCCACGTAGACCCCTTTGGGTTCGATGCCGCGCTGTGCGCTGATGGCGCGATGCGGGGCCTGCAAGGTGGCGCCGGCCCACTGCACCACGCGGTCTATGTCACTGCCGCTGAGGGTCGCGGTGCGCACGTTCTCAATATGCTCGCCATCGATACGCCATACAGTGACTGCCACGGTGTCGCGATCCCGGGTAGCGCGCTCCACGTCGCGAAACTGCGTGACCACCTTGCCGTCGATCGCCAGCACGATATCGCCGGTCTGCAGCACTTGGGCTGCGGCGGAACCGCCGATCAGCCGCGCCACGCTCAAGACCTGGCGCTGCGCCTGATTGCTCCCCTGAATGCGCGCCACCCAGGCATCGCTCAGGCCCAGGCCGCGGGCACTGGCCAGAGTCTGCGTGACCAGCTCCGCCTCGAGTGAATGCAGTTGCGCATGGCGCCGGACGATGTCGAGCGTCTCGGCAAGCAGGTCGGAAGGCACGCCCCGGCTCTCCTGCACCAGCTCGCGGCCATTGTCAGTGGCAAAGCTCGCCCACAGGCCGCGCACCCGCCCGGCTTTGTCGGCCAGCACGCCCACCACGTCTTCTGGCGGGTTCAGCACCGTCGCCACTTCGACATTGCTGTCGCGAAACGCCACCGAGCGCGACAGCGGCAGCAGCAGCGGATCGACCCCGGCGATTGCGGTGGCACGCTCCTTCACATCGCCGCTGTTGTCGAGGCCGACCACGCTCAGCGCCTCGCCCGTCTGCAGTGGCTCGGTGGCGAGCTGTGCGGCCCGCACCGGTGTGGCATCGATCAGCGCCGGGTCGTACTGAATCACCGCCAGGTTGTGCAGCGGGTGCACGTAGAGCACACGACCAGGAATTTCCAGCGTGCCGGCGAAGGTGAGGCGCACGTCGCCGATCGAGACCGGTACCGTATTGCGATCGGTGATCACGAGGCCTCGGGCGGTATCGAGGATCAGACCGGTGCCGTGGTAGTTGCGTTCGGTGACGCCGGAGACCGAATAGGGCATGTCGAAGGT
>JAYUZE010000309.1:0-5008 GCA_043752035.1 Gammaproteobacteria bacterium
CGCCTGCGACCGCGCCGGCGCCCGCGCCGGCGCCCGCAGCGGCACCTGGCACGATGATCGCCAGCAGCTCGCCGCTTTTGACACTGGTGCCGGGCGCGACTCGAATCTCCTGCAACACGCCGGAGATCGAGGCTGGCACCTCGAGCACCACCTTGTCGGTCTCGAGATCGGCAAGATTCTCATCGCGGCTGACACTCTGTCCGGGCTGCTTGCGCCACGCGACCAAAGTGGCGTCGGCCACCGATTCAGGCAACTGGGGCACTCTAATTTCAACGCTCATGAACTTTTCCTCTTGGGCAGCACGGCGCGTGTCTGCGCGCGCGCCGTGTGCTCGGCCGTATCACCGCTGAGTGCAGTTTGCACCAGCTGGCGCTGTTCGCTTTCGTGGATGCGCGCCAGGCCTGTGGCCGGCGCCGACGCCGAGGCGCGCCCGGCGTAGTACACCGGGCGCCGCTCGCCGGCCAGTTCCTGCAGGCGATGACGGATCTGGTACCACGCGCCCTGGTTCTGCGGCTCTTCCTGGCACCACACCAGGTCGACGGCATTCGGGTAGCGCGCCAGCGCCGCCTGATATTCCTGCACCGGAAACGGATAGAGCTGCTCGATACGCACCAGCGCCACGTTGTTGCCGCCCTCGGTGCGGCGTGTGCGCAGCAGGTCGAAATACACCTTGCCGCTGCAGAACACCACGCGCTCGACCTGCTCAGCAGGCAGCGGATCGATCTCGTCGATCACGGTCGCGAAGCCGCCGCTGCTGAGCTCGGCCAGGCTCGAGACCGAGAGCTCGTGGCGCAGCAGGCTCTTGGGCGTCATCACGATCATCGGCTTGCGCAGCGGGCGCAGCATCTGCCGGCGCAGCATGTGAAACATCTGCGCCGGCGTCGAGGGCACGCACACCTGCATATTGTTCTCGGCACACAGCTGCAGGAAACGCTCGAGCCGCGCCGAGGAATGCTCCGGCCCCTGCCCTTCGTAACCATGCGGCAGGAACAGTGTCAGGGCACTGAGGCGGCCCCATTTGGCTTCGCCCGATGAAATGAACTGGTCAATGAGCACCTGCGCACCGTTCACGAAATCGCCGAACTGGCCTTCCCAGATCACCAGACAATCGGGGCTGGTGCTCGAGTAGCCGTATTCAAAACCCAGCACGGCCTCCTCGGAGAGCACCGAGTCGATGATGCTGACGCGCGGCTGGCCTTCCTTGATGTGCTGCAGCGGAATATAGCGGCGCGCCGAACCCTGATCGTGCAGCACTGCGTGACGGTGGAAAAAGGTGCCACGACCCACATCCTGTCCCGAGAGGCGCAGCGCGATATCGCTGTCGATCAGCGAGGCGTAGGCCAGAGTCTCGGCGCAACCCCAGTCGAGCGGCAGTTCGCCAGCCAGCATCTTCGAGCGATTCACCACGATCTGCGCCACGCGCGGATGCAGCGTGAAACCCTCCGGGTATTGCAGGATGCGTCGGCCTAAGCTCGCGAGCTTCGCCGCTGGCAGCGCCGTGCGCACCGGTTCGTGACTGTCGACGCTCTGATAGCGCGACCAGTCGACCGTGAACTTGTTGCCGATCATGCCGAGCGAGGGGTGCAGCTGGTGGCGGCCTTCATCGAGCGCGCTGCGATACTGCTCGACCATGCGCTCGGCATCGGCTGCACTCAGCACGCCATCGGCGATCAGCCTTTCGGCATAGAGCTTGCGCACCGGCGGGTGCTGGCGGATCCTCTGGTACATCTGCGGTTGCGTGGCCGCGGGCTCATCGGCCTCGTTGTGACCCAGGCGCCGATAGCACACCAGGTCGATCACGACGTCCTTGTGAAAATGCTGCCGATAGCTCAGCGCGAAGCGGGTCGCGAAGATCACCGCTTCGGCATCGTCGCCATTCACGTGCAGAATCGGCGCCTCGATCATCTTGGCGACATCGCTGCAATAGAGCGTGGAGCGCGCATCGCGCGGATCGCTGGTGGTGAAGCCCACCTGGTTGTTGGTGACCACGTGGATGGTGCCGCCGGTCGAATAGCCGCGGGTCTGCGAGAGCTGCAGGGTTTCCATCACCACACCCTGGCCCGCGAACGCCGCATCGCCGTGGATCAGCACCGGCAGCACCTTGTCGCCGGCGCTATCGGAGCGCCGCTCCTGGCGGGCACGCACCGAACCCTCGACCACCGGATTCACGATTTCGAGGTGCGAGGGGTTGAAAGCCAGCGCGACGTGCACATTGCCGCCTGGTGTGCGCAGGTCGACGGAAAATCCCTTGTGATACTTCACATCGCCCGAGCCGGCCGGCTGGTGATGCTTGCCCTCGAACTCGGAGAACAGCTCACCCGGAGACTTGCCCAGCACGTTGACCAGCACGTTGAGCCGGCCGCGATGAGCCATGCCGATAATGGTTTCCTCAACGCCACCGCGCCCACTCTCCTGCACCAGATCATCGAGCAGTGCAATCAGCGCTTCACCACCCTCGAGCGAGAAGCGCTTCTGGCCGACGAAACGCGTGTGCAGGTAGCGCTCGAGACCTTCGGCCGCGGTGAGTTGCCAGAGGATGTTGCGGCGGGCCTCGGCTGAGAACTGCTGTTGCACGCGCCCGAGCTGAAACTCATCCTGCAGCCACAAGCGCTCTTCGGTGTTCGACACGTGCGCGAACTCGGCGCCGATCGAACCGCAATACACCTGCTCGAGACGCGCGAGAATCTCGCGCAGCGGCGCCCGACGCGGCAACCACTCATTGCGCGCACTGGTATAGAACTCGGTATCCATGTCGGAATGCGTGAGCCCGACGTAGTCCGGGTCGAGCACGTAGGGTCGCTCGCGCTGCATCAATCCCAGGGGATCGATGTGCGCAATCAGGTGACCGCGATTGCTGTAGGTCTGCACCAGGCGCGAGACCGCGCCCTGCTTCTCGCTCTCGGCGTGCGTCTCGGTCGGCACCGCTCGCGCGGTGGCGGGCGCGCGCAGTCGCTGCGCGAGCTCGGCGACGATGCCGGCGTGGGCGACTTGGGCTTGCTCGCTGGCGGGCAGGGCATCGAACAGCGCGCGCCATTGAGCGTCCACCGAATCACGATCATCCAGGTAGCGCTCGTAGACCGATTCGACATAAGCGGCGTTGCCGCCGGAAAGCGGTGTGGAAGCAGTCAGTTCAGCCAAACTCGGGCCCATCGGCTATCGATCCTCAAAAAAAGCTGCTGGCTCAAGGGTGTAGACACGACATAAGCCAGCGTCTAGTGTAGCCCAAGAGGGTGTATTTCGCCCCCATTAAAAGGCCGTCTGGAGGGATCATGAAACGCAGCGCGTCGGCAATCTGGCATGGCGATCTGAAGCAGGGCTCGGGGGCGCTGGCAACGCACAGCGGCGTGCTCAAGGAGACCCCCTATTCCTTTGCCTCGCGCTTCGAGGCTGCTAACCATACCAATCCAGAAGAGCTGATCGCCGCCGCCCATGCGGGTTGCTTCACAATGGCTCTGACTGTGGAGCTGGGCAAGGCGGGATTTACGCCCAAGCGGCTCGCCACCCAGGCCACGGTGACCCTCGAGCAGGTGGCCGGCGCCTGGACGATTTCCACCGTGCACCTGGAGACCGAAGCCTGGGTGCCGGGCATTGGTGCGCCCCAGTTCGCGGAGATTGCCAACGGTGCCAAGGCCAACTGCCCGGTGTCGCGGCTGCTGAATGCTGCGATCACATTGCACGCCAAACTTGAACCCCTGTAAGGTGCCGCGCCCGGGCATGCAAGGGCGCCGCCAGCGATCGAGGGACGCGACACGATGATCACCGCACTCCAGGCGCTTGAGCGCCTGCGCGCCGGCAACGCGCGCTTCGTCGCCGAAGTACGTAACGACGCGCAGCCGCAGGGCCGGCTGCGACGACACGCACTGATGGATGGCCAGGAACCCTTTGCGATCATTCTGGGCTGCTCCGATTCCAGGGTGCCCGCCGAAATCGTCTTCGATCAGGGCCTTGGCGACCTGTTCGTGATCCGCGTAGCGGGCAACGTGGTCGCAGCCTCGCAGATCGGCAGCGTGGAGTTCGCCGCTGAGCGCTTCGGCACGCGTCTGGTAGTGGTGCTGGGGCACTCGCAGTGCGGCGCTATCGAGGCCACGCTCGAGGATCTGCAGCGGCCCAGTGCACAGCGTTCACGCAACCTGCGTTCGATCGTCGATCGCGTGCGTCCCTCGATCGAGACGCTGCTCGAGACCGAACTGCGCCACGATCACGATGCGCTGCTGCGCCACGCGGTGCGCGCCAATATTCGGGTCTCGGCCTATCACCTGCGTCACGGCTCGGAAATACTCGAGCAGTTGAGCGAGGATAACGGCCTGCTGGTGGTCGGCGCCGAGTACTCGCTCGACACCGGTGTAGTGGAATTCTTCGACGGCCTGCCCGCCGGCTAGGAAACCGCGGCGCGCAACAGTTTCATCAACAGCACGATCACCGCGCGCAGGTTGTTGAACAGCACCACCATCTGCTGCAGCAGCAGGAAGAAACACAGATAGAAAACACCGCGGTGGCGCTGCTCCATGTACAGGACGCGCACCATCACCGGCCGCGACACGACCTCCAACGTCAGCAGTCTCACTAACACTATCCCCAGCAGCGCGCCCCCCAGCAGATCGCTCGGGTGGTGCAGGCCATAGTACATGCGCGGCATGCAGATGATCAGTGCCGAATGTATGAAGGCGAACACGCCGGTTGGACGGGATACCAGCCAGAATCCTGTCGCCATCGCAAAGGCCAGCACGGCGTGATCGCTGGGAAAAGCGTTCCAGGTGCGCAAGCTCATGTCGTGGCCCACCGGAAAATGCAGGTGCAGTTCCGGACGCGCGATCGGCCGTTCGCGATATGGCAGCAGTACGACCAGCACGCGGGTCGCCAATACGGCCAGCAGGCTGCCGAGCGCGGTTGTCGCCAGAATGGCGCGCTTGCGTTGATCAGGCGGATCGTAGCGAAACCACAGCCAGTAGAAAATCGCCACCAGCACGCCGAACTTCAGCTCATCGGTGTCCAGCAGGTAGTTGACGAT
>JAYUZE010000310.1:0-3246 GCA_043752035.1 Gammaproteobacteria bacterium
GGCATGCGCCATGTGTCGCACACCGCACTGCTGGCCTACCTCGGCGTCACCGCGCTACATGTGCTGGTCGTGTGGTTCGGTTACGAGCGGCTTTGGACCTTCGTGCTGCTGCAATCGCTGACCATGGGCAGCTTCAGTCTGGCGGTGTCCAATTTCGGTGCGATGGCGATGGAACCGGTAGGTGCGGTGGCCGGCATCGGCGCATCGCTGCAGGGTTTCATTTCTACTGTGGGTGCAGCGCTGGTGGGCGCGGCGATCGGCCGGAATTTTCATGGCACCACGATGCCCCTGGCGGTCGGCGCACTGTGCGCCGGACTGGCGGCACTGCTGTTCGTGCTGTGGGCCGAGCGCTGGCGGCTGTTCAGGCCGCATCACGCCCATGATCAGGCCTTAGCGGGCCCTTTGGTCTGACGCCGCACGGCTTCGGCCGCCGCGGCGATCGCCGCGGCATCGCCGAGGTAGCGACTCGCGGTGGGCTGCAGCGCGGCATCCAGCTCATACAGCAACGGAATGCCGGTAGGAATGTTTAATTCGACGATCGCGCTCTCCGACAGGCTATCGAGCATCTTGACCAGCGCGCGCAGGCTGTTGCCGTGAGCGATGATCATCACATTGCGGCCGGCGCGAAGTTTGGGCGCGATGCGCTCCTGCCAGTAGGGCAGCACGCGCTCCAGCGTGCGCTTCAGCGATTCGGTCGCCGGCAAATCAGCCGGTGGCACATCGGCGTAGCGGCGATCGAAGCGCGGATGGCGCGGGTCGTCAGCGGCCAGCGGCGGCGGCGGAATATCGTAGCTGCGGCGCCAGATCTTCACCTGGGCTTCGCCGTGCTGCGCCACGGTTTGCGCCTTGTTGAGCCCCTGTAGCGCGCCGTAGTGGCGCTCATTCAGCCGCCAATGGCGCTCGACCGGCAGCCACAGTAATTTCAGCTCCTCGAGTATCAGCCACTGGGTGCGGATCGCGCGCGTCAGTACCGAGGTGAACACCAGATCGGGCACCAGCCCGGCGCGCGCGATTTCCTGGCCCGCCTGACGGGCTTCATCGACGCCGGCGGCCGACAGGTCGACATCGGTCCAGCCGGTGAACAGGTTCTCGAGATTCCAAACGCTCTGTCCGTGACGCACCAGCAGTAATTTGCCCGACACAGTATCTCCTTGGGAATAGCGCCTGGATCAGCCGCCGGCCTGGGCGAGGTTGCGCAGCGCTTCGGCACCTGCCATCAAGGCCGCCAGGTCGGGAGCCGCGGTGGCGCGCAGCTCGCGCAGCGTCAGCCGCCATTGCGCGCCTGGCGCACCCAATTGCTCGCACCAGCGTGAGAGCTGTTCGCTATCGCCCGCGCGCTCGCGCAGCGCCCGCGCGCACAGGCTGCGCTGGCCATCGAGACACGCCGTGTACAGCCGTTCGCGCGCCACGGCCTGCCAGGCGCCGGAGGTCTTCAGCTCCCGTATTGCCTCGGCCAGCCAGTCGATGCCCAGCGCCGCGGCGGTGCGAAAGTACTGGCGTGCCACGATCGCCAGGGGCTTGCGCGCCTGGCGCGCGAGCTCGACCAGATCGGGCGTGGCGCGCAGCGCCGGGAGCGCGGCCAGCCAGGAGGCCAGGGCCGGCGGCAGGGCGCCGGCGCTGTGCTGCGCCTGTTCGCTAATAAAGCGCTCGTGGGCGATGCCCGGCAGCAGCCCGGGCAGCATGCCGCGCAGTTGCTGGAACGCGCTGCTGTGCCGGTTCACGGCGGCACCGATATCGGCCAGCTCGCGGCCTGCCTGTGCCAGCAACAGGCGCCGCGTGAGCTGCTCGACGTAGTCGCGCGTCATCAGCAGCGCGTCGTACTGAATCGCAGTCGCAAGGCGATTGTCCAGCGCTTCGATCGCGGCCCACAGCTCACGCAGACCGGCACTGTCGCGTGCGATCGTGTACGCGCGCGCCACCGTGCCGATGTCGGCACCAGTCTGTGCCGACATGCGTACCGCGAAGCCCGGATCCATACGGTTGAGAATGCTGTTGGTGGTAGCCGTAAGGATCAGCTGCGCACGCAGCCGGTGCCGCGCAATGCGCGTGGCGAAGCGTGCGCGCCAGCGGCGCGGGAAATAGCGTTGCAGCTCGGTGCCGAGGTAGGCATCGCTGCTGATATCCGCGCTCCCCAGCGCATGATTCATCGCGATCTTGCCGTAGGCCAGCAGGATCGCCAGCTCCGGCCGCGTGAGCCCGGCGCCGCGCGCCAGGCGCTCGTCGATCTCGCGATCGCTGGGCAGGAATTCAAGCGCGCGGTTCAATTCGCCGCTCCGTTCGAAGGTGCGCAGCAGGCTCTGGTGATCGGCGAGATCGGCGACGCTGCGCATCTCCAGCAGGCTGATGGCCTGGCTCTGCAAGTAATTGTTGCGCAGCACCTGCGCGGCTACTTCGTCGGTGACGCTGGCCAGCAGCGCTCGCCGCCGCGCGCCGGTCGGCGCCGGGCCGCCGGCTCTGCCCGCCAACATGATCTTGAGATTGACCTCGATATCGGAAGTGTTGACGCCCGCCGAGTTATCGACAAAATCGGTATTGATGCGGCCGCCGGCTTGAGCGTATTCGATGCGACCGCGCTGCGAGCAGCCCAAGTTCCCGCCCTCGCCAAACACCTTCGCGCGCAGTTCGACGCCGTTGATGCGCACCGTGTCGTTTGCACGATCGCCAATTTCGCCGTGACTTTCCGCAGTAGCCTTGACGTAGGTGCCGATGCCGCCGTTCCAGAGCAGGTCCACCGGCAGTTTAAGCACTGAGCGCACCACTTCGGCCGGCGTGGCGTGATCGTGCTCGAGTCCGAGTAGCGCGCGCGCCTGGCTCGTCAGCGCGACCGATTTATGAGCACGGTCCAGGATGATGCCGCCGGGCGAGAGGCAGCGGCGGTCGTAGTCGGCCCAGCTCGAGCGCGGTCGGGCGAACAGTCGCGTGCGCTCCCGGAAGCTGCGGCGCAGGTCTGGATTTGGATCGATGAAGATGTGGCGGTGATCGAAGGCCGCGACCAGGCGGATCTGCGGCGACAGCAGCATGCCGTTGCCGAACACGTCCCCTGACATATCGCCGATGCCCGCGACGCTGATGGACTGACGCATGATGTCGACGCCCAGCTCGCGAAAGTGCCGCTTGACGCACTCCCAGGCGCCGCGCGCCGTAATGCCCATCTTCTTGTGGTCGTAGCCGGCCGAGCCGCCTGAGGCAAACGCGTCACCCAACCAGTAACCAAACTCGGCCGAAATCGCGTTGGCGATGTCAGAG
>JAYUZE010000311.1:0-3723 GCA_043752035.1 Gammaproteobacteria bacterium
AATGGAGTTTGCCGGCAGAGTCAGCTCAACCATCGGCTGTTGTCCTTGTAATGATCATCTTGAGTGCGCGTTCAGTAAGTGCGTGCCTTGAGCGCCACGGTCTGCACCTCGTCGGTGAGCGTCTGCAGGTGCACCGGCCGGTAGCCAAAGCTGGCCTTGCCATGGCTATCGACCCAGCAGAGCGTGTGCTTGAGCCAGTTGACGTCGTCACGCTGGGGGAAATCCTCGCGCGCCTGCGCGCCGCGGCTTTCCTCGCGATTGGCCGCCGAGTTGATGGTCGCCGTGGCCTGCAGCAGCAGATTGTCGAGTTCCAGGGTCTCCACCAGATCGGTGTTCCAGACCATGCCGCGATCGCTCAAGGCCACATCCTTGAAGGACTCGATGGTGGCCGCGAGTTTCTGCGCGCCATCGCGCAGCGTCTGGCCGCTGCGAAACACTGCGGCGTCGGCCTGCATCAGACGCTGCATTTCCAGCCGGATCTGCGCCGTCGGCCGGCTGCCCTGCGCCTGGCGCAGGCGCTCGACGCGCGCCACGGCCTCATCGCCGGCACCTTTGGCCAGCGCTTTCTGCGCAGCGCCAGGCTTCAGGCTTGCGGCACAATGGCGCGCCGCTTCGCGACCGAAGATCACCAGATCGAGCAGCGAATTGGAACCTAAGCGGTTGGCACCATGCACCGACACACAGGCGGCCTCGCCCACCGCCATCAGTCCCGGCACGACGGCGCTCTCGCCATTGCGCAAGGTCAGCGCTTCGCCCTGCACATTGCAGGGCACGCCGCCCATGTTGTAGTGCACGGTTGGCAGTACCGGAATCGGTTCGCGCGCGACGTCGACACCGGCGAAGATACGCGCGGTGTCGGCGATGCCGGGCAGGCGCTCCTTGATTACGCCCGGCCCCAGATGCTCGAGATGCAGATGAATGTGATCTTGGTGCGCGCCGACGCCGCGCCCCTCGCGGATCTCGATGGTCATCGCACGGCTCACCACATCGCGCGAGGCCAGATCCTTGGCATTGGGCGCATAGCGCTCCATGAAGCGCTCACCCGAGGCGTTGGTGAGATAGCCGCCCTCACCGCGCGCACCTTCGGTGATCAGGCAACCCGAGCCGTAGATGCCGGTAGGATGGAACTGCACGAATTCCATATCCTGCAGTGGCAGGCCGGCGCGCAGCACCATGCCGCCGCCATCACCGGTGCAGGTGTGCGCCGAGGTGCAGGAGAACCAGGCGCGACCGTAGCCGCCGGTGGCCAGTATCGTGCTCTGCGCGCGAAAGCGATGCAGACGCCCGTCGGCCAGGTCGATGGCGACCACGCCGCGGCAGGCGCCGTCTTCCATGAGCAGATCGACGACAAAATATTCGATGTAAAACTCGGCTGAGTGCCGTATCGATTGTTGATAGAGCGTATGCAGCATCGCATGGCCGGTGCGATCGGCCGCCGCGCAGGTGCGCTGCGCGATGCCCTTGCCAAACTCGGTAGTCATGCCGCCGAAGGGTCGCTGGTAGATGCGCCCGTCTTCGGTGCGCGAGAACGGTACGCCGTAATGCTCGAGTTCGATCACCGCGGCCGGCGCCTGCTTGCACATGAACTCGATCGCGTCCTGGTCGCCGAGCCAGTCGGAGCCCTTGACGGTGTCGTACATGTGCCAGCGCCAGTCGTCGGCGCCCATGTTGCCGAGTGCCGCAGAGATGCCGCCTTGCGCCGCTACCGTGTGGCTGCGGGTCGGAAAGACTTTGGTAATGCAGGCGGTCGTCAGGCCCGCCTCGGCCAGCCCGAGCGTGGCGCGCAAACCCGCGCCGCCAGCGCCGATCACGAGCACATCGTGCGTGTGATCGACGAACTCCCAGGCGCTCATACCGCACCTCGCAGCGCGACGCGCAGGATCGCGTAGACGCCGCCGGCCGCGAGCAGCACGTGCGCACCGCTGCTGGCGAGGAGCGAGGTGATCTTCAGTGCCGGCGCATGCACGTAATCTTCGATCACCACCTGCACGCCCAGCAGCGAGTGCCAGCAGGTGAACAGCACGGTGAGCACCAGCAGCACCGGATTCCAGCCCGCTGACATCCAGATGGAAACGGCCGCGTGGTCGGCCAGCGGCAGACGCAACAGTGCCACCAGCAGCCACAGCGTGAGTGGCACCAAAGCCAGCGCCGAGATGCGCTGCGACCACCAATGGCCGACGCCCTCGCCGGCCGTGCCGTGACCGAGCGCGGCGCCGAGCGGTGAGCGCAGGCTCATGGTGCGCCCCGCTGCATGCTGCAGAACAGCCAGGCCGCAACCGCGAACGCCGCGACTGCCAGCAGCACAACCAGTGCCGCGCTGCGCCGCGCCTGTTGCTTTTCCAGGCCCAGGCCCGCATCCCAGAGCAGATGGCGCACGCCGTTGACCAGGTGATAGCAGAACGCAGCCAGCCAGCCGAGCAGCAGCACGCGAAAATACCAGGCCGACAGCAGCGCGGTGGCGTGCTCGTAGGCCTGCTCGCCATCGGCCACGCTGATCAACCAATACACCAGCGCGCACAAGCCCGCCGCCAGCCACAGCCCCGCGATGCGATGCGCGATCGACAGCGCCATCGTATGTCCGAAATGGTAGATCTGCAGGTGCGGCGACAGCGGTCGCTGGTTCATTGGTGTTCCTTGCGCACCCTAGAAATCGATGCAGCGCCCGGCCCGCTCCCAGTCGCCATAGCGCGTGGGATCGGGGCCCGTGGGTCCGGCTACTTCGATCTGGCGTGCCGGTGGCACGCTGGCGGGTGGTTTGCTTACGCTCACTGCAGCGCTGGTGACCGCAGCGGGCAACTGCTGAGCCGGGACCGGCACCGACGGTTGTGGTGACTTGGCGGGCAGCAGCGGCATTACGCACGAGTGTGCCAGAATCC
Organism: Gammaproteobacteria bacterium; assembly: GCA_043752035.1. Taxonomy (GTDB): domain Bacteria; phylum Pseudomonadota; class Gammaproteobacteria; order Steroidobacterales; family Steroidobacteraceae; genus FEN-1191. The sequence continues at coordinate 2,877 of JAYUZE010000311.1, forward strand.
GCCGATGCCGGCCACCGCCCAAGTCAGCGCCAGCGCCGCGCCACTGCTGGCGCAACTGCGCATCACAGGCACCGATGCGCGCAAATTCCTGCAGGGACAGCTCTCCAACGACATGCAACTACTGGCCCCCGATCGCATGTTGTGCGCGGGACTGCACACGCCACAGGGTCGGGTGCTGGCCGTGCTGCAGATGTGCACGAGCGGTGCGGATGACATCGTGGCGCTGCTGCCGGAGGACCTGGCCGCGATCGCTGCCGCAGCGCTGACGCGCTTCATCTTGCGCGCCAAGGTGAAGATTGCTGTGGAGCCAGCCGAGAGCACGCTGTGTGCGCTACCCGGTGCGCCAGCCAGCACCGTGGCGCAGAAAATCCACGCCATCGCGCAGGGCCTGCCGCAGGTGTACGCCGCCAGCAGCGGGCAGTTCATCGCCCAGATGCTGAACCTCGATATGCTGCAGGCGATCGCCTTCGACAAGGGTTGCTACACCGGCCAGGAAGTCATCGCCCGCGCGCACTACCGCGGCCGCGTCAAACGCCGCATGCAGCGCTTCGCGACCGACGCGACGCTGTCGCTGCCACCAGGCGCGGCACTGCGCCTGCGCGATGGCCGCAATGCGCTGCTGGTCGACAACGTGATACTCGAGAACGGCGGCTGCGAATTTCTGGCAGTCACCACAGTACCCGGGCTCGCCACTACCGATGAGGCCGCCAGCCGGACTGAGGTCGGCGATCCGCAGGTATCAGCTTCGAATACGGATGCACAGCTGATTGCGTGCGTGCAGTTGCCGCTGCCTTACGCGTTGCCCAAGTAGCCGGCGGTTAGTCGAGCGCGACCCGCGCCACGACCG
>JAYUZE010000312.1:0-10002 GCA_043752035.1 Gammaproteobacteria bacterium
GTGGGAGTGAGCAGCAGTTTGAGCGTGACCGGGCCCTGCGCGGCCAGCCGTGCCACCAGGTCGGCATCTTCCGCCGACAGCGCGCCGGCCGGGATCGCGGATTGCCGGTCCTTGAACACCGTGACGCCGGTGTGCGGCAGACGATAGTCCGCGCCGCCCACCGAACGGACCAGCGCGGCGCGTGCGCCCAGCGCTGCCGCCTGCGCTGCACCCGCGCTGCGATACTGCACGGCACGGCCATAGGCCTCGAAGGCATCGCCATTGTCTGCCAGTCGCTGATTGAAATGCTCGTCGAACAGCACGATGCTGCCCGGCACTTCGCCGGCGCGGCGCTTGAGCTCATCGAAATCGTGGACGACGACGACACGCGCCGCAAGGCCCTCGGTCGGCGTGGCCGCCGAGAACCCCAGCGCCACTACGTGCAGCCGCTGGCTGAGCCCGGTCGGTCGGCCGGGATACTCAATCAGTTCCGCCTGTTCGGCGCCGCGCACCCAGTGCGGCACCTTTGCCGGCTGCAATCTCACCGTTGCACCAAGCGCGCGCATCGCGGCGGCGACTTGGCTGACGGCCGCATCCAGCTGCGGTGAGCCTGCGATGCGCGGGCCGATGGTGTCGGTCAGTTCCGCCAGACGCTGCCAGGCCCAGCCGCTGTCCATCGCGGCGCTGCGGATGCGCTCCAGCGTGGCGGGATCGGTGGTCGTGGGCGCAGGTGCGGCCGCCGGCACGCCAGCCGCAGCAGCGGCGGTGGCCGTGGCCAGTAGCGCGCCCACCAGCAGGAGCGGTGCAGTGAACGATCCAGGCGCGTGGCGTGATGTGTTCATGGGTGTCCAGCGGGTGGGGTGACGCGGGTCCGTAGGCGCTGAAGCCTTCCAGAGGGCAGGCCAGTAGTCAATACGCGCTGCGCGTGTGCAGGGCCATTGTACCTTGGTACCATGGCACTTAGTCGCAAGGGAACCCCGCCATGGCCAGAGCAACGCGCCGCATCGAGATGGAACGCATCCAGACCGGCGTGCGCATGGAGCGGCGCGTGCTGAAAGTGCTGAAGGCACTGGCCGAGTACAAGAACCTGACCCTGGGCGACCTGCTCGAGGGCATCGTGCTGCACGCTTTCGATGGCAAGGCGCCGTTCACTAGCGAGACACTGCGCAAGATCGGCGAACTCAAGGGTATTTACGAGCTTGATCTGGATGCCAGCGCGAGCCACCGGCTGCGGGAAAAATCATGAACGACGAGGAATTCCTGCAGGCGCTGGCAAGCTGCACGCTGCCGCGTGCCTTGCCGGCCTGAAGCACTGCCGCTCACTGACCGAAGGTCACGCCGCCGCCTTCGAGCCACAGCGTCTCGTCCGCCGTAGGCGTACGCCCGAGCAGCACATTGCGGTGCGGAAACCTGCCAAAGCGCTCGATGATGTCGTAGTGCAGCTGCGCAAACTGGCTGACTCCGGCAAACACCTGGCCGAGCTCCACCGGGGCCTCGGCGGCCAGCCGTCGAAACGCCGCCAGCGATTCTTCCTGCACCTCGCGCGATTCGCAGTGCTGCAGCGGCATGTAGAAGAAGATGCGTTCCACCGGGTCGAGCGCCGCATCGGCGCCGAGCTGCATGCCGCCGAGCGCCAGCTCGAGGGCCGCACGATCCTGCGAAAAGGCCGCGGCCGTGCCACGGTAGAGATTGCGCGGAAATTGGTCGAGCAACAGGATCAGCGCCAGGCGCCGGCGCGGACTCGATTCCCAGTTGGCGATTTCGCCGGCTGCGGCCTGCTGGGTCAAGGCGCCAAAGTGCTGGCGTATGTGTTCGTCGGTCTGCGGCTGCAGTTCGGGTGCGGCCGCGTCGCCGAACCAGCGCGGCATGCGCTGCGCTACGGCATCGCGCGTGTACGGCCTGGTGCCGAACCAGAACTCCAGCACTTCGTGGGCGCGGCGCCGGGTTTTCGTGGGCATGCGCCGCTGTCCGCTACTCGCACAGGCTCTCGAGATAGCCCTGTGCCGCCGGCGAGAGACGCTTGCGTGCCAGCGCGTGCGCCTTGGGCGCATCGACCAGGTGTTCGAGCGGCCCGGAAACCAGCATGCGGCGCACCGCCGGGTCGCGCGCCGAGACGCGCGCCATCTTGTTCAGTACGGTAAAACCCCGGTAGATCTTGTCGCGGGGCACGCGGTTCGCCTCGATGGAGCGGGCGAGATACTGACCGAAGCGGCTATAGAGAAAGTAATCATCATCGCCGACCTGGAAGCGGGCCTCGGCGAAAAAATCCGGGAAATTTCTGGCGAGATACTCGTTGACACGGTGAAGACGGGGCCCAGGTTCGCTGATCGCGGACGCTTTGCGGTTCTTCATCTTGAGTTGTCACACCTCTGCTTGGATTGACGCGGCGCGAAAGGTACGGCACATCGACTGGCGATGCAAGCGGCGGCTTCGCAATCCCGAAAGCATCGCGCGCTCACTGTGCCAGTAGTGGCTGCGCCATCCACCAAGCGGTCAGCAGTATTAACAGCGCCATCGAGATGGAAAAGCCGATGCGCACCGCGCGCCGGTGCAGCAGCGGGCGCAGGCTTGCACCAAACAGCGCCCAGATCGCAGTGCAGGGCGGGTTCACCACTACAGTCACGCCGAGCAGCAGCAGCACACTGGCCAGCGGTGAGAGAGCATCGCGCGTGACGATGCCCGCCGCGGTGACCGCCGCGCCCCAGCCCTTGGGATTCACGAGTTGGAACAAGGTGGCTTGCAGACAGGTCTGCGGTCGGCTCACGCCCGCATTGCTCACTGCGGCAGCTTCGCCACCGCCCCAGCTCTCGCGCAGCAACTGGTAGCCGAGCCAGAGCAGGTACAGCACGCAAGCCACGGTCAGCACGTTGGTCAGTGCGGGGTAGGCTGCGATCACAGTGCCGACGCCCGCATAGGCAATCAGCATCACGGCGACGAATCCAAGTGTGATCCCAAGCAGGTGGGCCGCGGTGCGGCGCATGCCGAAGCGGGCACCCGAGGTGAGCAGCATCAGGTTGTTCGGACCCGGCGTGATCGACATGACGAAGGTAAAAGCAGCCAATGGCGCCGCGGCGTTCAGAATAGATGTCATGGAATGCATTGACCCGGAAACCAGGGTCGGTAATATTCGGGCGTAGGGCTGATTGGTGCAAATGGTTGTCTGGTGCGAGGGCTTCAATAATAGAGGCCCGGACTTGAGCTTTGTCCTGGGGGGGTCTACCCGGGGCTCCCCACCGTAAGTCTCTGTTTTTAAAACGGTTGTCACCGGTATAGGGTGGCGTGGAACAGGTGTCGCCCGGGGCGGCGCTGCTGGGCCCACGAGGGAGAGGGTTTCATGGCCTATAAGAAAGAGCGACTCGGCCCTCCACCGAAGCAGGGTCTGTACGACCCGCAGTTCGAGCACGACTCCTGTGGGGTCGGTTTCGTAGTCGATATCAAGGGCCGCAAATCGCACCGCATCGTCGAACAGGCCATCGAGGTGCTGCGCAACCTCGACCATCGCGGCGCCTGCGGGTGCGAGGCCAATACCGGCGATGGCGCCGGCGTACTGCTGCAGATGCCGCACACCTTCCTGCTCGAAGCCTCTCGCAAGGCGCGCATCGCGCTGCCTGAACCCGGCCAGTACGGCTGCGGCATGGTGTTCCTGCCGCGCGATCCGACCAAGCGGCGCAAGCTTGAAATGCAGTTTGGACATATAGTGCAATCCGCCGGTCTGACGCTGCTCGGCTGGCGCACCGTGCCGACCAGCAGCGCCACGCTCGGCGAAACCGCGCGCGCCAGCGAACCCTTCATGCGCCAGGTGTTCATCGGCCGCGGCCCGCAGATCCAGAGCGACATGGATTTCGAGCGCGCCCTCTACGTGGTGCGCAAGCGCGGTTACAGCGAGATCCGCACCTCGACCATCGACGGCGCGGAATACTGGTACGTGCCTAGCCTGTCCTACAAGACCCTGGTCTACAAGGGCATGCTGATGACCGAGCAGCTGGCGCAGTACTACCCGGACCTGCAGGATCCGGCGATGGAGAGCGCGCTGGCGGTAGTCCATTCGCGCTTCAGCACCAACACTTTTCCCAGCTGGGATCGCGCCCACCCCTATCGCTACATCGCGCACAACGGCGAGATCAATACGCTGCGCGGCAATATCAACTGGATCAAGGCGCGCGAGGCGCTGTTCGAATCCGAACTGTTCGGCGAACACATGCGCGAGCTCCTGCCGGTCGTGAACCCCAACGGCAGCGATTCGGCGATGTTCGACAATACGCTCGAGCTGCTGGTGCTGGCCGGTCGCTCACTGCCGCATGCCGTGATGATGATGATTCCGGAGCCCTGGTCGGCGCACGAAAGCATGGACGATTCGCTGCGCGCGTTCTATCAGTTTCACTCCTGCCTGATGGAGCCCTGGGATGGCCCGGCCTCGATAGTGTTCACCGATGGCACGCAGATCGGCGCGGTGCTCGATCGCAACGGTCTGCGACCCTCGCGCTATTACATCACCAAGGACGACCTGGTCGTAATGGCCTCCGAGGCTGGCGTGCTGGAATTTCCGGCGGATCAGATCGTACGCAAGGGACGCTTGCAGCCCGGACGCATGTTCCTGGTCGACACCGAGCAGGGCCGCATCATCGAAGACGAAGAGATCAAGCGCAGCGTGGCGGCCGAGCGGCCCTATCGCCAGTGGCTCGATGAGCACCTGGTCACGCTCGCGAGCCTGCCGCCAGCCGGCGAGCTGCCGCAGCCCAATCACGACACGCTGCTGCAGCGGCAGATCGCCTTCGGCTACACCTATGAAGACCAGCGCCTGCTGATCGAGCCGATGGGACAGTACGGCGTCGAAGCCGTGGGTTCCATGGGCAACGACACGCCGCTGGCGGCACTCTCGTCCCGGCCGCGATTGCTCTATGACTATTTCAAGCAGCTGTTTGCGCAAGTCACCAATCCGCCGATCGATTGCATCCGCGAAGAGCTGATCATCTCCAGCGAGATGCTGATCGGCTCGGAAGGCAACCTGCTGCAGCCACGTCCGGCCGACTGCCGGCAGCTGGAGCTCAGCGGCCCGGTGCTGACCAACGAAGATTTTGCGCGCCTGCGGCGCATGGACCTGCCCGGGCTCAAGATCGGCGTGTTGCCGATCCTGTTCCGCGTCACGCGCGGTGAGCTGGGGCTGGTGAAGTCGATGGAGGAGCTGCGCATCATGGCGCGGCGCATGATCGAGGAAGATGGCGTCAGCGTGCTGATTCTCAGCGATCGCGGCATCAACCGCGATTTCGCCGCGGTGCCAGCGCTGCTCGCGGTCGCGGGGCTCCATCACTATCTGATCCGCGAGGGTCTCCGCACCCGCGTCAGTCTGGTGCTCGAGACCGGTGAGGCGCGCGAGGTGCATCATTTTGCGCTGCTGATCGGCTACGGCTGCAGCGCGATCAACCCCTATCTGGCCTTCGAGACCATGGACGGCATGATCGCCGAGGGCATGCTCGCGAATGTCGATCACAAGCTGGCCTGCAAGAATTTCGTGAAGGCGGCCACCAAGGGCGTGATCAAGGTGATGTCCAAGATGGGCATCTCGGCGATCCAGAGTTATCACGGCGCCCAGGTGTTCGAGGCGGTGGGCCTGCGCCAGGACGTGATCGATGAATACTTCACCTGGACCGCCTCGCGCATCGGCGGCATCGGCATCGATATCGTCGCCAAGGAAGTGCTGATGCGGCACAGCGCCGCGTTCGCCGAGAAATCCGGCGAGTCGGTGCCGCTCGCGGCCGGCGGCCAGTATCAGTGGCGCTCGGGCGGCGAATATCACCTGTTCAATCCCGAATCGATCCACCGGCTGCAGAAGGCGGTGCGCACCGGCAGCTATGCCACCTTCAAATCCTATGCCGAGCTGATCAACGATCAGTCGAAGCAGTTGTGCACGCTACGCGGCCTGCTCGATCTGAAAGCCGGCGATGCCGTGCCCATCGATGAAGTGGAGTCGGTCGAATCGCTGATGAAGCGCTTCAAGACCGGCGCCATGTCCTACGGCTCGATCAGCAAGGAAGCGCACGAGACCCTCGCCATCGCGATGAACCGCATCGGCGGCAAGAGCAACACCGGCGAGGGTGGCGAGGATCCCGAGCGCTTCAAGCCGATGGCGAACGGCGATTCGAAGAATTCGGCCATCAAGCAGGTGGCTTCCGGGCGTTTCGGCGTCACCAGCGAATATCTGATGAGTGCGCGCGAGCTGCAGATCAAGATGGCGCAGGGTGCCAAGCCGGGCGAGGGCGGCCAATTGCCCGGCACCAAGGTGTATCCGTGGATCGCCAAGACGCGCCACACCACCGCGGGTGTCGGTCTGATCTCGCCCCCGCCGCATCACGATATCTATTCGATCGAGGATCTCGCCGAGCTGATCCACGATCTCAAGAACGGCAATCGCGAGGCGCGCATCAGCGTCAAGCTGGTGGCCGAGGTCGGCGTGGGCACGATTGCCGCCGGCGTCTCGAAGGCGCACGCCGATGTGGTGCTGATCAGCGGCTACGACGGCGGCACCGGCGCTGCGCCGCAGACTTCGATTGCGCACGCGGGGCTCCCCTGGGAACTCGGGCTCGCCGAGGCGCACCAGACGCTGGTGCTTAATAATCTGCGTAGCCGCATCGTGGTCGAGACCGACGGGCAATTGAAGACCGGTCGCGATGTGATCATCGCCGCGCTCCTCGGCGCCGAGGAATTCGGCTTCGCGACCGCGCCGCTGGTCTCGGTGGGCTGCATCCTGATGCGCGTCTGCCATCTGAACACCTGTCCGGTGGGTGTGGCGACGCAGGATCCGCGGCTGCGCGAGCGCTTCACCGGCAAGCCCGAACACGTCGTGAACTTCATGCGCTTCATTGCCCAGGATATGCGCGAGCAGATGGCGCAGCTGGGCTTCCGCACGGTCGAGGAGATGGTCGGCCGTGTCGATCGGCTCGAGCCACGCAAGGCGATCGATCACTGGAAGGCGCGCGGCTTCGACTTCAGCAATATTCTTTATCAGCCCGATGTGGGCGAGGAAGTCGGTCGCTACCACACCGATGCACAGGACCACGGGCTCGATAAATCACTCGATGTGACGACCTTGCTCGAGCTGTGCCGTCCGGCACTCGAGTACGGCACGCAAGTGCGGGCCGAGCTGCCGATCCGCAACGTGAATCGCGTGGTCGGCACGATTACCGGCAGCGAGCTCACGCGCCGCTATGGCGCCGCGGGCCTGCCCGAAGACACCATCCGCCTGAAGTTCAAGGGCTCCGCGGGCCAGAGCTTCGGCGCCTTTCTGCCGCCCGGCATGACATTGCACCTCGAAGGCGATGCCAACGACTACGTCGGCAAGGGTCTGTCGGGCGGCCGCCTGATCATCCATCCGCCGGCCGGGTCGCCCTTCGCTGCCGAAGACAACATCATCATCGGCAATGTCGCACTCTATGGCGCCACCAGCGGCGCGGTTTTCATCCGCGGCATGGCGGGCGAACGCTTCGCGGTACGCAACAGCGGCGTCGATGCCGTGGTGGAATCGGTCGGCGATCATGGCTGCGAATACATGACCGGCGGCCGCGTGGTGGTGCTCGGACGCGCCGGCCGGAATTTCGGTGCCGGCATGTCCGGCGGCGTAGCCTACGTGCTCGATGAGGCCGGCGATTTCCCTAATCGCGTGAATTCGCAGATGGTCGGTGTCGAGCGGCTGGAAGCCGCCGATGAGATCGCTGCGGTGCGCGCACTGGTGCAGCAGCACCTCGAGCTCACCGGCAGCACGCGCGCGCGTGCGCTGCTGGCACGCTGGGACACGGTGGTGCCGGATTTCGTGAAAGTGATGCCGCGCGACTACAAGCGCGTACTGGCCTGCGTGCGCCGCGCGCACGAGCAAGGTTTGTCGGGCGACGAGGCCATCATGGCCGCGTTCGAAGAAAATGCGCGCGATCTGGCGCGCGTCGGCGGCAATTGAGCCGGCGAGCACGGCACACAGCACATCACATGGGTAAACCCACAGGATTTATCGAGTATTTGCGCGAGCTACCGGTCGATCGCACGCCCAAAGAGCGGGTGCGCGACTGGAATGAATTCCATCATCACATGGAAGAGCGGCACCTGCGCCAGCAGGGCGCGCGCTGCATGGATTGCGGCGTGCCGTTCTGCCAGACCGGCAAATTGATCAGCGGCATGGCCTCGGGCTGTCCGGTCAACAACCTGATTCCGGAGTGGAACGATCTGGTGTATCGCGGCCTGTGGCATGAAGCGCTCGATCGGCTGCACCTGACCAACAACTTCCCCGAGTTCACCGGCCGCGTGTGCCCGGCGCCCTGCGAAGGCTCCTGCGTGCTGGGCATGAACAGCACGCCGGTGACCATCAAGACGCTGGAAAACGCGATCATCGACAAGGGCTTCGAGTCCGGCTGGGTGCTGCCGCATCCGCCACCGAAACGCACCGACAAGAAGGTGGCGGTGATCGGCTCGGGCCCCGCGGGCCTCGCTGCCGCTGCGCAGCTCAATCGCGCCGGCCACCAGGTCACGGTGCTCGAGCGCGCCGATCGTCCGGGCGGCCTCTTGATGTATGGCATTCCGAACATGAAGCTCGAGAAGCGCGAGGTGGTGCTGCGGCGTATCGACCTGCTGGAACGCGAGGGCGTGAGGTTCCTCTGCAATGCGAACGTCGGTGAGAACGTCGAGGGCATGCTGCTGCTGCGCGATTTCAACGCGGTGGTGTGCTGCACCGGCGCCACGCAGGCGCGCGAGCTGCCGATCGAGGGTCGCGAGTTGAAGGGCGTGCACCTGGCGATGGACTATCTCACCGCCAGCACGCAGGCCCTGCTCAATGGTGGCGCCGACCACGCGGCCATTCATGCCAGTGGTAAAGATGTAGTAGTGATCGGTGGCGGTGATACTGGCACTGACTGCGTCGGCACGGCGATGCGCCAGGGCTGCAAGAGCCTGACGCAGATTGAGATCCTGCCGCGGCCGCCCGATGAGCGCGCCGCCGACAATCCTTGGCCCGAATGGCCGAAGGTCTACAAGCTCGACTACGGCCAGGAAGAAGCGGCCGCGAGTTTCGGTGGCGATCCACGCGCCTATGTGACTACCGTGAAGAAATTCATTGCTGGCGCCGATGGCGCGCTGGCGCAGCTGATCACAGTGCAGATCAAGTGGGAGACGAACGCTGCCGGCCAGTTCAGCGCCGTGGAGCAGCCGGGTTCCGAGCGTACGCTGCCCGCGCAACTGGTGCTGCTGGCGATGGGGTTCACGGGACCCGAGCAGTCGCTGCCCAAGGAACTGGGCGTAACGCTCGACGCGCGCGGCAACATGCAGGCCGAACACGGGCGCTATACCACCAGTGTCAAAGGCATCTTTGCGGCCGGCGATTGCCGTCGCGGCCAGAGCCTGGTGGTGTGGGCGATCAACGAGGGGCGCGGTGCGGCGCGTGAGTGCGACCGCTATTTGATGGGGCGTAGTACACTCGCCTGATGAGCGAGCTCAAGAGCAGACCGCGGCAGTGAATAGCTGCGCGCTATCGGCCTGCATCATCACCTTCAATGAGGCTGATCGCATCGGCGCCTGCATCGAGGCGCTGCGCTTCTGCGATGAAATCGTGGTGGTTGATTCGCATTCCACTGATGACACGCGCGCAATCGCCACGCGCCTGGGCGCGCGGGTGATCGAGCGCGACTGGCCGGGGTACCGTTCGCAAAAACAGTTTGCCACCGATGCCGTCAGCAATGACTGGGTGCTGTGTGTCGATGCCGACGAGCGCGTGACGCCAGAGCTTTGCGCCGCGATCGAGGCGCTGCGTGCCGATGGCTTCGCGGGTGCGTGTGGCTGGACGATCCCGCGGCTTACCGACTACTTCGGTCGCTTCCTGCGTCACGGCAATGCCTGGCCCGACCGGCAGATCCGGCTCTATGATCGGCGTGCCGCGCGCTGGGTGGGTTACGAAGTCCACGAGAAGATTGCGGTCAGCGGCGCGGTCGGTGCGATCGCTGGCCCACTGGAACATTTCGCTTACCGCAGTTTCGATGATCACCTGAAGCG
>JAYUZE010000313.1:0-3144 GCA_043752035.1 Gammaproteobacteria bacterium
CTGAGCCTGTGCCGCGATGCCTATGAAGCTGCGAACGGCGCTGCGGCGCTGCTGATCGCCACCGAATGGCAGGAGTTTCGCAGCCCCGACTTCGAACGCCTGAAAAATCTGCTGAGTGCGCCACGCATTCTCGATGGGCGCAACCTGTACGATCCGGCGGCGCTGGCGCGCCAGGGGTTCGACTACTACGCGATCGGGCGTGGCCGGCCGGTGTTCCCGCGCTGAGCGGTTGGTCCAGATACATCGGAGATATTGCCCAGCATGCTCGTACCCGTGATCCTTTCAGGCGGCGCCGGCACCCGGCTGTGGCCGCTTTCGCGCGAGTTGTATCCCAAGCAGCTGCTGCCGCTGGTCGGCGAACACACGATGCTGCAGGACACAGTGCTGCGGCTGGCCGGTCTCGAGGCCGCGCCGGCGGTGGTGGTGTGCAACGAAGCGCATCGCTTCCTGGTCGCCGAACAACTGCGCCTTATCGATTCCCCGGCCCAGGCCATCGTGCTCGAGCCGGTGGGGCGCAACACCGCCCCGGCGATTGCGCTGGCAGCGCACGCGGCACTGGCCGCGGCAGGCACCGAGGCGCTGCTGCTGGTGCTGCCCGCCGATCACGCGATCCGCAACGCCGTGGCGCTTCGCCAGGCCGTCGAGGTCGCCGTGGTGGCGGCGCGCGCGGGCAATCTGGTCACCTTTGGCGTGGTGCCGCAGAGGCCCGAGACTGGCTACGGCTATATCCGTCGCGGCGCCGCGCTCGGCAAGGCGTGGCGTATCGAGCGCTTCGTCGAGAAGCCCGAGCAGGCGCGCGCCGAGGAATTTCTCGCCAGTGGCGAGTACTACTGGAACAGCGGCATGTTCGTATTCGCGGCGCGCCGCTACCTGGATGAACTGCAGCGCCTGGCCCCGGATATTGCGGCGGCCTGCGCACGCGCCAGCAGTGGCGCCGCGCGCGATCTGGATTTCACACGCGTCGATGCTGGCGCTTTTGCCGAGTGCCGCAGCGAGTCGATCGACTACGCGGTCATGGAGAGAACCTCCGCCGCAGTAGTGGTGCCGCTGGACGCCGGCTGGAGCGATGTGGGTTCGTGGTCCAGCCTGCACGACGCCTGCCCGCAGGATAGCGATGGCAACGTGCGCAAGGGCGATGTGCTGACCGAAGACACGCAAGGGTGCTATCTGTACGCCGAGAGCCGGTTGGTCGCAGCCGTGGGCCTGCGCGATCACGTCGTGGTCGAGACCAAAGACGCCGTGCTGGTGGCGCCACGCGGGCGCGTGCAGGACGTCAAGGCGCTGGTGGCGCAGATCAAGCAGCGCGGCCGCAGCGAGCACCTGTTGCATCGTGAGGTCTTCCGTCCCTGGGGCAGCTACGACAGCCTGGATAACGGCGAGCGTTTTCAGGTCAAGCGCCTGGTGGTGCGCCCGGGTGGCGTGCTCTCGCTGCAGCTGCATCACCATCGCGCTGAACACTGGGTGGTGGTCTCGGGCACCGCGCGCATCACCCGCGGCGAAGAAGTGTTTCTGCTCGAGGAAAACCAGTCGACCTACATACCCATCGGCGTGCGCCATCGCATCGAGAACCCGGGCAAGATTCCGCTGCATATCATCGAGGTGCAGTCGGGCGGGTATCTGGGCGAAGATGACATTGTCCGCTTCGAAGATCAGTACGGTCGCCAGGGATCGAACCAGTAGCGCGAGCCGCGCACGGAGTTGCAGCATGAGCAAGTTGAGCTGTTTCAAGGCCTATGACATCCGCGGCCGGATTCCCAGTGAATTGAATGAAGACCTGGCCTATCGCATCGGCCAGTCGTACGCCGCGTTCGTAAGGCCCGGCACAGTGGCGGTCGGGCGCGACATCCGCGCGAGCAGCGCCACCTTGTCGGCGGCGCTGATGCGCGGGCTCAACGACTCGGGCGTAAACGTCGCTGACATCGGCCTGTGCGGCACCGAGGGCGTGTATTTCGCCACCTTCGCTGAAAAGCTGGACGGCGGCATCATGGTGACCGCGAGTCATAATCCGCCCGACTACAACGGCATGAAGTTCGTGCGCGAGCAGAGCAAGCCGATCAGCGCCGACACTGGCCTCAAGGAAATGCAGGCGTTGATCGAGGAGGGCAGGTTGCCGCCAGCGGCAGCGAAGCAAGGCACGAGCAGGCCGCTGGATATCAACGACAAGTACCTCGCGCACCTGCTCAGTTACGTGAAAGGTGCGAAGCTCAGCAAACTCAAAGTAGTGGTCAACGCCGGCAACGGCGGCGCCGGCATGGTGGTCGATCAGCTCGAGCCGCACCTGCCGTTCGAGTTCATCAAAGTGCACCACGAGGCTGACAGCTCGTTTCCTAACGGCGTGCCGAATCCGATGATCGAGGCCAATCGCGCCAGCACGATCAATGCGATCCACAGCAGTGGCGCCGACATCGGCCTCGCCTGGGATGGCGATTTCGATCGCTGCTTCTTCTTCGACGAGCACGGTGGCTTCGTCGAGGGTTACTACCTGGTGGGCCTGCTGGCTGAAGCTTTCCTGAAGCGCTATCCGGGCGGCCGCATCGTGCACGATCCGCGCCTGACCTGGAACACCATCGATATCGTGCGACGGTGCGGGGGCGAAGCGGTGCTGTGCCGTTCGGGTCACGCCTTCATCAAGCAGCGCATGCGCGAGGTCGATGGCGTGTATGGCGGTGAGATGAGCGCGCACCACTATTTCCGCGACTTCGCCTACTGCGACAGCGGCATGATTCCCTGGCTGCTGGTGCTGGCGGTGATGGGCGAGAGCGGCAAGACGCTGGGCGAGCTGGTCGGCGAGCGCCAGCGCCTGTTCCCGGTCAGCGGCGAGATCAACCGCGAAATCGGCGATGCGCGCGCGGCCACTGCGCGCGTGCAGCAGCACTACGCCGCACAGGCACTGAGTGTCGATTTTACCGACGGCCTGTCGATGGAGTTTGCACAGTGGCGGCTGAACCTGCGCAGCTCGAACACCGAGCCGCTGGTGCGCCTGAATGTCGAGTCGCGTGGCAGCGAGGCACTGATGCAGGAAAAGACCGCCGAAGTGCTGCGCCTGATGGAGGCCGTTTGAGCAGTGTCGAGGCGCTGCTGGCGCGCCGCTCGATAGCGGCCCAGTACCTCAGCGAGCCCGGTCCGGATGATGCGCAGCTGGCA
>JAYUZE010000314.1:0-2833 GCA_043752035.1 Gammaproteobacteria bacterium
CTCCCCGATACACGCTTTGGCAAGCCAATGCTGCGATCGCCCCGTCTCCCCGCAGCCCACGCGCCGGCCCTATAATGCCCAACGCCCGGATCCGGTAAGGAAAGTCATGCCCTTCTACGAATACGAATGCCCCAGTTGTAAGTACTACGCTGAGGTACTGCAGAAAATCACCGACAAGCCGCTGAAGAAGTGCCCGTCGTGTAAGAAGGCGGGCTTTCTCAAGCTCGTGTCGGCGCCGGTGTTCCGGCTCAAGGGTTCGGGCTGGTACGAGACCGATTTCAAGACTGAGGGCGACAACAAGCGCAATCTTGCGGGCGCCGAGCGCGAGGCGCCGGCGGCCGATGCCAAGGCTGGTGCCGATGCCAAGCCGGGCGCGGATGCCAAGGGGAGCGAAGCCAAGACCGAGGCCAAGACCGAGGCCAAGAGCGAGGGCCAAGCTGAGGCCAAATCCGAGGGCAAGGGCGGCACCGAGGGCAAGTCCGCGGCTGAGGGCAAGGGCAGCAAGCAGAGCAAGGCCTCGGGGAGTGGCGCTGCGGGCAAGGCGAGCCGGGGGAGTAGTCGCTCCGCGGCGCGGCGGCCCACAGTGCGCGCTGCGAAGAAAAAGCAGCCGGCGCGCGGCGGAAAGCGGCGGTGAACCGCGCGCAGCTGGTGCAGCGCGAGCGCTTGCTGCGGGCGCTGCGGCGTTACTTGATCAACGGATTGCTGATCTGGGTGCCGGTGCTGGTCACGGTGCTGGTGGTACGCTTCATCCTCGAGCTGATGGACCAGACGCTGCTGGTGCTGCCCAAGGCGCTGCGCCCCGATACGCTGTTCGGCCTGCATATCCCGGGGTTTGGCGCGGTGCTGGCGGTATTGCTCGTGCTGCTGACCGGCCTGCTGGTCACGAATTTCATCGGTCGCGCGCTGGTGGCCTTCTGGGAGGACGCGCTCGAGCGTATTCCCTTCGTGCGCGCACTGTATGGCGGCGTGAAGAGCTTTTCTGAAACCATCCTCTCGAACTCGGGCAAGTCCTTCAAGCATGTATTGCTGGTCGAGTACCCGCGCGCGGGCATCTGGAGCATCGGTTTCCAGACCACCGATAACCTGCCGGAGATCAACGAAAAACTCGGTGAGGAACAGGTCTGCGTGTTCGTGCCCACTACACCGAACCCCACTTCGGGCTTCATCTTCATGATGCCGCGTACCCAGGTGCGCACCCTGAATATGACCGTGGACGAGGCCATGAAAATGATCGTCACGCTGGGCGTGGTCGCGCCGGGCGTGGTCCACGAGGAAACCGCTGCCAGGCCGGTTGCGCCCCCCGCGTCCGGCCCGTAACATCGCGCGCCTTTCCTTTAGTCTCCTGCCGTCATGCGCACCCACTACTGCGGCCAAGTTAATGAATCCCTGATCGGTACCAGCGTCAGCGTCGCCGGCTGGGTGCACCGGCGGCGCGATCACGGTGGCGTGATCTTCGTCGACCTGCGCGACCGCGAAGGGCTGGTGCAGATCGTCTGTAACCCAGACGCGGTGAGCGTGTTCGCTGCGGCCGAAAAATTGCGCCATGAATTCGTGGTGCGCGTCACCGGGACGGTGCGCGAGCGGCCGGTAGGTACCGTGAATGCCTCGCTGGCTAGCGGACGGGTCGAGATCGTCGCGACCGAAGTCGAGCTGCTCAATCGCGCCGACCCGCTGCCCTTCCAGCTCGATGAGCAGGTGAGCGAAGAAGTGCGGCTGCGCTATCGCTACATCGATCTGCGCCGCGAGGTGATGAGCCAGCGCCTGCGCCAGCGCCACGCGATCACGCGCGCGATGCGTGAGTATCTCGACGGCCACGGCTTTACCGATATCGAGACGCCGATGCTGACCAAGGCGACGCCGGAGGGCGCGCGCGACTACCTGGTGCCGAGCCGCACCCACGCTGGCAAGTTCTTCGCGCTGCCGCAGTCGCCGCAGATCTTCAAACAGCTGCTGATGATCGCGGGCTTCGAGCGCTACTACCAGATCGTGCGCTGCTTCCGCGACGAAGACCTGCGCGCCGACCGGCAGCCAGAGTTCACGCAGCTCGACGTCGAGACCTCGTTCCTCTCGCAGGAACAGATCATGGCGCTGATGGAAGGTCTGGTGCGCGAGCTGTTCCACAAGGTGATGAAACTCTCGCTCCCCGATCCGTTCCCGCGGCTCAGCTATCACGAGGCGATGCACCGCTACGGCTCCGACAAACCCGACCTGCGCGTGCAGCTCGAGCTCGTCGATGTGGCCGATCTGGTCAAAGGCTGCGATTTCAAGGTGTTTGCGCAGCCCGCCAATGACGCGCAGGGGCGCGTGGCCGCGCTGCGCGTGCCGGGCGGCGGCGCGCTGACGCGCAAGGAGATCGACGAGTACACGGCGTTCGTGGCGCGCTACGGCGCGCGCGGTCTCGCGTATATCAAGGTCAACGAGCGCAGCAAGGGGCGCGATGGTCTGCAATCGCCGATCGTGAAGTTCCTCGACGATGCGGCGATCGCCGGCATCCTCGAGCGCACCGGCGCTGCCGACAAGGACCTGATTTTCTTTGGCGCCGATCGCGCCAAAGTGGTCAACGATGCGCTCGGTGCCTTGCGGCTGAAGGTCGCGCAGGATCTGAAACTGGTGAGCGAGGGTTGGGCGCCGCTATGGGTGGTCGATTTCCCGATGTTCGAATATGACGAGGATGCGAAGCGCTGGGCTGCGATGCATCACCCTTTCACCTCACCCAAGGATCTGGATCCCGCTGCGCTCAAGGCCAACCCGGGTGGGGCGCTGGCGCAGGCCTACGACTGTGTACTCAACGGTGCGGAAATCGGCGGCGGCTCGGTGCGTATCTTCCACCAGC
>JAYUZE010000315.1:0-22501 GCA_043752035.1 Gammaproteobacteria bacterium
TTTCCACGCAATGCGGTCGAGTACTTCGTCTCCTACTACGACTACTACCAGCCCGAGGCCTATGTGCCCTCGAGCGACACCTATATAGAGAAGGACGCCTCCACCAACGAGCACATCGAGCAGATGCGCCTCTCGGCCACCAAGGCCATGCTGGAGCGGAGCGATGCCATCATCGTCGCCACCGTGTCGTGTATCTACGGCCTCGGCGATCCGCAGGCGTATCTGGCGATGGTGCTGCACCTGGTGCGCGGTGAGCGCATCGATCAGCGCAAGCTGCTGCGCCGCCTGGCGGAGATGCAGTACACGCGCAACGACCTGGAGCTGCAACCCGGAAGCTTTCGGGTGCGCGGCGACATCATCGACATATTCCCGGCGGAATCGGGCCGCGATGCGGTGCGCGTCGAGCTCAACGACGACACCATCGAGAACCTCGCGCTGCTCGACCCATTGCTGGGTAAAGTGCTGCAGCGGATTCCGCGCTTCACGGTTTACCCCGGCACGCACTACGTCACGCCGCGCGACCGGTTGGTCGGCGCGCTCGAGCTGATCCGTGAGGAGCTGCGCGAGCGCCTGCTGGTATTGTATGCCGCGGGCAAGCTGGTCGAGGCGCAGCGACTGGAGCAGCGCACGCAGTTCGATCTCGAGATGATCCGCGAAGTGGGCTATTGCTCTGGGATAGAAAACTATTCGCGTTATCTCTCGGGACGCGAGCAGGGCGAGCCGCCGCCCTGCCTGTACGACTACCTGCCCCCCAACGCGCTGCTGGTGGTCGATGAGAGCCATCAGACCATCCCGCAACTGGGCGCCATGTTCAAGGGCGACCGCTCGCGCAAGGAGACGCTGGTCGAGTACGGCTTCCGCCTGCCCTCGGCGCTCGACAACCGGCCGCTGCAGTTCGCGGAGTGGGAACGCCTCGCGCCGCAGATGATTTTCGTGTCGGCCACGCCCGGATCCTATGAGGCCAGCCATGAAGGGCAGCGCGTGGAGCAAGTGGTGCGCCCCACGGGCCTGCTCGATCCGCAAATCACCGTGCGCCCGGCCAGTTCGCAGATCGATGATGTGCTCGGCGAGATCCGCCTGTGTGTGGCCGCCAATGAGCGTGTGCTGATCACCACACTCACCAAGCGCATGGCCGAGGACCTGACCGAGTACCTCAGCGAGCATCGCGTGCGCGTGCGCTACCTGCACTCTGACATCGAGACCGTGGAGCGCGTGGAGATCATCCGCGACCTGCGCCTCGGCAAGTTCGACGTGCTGGTGGGCATCAACCTGCTGCGCGAGGGGCTCGACATGCCCGAGGTCGCGCTGGTCGCGATCCTCGATGCCGACAAGGAAGGCTTCCTGCGCTCCGGCGGCTCGCTGATCCAGACCATCGGCCGGGCGGCGCGCAACCTGCGCGGTCGCGCGATCCTCTATGGCGAAAAGGTAACGGATTCGATGCAAAGGGCGATTGATGAAACTGCGCGCCGCCGCGCAAAACAACATGCCTACAACCTGGAGCACGGCATCGAGGCACGCAGCATCGTCAAGCCGGTCGCCGATGTGATGGAGGGCGCGCGCAGCGCTCCGGCGCCACTATCGCGAGGCCGCGGGCGGGGCACGACCCGAGTGGCGCCGATCGCCGTGCCGCGCAATCTCGCCGAGGCACAACGCGAAATACGCCGCCTCGAAGAGATCATGTACGCCCATGCGCGCAATCTGGAATTCGAGCAGGCGGCCACCGTGCGCGACCAGCTCGATGCGCTGCGGCGCTTCGAGCTCGAACTGGGTTTCGATGCGCCACCGGCGGCGGCGCAGCGCAAGAGCTGAAAACGCTTATGAATCCGCGCTTTAGCTTGCCAGCCCGACACGCCTCCGGTATCTTTCGCCCCGCTGAAACAGGCGCGTAGCTCAGTGGTAGAGCATCACCTTGACATGGTGGTGGTCGCTGGTTCGATCCCAGTCGCGCCTACCAATTTTCTTGATGCAGGCTTCTAACCAAGTGCCGACTATTTCACTGCCGGACGGCTCGCAGCGCAGCTTCGATCATCCTGTGACGGTCGCCGAAGTGGCGGCGAGCATCGGTGCCGGTCTGGCGCGCGCAGCGCTGGCCGGGCGCGTCGGCGATAAGCTGGTCGACACCACTTATCGCGTCGAGCACGATTGCAAGCTCAGCATCATCACCGAGCGCGATGCCGCGGGTCTGGAGATCATCCGCCATTCGACTGCGCACCTGCTGGCACAGGCGGTCAAGCAGCTTTATCCGGAGGCGCAGGTTACGATCGGCCCGGTGATCGAGGACGGATTCTTTTACGACTTCGCCTACTCGCGGCCCTTCACGACCGAGGATCTCGCGACCATCGAAGCGCGCATGCGCGAGATCACAAAATCTGATCTGGCAGTCGAGCGGCGCGAGATGGCGCGCGATGCTGCGGTCGAGTACTTCCGTGGCATCGGCGAAAAATACAAGGCCGAAATCATCGCCAGCATCCCGGCCACCGAGGCGATCAGCCTGTACGGACAGGGCGACTGGATCGATCTGTGCCGCGGGCCGCACGTGCCGTCCACCGGCAGGCTCAAGGCCTTCAAGCTAATGAAAGTGGCAGGCGCCTACTGGCGCGGCGATTCGCGCAACGAAATGCTGCAGCGGATCTACGGCACGGCGTGGCCCGACCAGAAGCAGCTCGATGCCTATCTGCACCGGCTCGAGGAAGCGGAAAAGCGCGATCATCGGCGCATCGGCCGTGAGCTCGATCTGTTTCACATGCAGGAGGAAGCGCCGGGCGCCGTGTTCTGGCACCCCAAGGGCTGGCGCCTGTTCCAGCGGCTCATCGCTTATATGCGCGTACGCCAGGAGGCCGCGGGTTTCCAGGAAGTGAACGGCCCTGAACTCATGGACCGGAGCCTGTGGATCGCCTCAGGCCATTGGGAACAGTTCGGCGAGAACATGTACACGACGCAGACGCCCGACGAGCGCGTGTACGCGATCAAGCCGATGAACTGCCCCGGCCACGTGCAGATCTTCAAACAGGGTTTGCGCAGTTACCGTGAGCTGCCGGTGCGTTTTGCTGAGTTTGGCAAGGTGCACCGCTACGAACCCTCGGGCGCGTTGCATGGCCTGATGCGGGTGCGGGCCTTCACACAGGACGACGCGCACGTTTTCGTTTCGCCCGACCAGATTACCGCCGAGTCGGTGGCGATGACGCAACTGATCCTCAGTATCTACCGCGATTTCGGGTTTGACGATCTGCGCATCAAGTTCTCCGACCGGCCAGCCAAGCGGGTCGGATCGGATGCGATCTGGGATCAGGCTGAATCGGCGCTCAAGCAGGCCGCCGATGCGGCCGGCATCGAATACACGCTCAATCCGGGCGAGGGCGCCTTCTATGGCCCCAAGCTCGAGTTCGTGCTGCGCGACGCGATCGGCCGCGACTGGCAATGCGGCACGCTGCAGGTCGATCTGAACATGCCCACGCGCCTCGGCGCGCACTACATCGATGAGCACAGCCAGAAGCAGACGCCGGTCATGTTGCACCGCGCGATCTTCGGCTCGCTGGAGCGATTCTTAGGCATATTGCTCGAACATCACGCCGGCAAGCTCCCGACCTGGCTGGCCCCGGTCCAGGTGGTGCTGATGGGCATTACCGATCGCCAGCACGAATACGTGCTGCAAACGGCGGATTTGCTGAGAAAACAAGGGCTTCTGGTCGAATGCGACTTGCGCAACGAGAAAGTGGGCTTTAAGATTCGCGAACATACGCTGCAACGCGTGCCTTACCTGTTGGTCGCAGGGGACAAGGAGGTTGCGGCGAACTTGGTTTCCGTGCGTTCCCGTAGCGGCAAAGACCTGGGCACCATGCCTGCACAGACGTTCATCGAGCGTCTGGCGGTGGAGCTCGAAAGTCGCGGGCGCCGAAGTTTGGAGGATTGACGTATAGCCATTGCAACGAAGCGCATCCGGCGCAACGAGGAGATCACGTCGCCAACGGTGCGGGTGATCGGGGCGGACGGAGCGCAAGCGGGGGTGATGACCAGATTCGAAGCCCAGGCATTGGCACAAACGGCCGAGCTTGATCTCGTTGAAGTGTCGCCCACGGCTGAACCGCCAGTGGTGCGGGTGATGGATTTCGGCAAATTCCTGTTCGAACAGAACAAGAAGGCCCACTCTGCCAAGCGTAAGCAGAAGCAGCAGCAGGTCAAGGAAGTGAAGTTTCGTCCCGGTACGGAAGAGGCGGATTACCAGGTCAAAGTGCGTAATCTGCTGCGTTTCCTCGCCGAGGGTGACAAGGCCAAGGTAACCCTGAGGTTCCGTGGCCGTGAGATGGTGCATCAGGATCTGGGTCGCAAACTCCTGGATCGGGTTCAGATCGATCTCGCCGCAGCGGCGATCGTCGAGCAGTTCCCGATGATGGAAGGGCGGCAGATGATCATGGTGTTTTCACCAAAAAAGAAGTGATCGGTCGCGGCGGAGGCTTAAGCCCCCGCCAATGCTGATCCGCAGGCAAGCGGGCCGCGCAGGCGGCCTTGCGAACCTTTTGCTACAAAATGGAGTTGATTTATGCCCAAGTTGAAAACCAACCGGGCGGCGTCCAAGCGTTTCCGTAAAACGGCGAACGGCTTCAAGAGCTATTCGTCGGGGCGTCGCCACAATCTCGGCCACATAGATTCCAAGCGCAAGCGTCATAAACGCTCCGGCGGCAGCAGTCTCGTAGACAAGAGCGATGTCAATCGCCTAATCCAGCTGTTGCCCAATCACTAACCGCATACGCTAGAGGATTCTAACCATGGCACGAGTCAAACGTGGCGTGACGGCCGGACGCCGTCACAAGAAAATCCTTGGCAAAGCCAAGGGCTATTACAACGCGCGGCGCAAGATCTATCGCACCGCCAAGCAGGCGGTCATCAAGGCCGGGCAATATGCATTCCGCGACCGGCGCGCCAAGAAGCGTGATTTCCGCGCGCTATGGATCACGCGCATCAACGCGGCCGCGCGCCTGCATGAGCTGTCCTACAGCCGCATGATCGCTGGCCTGCGCCTGGCCGGCATCGAGATCGACCGCAAACTGCTGGCTGACCTCGCCGTCAATGACGCGAATGCCTTCGGGGTCATCGCTACGCAGGCCAAGGCGGCGCTGGCAGCCTGAAGCCGTGGCGGATCTGGCCGCACTGACGGCGGATGCGCTCGCGCAGGTGCAGACCTGCGCGAGCCTCACCGCGCTCGATGAACTGCGGGTGCACTGGCTGGGCCGCAAGGGTGTCTACACCGAGCAGCTCAAGGGCTTAAGCGCGCTGCCAGCGGCGCAGAAACCCGCGGCCGGCGCACTGATCAATGCCGCCAAGACTGAGCTGCAATCGGCCATCGAGGGGCGGCGCGGCGCGCTCGAGCGGGCGGCGATTGCAGTGCAGCTCGAGTCCGGACGCATCGATGTCACTTTGCCCGGACGTGGCGAACCACGCGGCGGTCTGCATCCGCTCACCCGCACGCGCCTGCGCATCGAGGCGCTGTTCCGCAATGCTGGGTATGAGGTGGCCACCGGACCCGAAGTGGAAGACGAGTTCCACAATTTCGAGGCGCTGAACATCCCCGCCAATCATCCGGCGCGTGCAATGCACGACACCTTCTATCTGGATGATTCGCTGCTGCTGCGCACCCATACCTCGCCGGTGCAGATACGCGCGATGCAGCAGCGCCAGCCGCCGTTCGCGCTGATCGCACCCGGCCGCGTGTATCGCTGCGATTCGGATGTCAGCCACTCGCCGATGTTTCACCAGGTCGATGGCCTGCTTGTAGATACGGATGTCAGTTTTGCCAACCTGAAGTTCGTGCTGCATGAATTCATGGAGGGGCTGTTCGAGCGGCCATTGCAGATGCGGCTGCGCCCCTCGTATTTCCCCTTCACCGAACCCTCGGCCGAAGTCGATATCTCCTGCGTAATGTGCAGCGGCAAGGGCTGCCGGGTGTGCAAGCAGAGTGGCTGGCTGGAAGTGGCCGGCTGCGGCATGGTGCATCCCAACGTTTTCCGCGCCTGCGGCATCGACACTGAACGTTACAGCGGTTTTGCCTTCGGCATGGGCATCGAACGACTGGCGATGCTGCTCTACGGCGTACCGGACCTGCGTTTCTTCTACGACAACGACCTGCGCTTCCTGGCGCAGTTCGCGCGCGGCTAAGGCCATGAAGCTGCCCCTGTCGTGGCTGCGCTCCTGGGTCGAGCTGCCGTGGAGCGATGCAGAGCTCAGCGCACGCCTGACCATGCTCGGTATCGAAGTGGAAGCGATGAACCAGGCCGCGCCGCCGTTCAGTGGCGTGGTGGTGGCCGAAATCCTCAGCGCCGTGGCGCATCCACGGGCCGACAAATTGCGCGTCTGCCAGGTTTCTACAGGTGCTGGCAAAACCCTGCAGATCGTCTGCGGCGCGCCCAATGCGCGCGCCGGCCTGCGCAGCGCGCTGGCCACAGTAGGCGCGCAACTGCCCGGTGGCCTCGCTATTGGCGCGGCGAAACTGCGCGGCGTGGAATCGCAGGGCATGCTCTGTTCCGCGCAGGAGCTGCAGCTGACGAGTGGGGGCGCCGGCATACTCGAACTGCCGGCCGATGCGCCGCTGGGCGCGACGCTGCGTGAATATCTTCAGCTCGATGAGGTACAGATCGAGCTCGGCATCACTCCCAATCGCGGCGATGCCATGTCGGTGCTCGGCGTAGCGCGCGAACTATCGGCCCTTAGCGGCGTGCCACTCAAGCCTCCGCCGCTCCCGGGCACCAATGCCGCAGCCACTGTGCCAGCTACTGTGAACGATTACTTCGCAGTGCGATTGCAGCCGGGCGCGGGCTCAGCCCGTTTTGCCGGTCGCGTGCTGCGGGGCGTAGACAATCGGCGGCCCGTACCTGCGTGGTTGCGCACGCGGCTTGAACACTCCGGCCTGCGCTCGATCAGTCCCATTGTCGATGTGACGAATTTCGTGCTGCTGGAACTCGGTCAGCCGATGCACGCCTACGATCTGGGGAAGCTCCACGGCAGCATTGAAGTGCGCAAGGCCGGCCAGGGTGAGGCTCTGCGATTGCTCGATGGGCGCGAGCTGACGCTCGCTGCCGATGTCACGGTAATCGCCGATGGCGCGGGCGCCGTGGGCATGGCCGGCATCATGGGCGGCGAGCGCAGCGCCATCAGCGAAGCGAGCAGCGATCTGTTCTTCGAGGTGGCCTGGTTCGATCCGGCGGCTATTGCCGGTCGCGCGCGCCGCTACGGACTGCAGACCGATGCCAGCCAGCGCTACGAGCGCGGCGTGGATCCGGCGCTGCAGGAGCGCGCGCTGGAGCGCGCCACCGCACTGATCCTGGCGATAGCCGGCGGCCAGCCCGGCCCCGCGCAGCTGCAGGAATTGCCGGACGAACTGCCACGCCGATTGGCCATCGATCTACGCAGCGACCACATCACACGCCTGCTGGGTACGCCGGTGGCTACAGCCATGGTCACCCAACGCTTGAGCGCACTGGGTATGCAGCTCGACACAGTGAGCGCCGATCACTGGCGCGTGACACCGCCGTCGTGGCGTTTCGATATCGGCATCGAAGCGGACCTGATAGAAGAGTTGGCGCGCTTAGGCGGCTACGATGCGATTCCCGAGAGCGCGCCGCGCGGCGAGCGCCGCCTCGGTAGCGTCAGTGAATTGCGCGTCGATGAAGCGCAGGTGCTGGCGTTGCTGGCCGCGCGTGGCTTCCAGGAAGCAATCACCTTTGGCTTTACCGATCCAGCCGGGCAGCAGCGGTTGCTGGGTGTAAGCCCGGCGATCGTGTTGCGCAACCCGATCGCTAGTAATCTCAGCGTGATGCGCGCCTCGCTGTGGCCGGGGCTGCTCAACGTGGCGCTGGAGAATCAACGCCGCCAGCGCGAACGCGTGCGGCTGTTCGAAATCGCCACCTGCTTTCGGCGCGGGAGCGATGGCCGTATCGTCGAGACGCAGAAGATCGCCGGGCTGGTGCAAGGCGCGCGCTTGCCCGAACAGTGGGGAGCGGCGCGGGCCAGCGTCGATTTTCATGACCTGAAGAGCGAGGTCAGCGCACTGCTGGACTTGGGCGGGCCAGGGAGGCCGCACCGATTTGAAGCGGATCCGACGCCACCACCGGGCCTGCACCCCGGACGTAGCGCGCGGATCGTGCACGATGGCCGCGTGATCGGCCATCTTGGCGAACTTCATCCTGCCCTGGCGCGTGATCTTGATTTTACATATGCACCGATCATGTTCGAGCTGGATGCCGATGTTGTGCTGCAGTCACAGCCGGCGCGTTACCATGCGATCTCCTCATTCCCGCAGATTCGCCGCGATATTTCCTTCACCGTACCGATTTCCGAGACTTTTGGGCGCATTGCCGATCGTGTTAGTGTTGCCGCCTCAACCCGGTTACATGAGCTGCGAGTTTTCGACCTATACCAGGGGCAAGGTGTAGAATTCGGTCGAAAAAGCGTGGCTTTGGGATTGATTTTGCAGGATTTATCCCGCACGCTTACAGATGCCGACGCCGATGAGGTAGTGGCCCGGGTGTGCGCGGAACTGCGCTCGAGCTTGGATGCGAGAATAAGAGAATAAGACGATGGCTCTCACCAAAGCGGAAATGGCGGAAGCGCTGTTCAATCAGCTCGGTCTTAACAAGCGTGAGGCGCGCGAACTCGTCGATCTTTTTTTCGAGGAAGTGCGTGGCGCGTTGAGTCGCGGTGAACAAGTGAAACTTTCCGGCTTCGGAAATTTCGATCTACGCGACAAGAACCAGCGACCCGGCCGCAACCCGAAGACCGGCGAAGAGATTCCGATCAGCGCGCGACGTGTAGTGACATTCCGCCCCGGGCAGAAGCTCAAGGCGCGGG
Source organism: Gammaproteobacteria bacterium (assembly GCA_043752035.1). Taxonomy (GTDB): domain Bacteria; phylum Pseudomonadota; class Gammaproteobacteria; order Steroidobacterales; family Steroidobacteraceae; genus FEN-1191. The sequence continues at coordinate 8,839 of JAYUZE010000315.1, forward strand.
TTGAGGCCTATGCTGGAAGCAAAGAACAATAACGAACTGCCAGCGATTCCCGGCAAGCGCTACTTCACGATCGGCGAAGTGAGCGAGCTGTGCGGCGTGAAGCCGCATGTGCTGCGTTATTGGGAGCAGGAATTTCCGCAGCTCAAGCCGGTCAAGCGCCGCGGCAATCGCCGCTACTACCAGCGCCAGGATGTGATCATCATCCGCCAGATCCGCAGTCTGCTGTACGAGCAGGGCTTCACGATCGGCGGTGCGCGCAACAAGCTCGGCGGTGATGAGGCGCGCACCGACATCAGCCAGAGCCAGCAGATCGTGCGGCAGATGCGCATCGAACTGGAAGAAGTGCTGCGCATCCTGCGCCGCTGATCTATCATCGATCACTGGTTTACGGTCGGGACGTGGCGCAGCCTGGTAGCGCACTTGCATGGGGTGCAAGGGGTCCCGAGTTCAAATCTCGGCGTCCCGACCAAACCTTAAATCCGTCCAGCCGCTGCAATAGTATTGTTCCGCAGTCGCACAGCAGCGGCCACTGGCGTAAACTCGCGCCCACAAGGCGGGGCCAGTTTGCGCCCGGCTAATCCAAGGGTTCGCCGCCCACGGGGTCAGGAGGCTGGCATGAAGACGACAGGTATTGGGGTTTGCGCATTGGGCGCATTGCTGTTGCTGGCCGCTTGCGGCTCCGACACCCAGACATCCACGATGGATAACAGTACCGCGCGCGGTACGCTGGTAGACAATCCGCCGCTGCGCATTGCCGCGGTGGATGCCGCGACACTCAAGGCGGAGCTCATGGCCAGTGCATCCGGCCAGCAGCTGCTGCTGCTCGCGGGCAATCCCGTGTGCGGCGTTGATTTCAACTACATGCATTACTGGACCATCGGCGGCAATGCCGAAGCTGCCAGTGCCTCCGGTGCCTTGATGGTGCCCACGGGTGGCGCCGGCTGCAGCGGGGCGCGCCCAATCGTGTTGTATGCACACGGCACCGATACCGTGAAGAACCGCAACCTGGCCGATATTACCGACCCCACCAACAGCGAAGGTGCGCTGATCGCGGCGATGTTTGCTGCGCACGGCTATATCGTGGTCGCGCCGAACTACACCGGCTACGACACGTCCTCGCTCCCGTACCACCCCTATGTCAACGGCGCCGCGCAATCGGCCGACATGATCGATGCGCTGGTGGCGGCACGCAAAGCTCTGGGCCACGTGCTGGCCTCGGGCACCACCGATGGCGGCAAACTTTTCATTACCGGCTATTCGCAGGGCGGTTACGTGGCAATGGCCACGCACAAGGCCATGCAGGCCATGCAGGCCGCGAATATGACCGTCACGGCCTCGGCACCGATGTCGGGTCCCTATGCGCTCGCGGCCTTTGCGGACACCGTGTTTTACGGCCGCGTCGACCTGGGCTCGACGATCTTTACCCCGTTGCTGACCACCAGCTACCAGAAGTCCTACGGCGGCATGTACGCGGCGACTACCAATATCTATGAAGCCAATTACGCGCCAACCATCGAAGGCCTGCTCCCCAGCACGACCAACATCAACACGCTGTACATGAGTGGCAAATTGCCGCCGCTGGCGCTGTTCAATAGCAACACGCCAGGCGTCAATGGCGAGCCCAGCAGCGGCAGCCCGGCGCTCGACGCCGCGTTGGCAGAGCCCAGTGACCCGAACGATCCGAACACCCCGTTGTACCGGCTCGGCTTTGGCAATCCGGGCAACCTGATCACGAACGCGTTTCGTATCGCCTATGTCGGCGACGCCGCGATGAACCCCGATGGCGCGGTGCCCTCGGTCACTAACCTGATGCCTAGTTCGACCGCCATGCTGCCTTTCCGGCAAAGGCTGGCGCAGAACGACCTGCGCAGCTGGACACCGACGAGTCCCGTGCTGATGTGCGGTGGTGCCAAGGATCCGGTAGTGTTCTTCCCGGTGAATTCTGCCCTGGAGGAGAGCTACTTCACCAATGTCGCCCATGTCCCGGCACAGCTCGTGCCCTTGCTCGATCTCGAAGCGGCGCCGATTGGCGATCCGATGAATCCGCTGTCAGCCTTTGACCCGCTGAAAGTGGCCTTCGGGCAGACCAAGGCCGCGATCTTCGCAGGTGCCGGCGGCGGTGCCGCGGGCCAAAGCGCGGTGGTACAGAGTTACCACCAGACGGTGGCCCCATTTTGCACCGCCGCGGCGCGCGGTTTCTTCAGCCAATTCTGAGGGCGGCAACCATGAACACTCTTAAACTAGTCGCCAGTGTCGGTCTGCTCGCCCTGGTGGGTACAACCGCTGCGTCGGCCGCAGGATTAGTCAACAGCAACGAGATCCGCGTCGGCGCCTACATTGTGATGTACGACGCCAAGGCGAAGGACATTACCGGCCAGTTCGTGCCGGCCGGGACCAATCTGGACGTCAAGAACGTCAACACCGAATACCTCGCGTACCTGCGTCGGCTGACGCCGCATTTCTCGGTAGAGCTGGCCGCGGGCTGGCCACCCAAGACTGAAACTGTCGGCAAAGGTCCGGCCACGCTCGGCTCCGTGCCTTTCAACGGTCAGGTGCTCTCGACCGCCAAATGGTTCGCACCCACACTGCTGCTGTGCTACACGTTCAGGGACGAGAGCCAGGCGTTCCGGCCCTATGTTGAAGCCGGCGTGAACTACACGCATTTCTATGACCGTCAGTCGACCGCGGCGGGCAATGCGGTCACCGGTGGTCCGACGGCGATCTCGCTGAGTAACTCGGTGGGCCCGGCGATCACCGCCGGCATCAGCTGGCAGATCCAGGATCACTGGAGCTTGCATGCGTCATACTCCAGGTCCTGGGTCAAGAGCGATTACATCGGCAACACGGCCGGCGTACTGCGCCGCACGCACATTGACTTCAACCCCACTGCGATCGTGGTTGCTGCCGGCTATTCCTTCTGAAATTACCAACCCGGGCGGGCGCGCATAAAGACAAGCCTTTCCTTGACTTAGGCGCGCCACTGCCTACAATTCCGGCCTTCCTTGTCGGTGCGGGAATAGCTCAGTTGGTAGAGCGCAACCTTGCCAAGGTTGAGGTCGCGAGTTCGAGCCTCGTTTCCCGCTCCACTCTAATCTTCGGCTAGGTGGCAGAGTGGTCATGCAGCGGCCTGCAAAGCCGTGTACGCCGGTTCGATTCCGACCCTAGCCTCCAATCTCAAGCGGACGTGGCGAAACTGGTATACGCAGCAGACTTTGACTGGAGTGCCCTGGGGGAAACCCCGGGAGCAGAACCGCCCAAACTCGGGGAACGCTACAGGTGGCGACCATGAGCTTGCTACCCAGGCCAATCCCGAGCCAAGCCCCGCAAGGGGAAGGTGTAGAGACTAGACGGGCGGCGCCTAAATCCTCATGACGAGGGCAGGGCGAAGGGATAGTCCAGACCACAAACGCGCGCACTGGCGCGCGGCGGCGAAAGCCGAAGTGGCAGGAAAATCTGCTTCCTTGAAAAGGGAGTGTGGGTTCGAGTCCCGCCGTCCGCACCACATGACCTATGTTTAGCGCGAGCAATCTCCATCTCTGGCGCGGCGACCTGCATGTGCTGCGCGGAGTGAGTTTCGATGTGCCAGCCGGCCGCTGCCTGCAGATCACGGGCATCAATGGCGCTGGCAAGTCGACGCTGCTGCGCGCGCTGTGCGGCTTGCTGCCGCTGGAATCGGGCAGCGTGCGCTGGCGCAGCAGCGACATCCGCAAGGATCGCCACGCCTTCCATGCCGAACTCGCCTGGCTCGGCCACGGCACCGCACTCAAGGCTGATCTGAGCGCTGCCGAGAATCTGCGGTACTCAGCCGGCCTGCGTCGCGCACTCAGCAGCGCCGACATCGAGCGGGCGCTGGCCAGCGTCGGCTTCGCCGATGCCGATCAGCGACTCGCCCGGCAGATGTCTGCAGGACAACAGCGACGGGTTGCGCTGGCGCGTGTGTTGCTGCTGGAATGTGCGCTGTGGATGCTCGATGAACCCACCTCGAATCTCGACACGCGCGGCCAGGCTATGTTCAGTGAATTGCTGAATGCGCACCTGCAGCGCGGCGGTCTGGCGATCGTCGCCACGCATCAGCCGCTGTCGCTGCCACCCGCGCAACTGCAGGAACTGGAACTCTCATGAGTGCACCGGTGTCAGCAGTAAGGGCCGGATGGCTGCTGGTGCGGCGCGACCTGCGCCTCGCGCTCAGGCGCCCGGGCGAATGGTTGCAGCCGCTGGGGTTTTTTTTGGTGGTGATGATGCTGTTTCCACTGGCCGGCAACCCGCAGCTGTCGCGCCTCAGAGACATGGCACCGGCTGCTTTATGGGTGGCAGCGTTGTTATCCTCGCTGCTGGCACTTGAATTCCTGTTCCGTGAGGATGGTCAGGACGGCACACTGGAACAACTGGCAGTCTCCGGCCTGCCGCTCTCCTGGCTGCTGCTGGCCAAGACCTGCGTACACTGGTTGCTGACCGGTTTGCCGCTGGTGCTGGTGGGGCCGCTGGCAGCGACGGCGCTCGGTGCGCCCTATGCCTCGATGCCAGGGGTTTTGGCAGTGCTGCTGTTGGGCAGCGTGGCGCTAAGCCTGATAGGCGCCGTGGGCGCCGGCCTTACGCTGGGCCTGCGTCGCGGTGGAGTGCTGCTGGCACTGCTGGTATTGCCGCTGGCGGTGCCGGTGCTGATCTTCGGTGCGCGCGCCAGCGCGCTGGCGATTGCGCTGGAGCCGATGGCGGCGCCGATGTACCTGCTGGCGTCGATCGCGGTGTTGAGCGCGACGCTGGCACCGCTGGCCGCCGCGGCAGCGGTGCGTATCAGTCTGGAGTAGACATGGCCTGGATCTGGTTTCACAAGCTCGGCTCGCCGCCACATTTTTACCGCCTGGCAGGTCGGATGACGCCGTGGTTCGCCTGGCCGGCGCTGCTGTTGTGCCTCGGCGGACTTTACGGTGGCCTGATCAGTGCACCGGCCGATTATCAGCAGGGCGACGGCTTTCGAATCATTTATGTACACGCGCCGGCGGCGTGGCTGTCGGTCATGATCTATAGCGCCATGGCCGTCTACGCAGCGGTGGGCCTGATCTGGCGCATCAACGTCTGCCACGCCCTGGCAGCCAGTTGTGCCAGCATCGGGGCCTCCTTTACTTTTCTGGCGCTGGTTACCGGGAGCCTGTGGGGCCGGCCGATGTGGGGCACCTATTGGGAATGGGATCCGCGACTGACTTCAGAACTGGTGCTCCTGTTTCTGTACCTCGGCTACCTGGGCCTGCGCAGCGCCATCGACGACACCGCACGCGCCGATCGCGCCAGCGCGGTATTGGCCATCGTCGGTGCGGTCAACGTACCGATCATTCATTACTCGGTAACCTGGTGGAACTCGCTGCATCAGGCACCGAGCGTGATGAAATTCGGCAAGCCGACGATGCCGGCGAGCATGCTGATGCCCTTGCTGATGATGCTGCTCGGGTTCACGCTCTATTTCGTGGCGATCATGCTGGTGCGCGCGCGTGGCGAAGTACTGCGTCGTGAACGCGGTGCGCACTGGGTGGCCGAAGCGGCGGTGGACGCATGAGGCACTGGTTGCAAATGGGCGGTTACTGGCCCTGGCTCTGGCCCTCGTACCTGCTGACGCTGCTGGTCGTGGTGCTCAATATCATTTTCGCACGTCGCAGCCTGCGCGCGGCGCGCGCCGAAGTGCGGCGGCGCCTGCAGTCGCAACGGAGCCATTCATGACGCCCAGACAACGACGCATGGCGCTGGTGGCGGTGATCGTCGCGGGCGTGAGCATTGCCGGCACGCTGGCGCTGCGCGCCTTTCGCGAGAACGTGATGTTTTACTTCGATCCCACCAAGGTGGCGGCGGGCGAGGTGAAGCCGGGCCAGCGCTTCAGGCTGGGCGGTATGGTGGTGAAGGGCAGCCTGCAACGCACGCCCGGCACCCTGAACGTGAGTTTTGCGGTCACCGATTTCCGGCACAATGTGCCCGTACGGTACGATCAGGTATTGCCGGACCTGTTCAAGGAAGGCGCCGGCATGGTCGCCTACGGTCGGCTCGATGGCAGCGGCACTTTCGTCGCTGACGAAGTGCTCGCCAAGCACGACGAGAAATACATGCCGCCCGAGCTGGCACGCTCGCTCAAAGACGGCGCGGCTGCGACACCCACTGGAGGGCCTCTGTAATGCTGATCGAACTCGGCCATTTCGCGATGATCCTGGCGCTGGCACTGAGTGCTGCGCAGGCCTTCTTCGGGCTGACCGGCGCAGCGCTCAGGCGCGAGCGCTGGATGTCGGTCGCCACGAGCGCTGTCAAAGGGCAGTTCCTGTTCCTGGCGCTGGGCACGGCCACGCTGGTGCACGCCTTCGTGGTCAACGATTTCTCGGTGAAATACGTCGCCAACCATTCGAACTCGGCGTTGCCGCTGTTCTACCGCGTGGCTGCGCTGTGGGGCGCGCACGAGGGCTCGCTGCTGCTGTGGATCTGCGTACTCGGTGTGTGGAGTATTGCGGTCGCGTGGCGCTGCGCCAAACTACCGGCCGACTATCTGGCGCGCGTGCTGGGCGTGCTGGGCGTGGTCAGTTTCGGCTTTCTGCTGTTCCTGCTCGCGACTTCCAATCCCTTTGAGCGCCTGCTGCCGGCGGCCATCGACGGCGCGGACCTCAATCCGCAGCTGCAAGATTTCGCGATGGCCATCCACCCGCCGATCCTGTACGCGGGCTACGTAGGCATGAGTGTGAGTTTTGCATTCGCCTGTGCGGCGATGCTGGAAGGGCGGCGAGACCACCTGTGGGCGCGCTGGCAGCGACCCTGGACGGTGATGGCCTGGGCCTTCCTGGCCTGCGGTATCGCGCTGGGCAGTTGGTGGGCCTATTACGTGTTGGGGTGGGGCGGCTGGTGGGCGTGGGATCCGGTCGAGAACGCCTCATTCATGCCCTGGCTCGCCGGCACGGCGCTGATTCACTCGCTGATCGTCACCGACAAGCGCGGCCTGTTCAAGAGCTGGACACTGTTGCTGTCAGTCGCAGTGTTTTCGCTCAGTCTCCTCGGCACGTTCCTGGTGCGCTCTGGGGTGCTCAACTCCGTGCACTCCTTCGCCGCCGATCCGGCGCGCGGCATATTCATCCTGAGCTTCCTGGTGCTGATGATCGGTGGCGCACTGACACTGTATGCCTGGCGTGCGCCTTCGCTGGGGTCGGATGTCGGCTTCGAGATGATCTCGCGCGAATCGTTTATCCTGTTCAACAACATTCTGCTGGTGGTGGCGACCGCGGTGGTGTTTGGCGGCACACTCGCGCCGATGATTGCCGACACGCTGGGCCTCGGCACGTTGTCGGTCGGGCCACCGTATTTCAATCCGAGTTTCCTGGTGCCGACCTTGCCGCTGGTGGCGCTGCTGTCGGTGGGTATCCATGCGCGCTGGCGGCGCGGTCAGTTGAGTCTCGCCAAACGACGCGTGCTGGGGTCGCTGGTGACCGCGCTGGTGGTCGGCTTAGGGCTCGTGTACGGCATCTACGGCAGCACGCGCCTGATGACACCGATAGGCGCGGTACTGGGCTGCTGGATCATCTTGTCTTCGCTGGTGGATCCGTTGCTGCAGCTGTATCGCCGCATCGCGTTGCCCGCGGGCGTGATCGGCATGACCGTGGCACACATCGGCGTCGGCATTTTCGTACTCGGTATCACCTTCGTGGAGTCGAATACCATCGAACGCGACATTGCGCTCGCGCAAGGCCAGTCGCACACGATTGGTGACTACGAGTTTCGCTTCCTGGGCGTGGAAAACATGGAAGGCCCGAATTTCGATGGTGTGCGCGGCCACGTGGTCGTGACACAGGGTAGCAAGGTGGTTGCCGACCTGTTCCCCGACAAGCGGCGCTATTTTGTGCAGGGCACCGTGACCACCAAGGCGGCGATCGGCGCCCAGTGGAACCGCGACCTGCTGGCAGCGCTGGGTGAGGACCTGGGCTCGAACTCCTGGAGCCTGCGCCTGCAGTACCGGCCGATGATCCGCTTCGTGTGGCTGGGCGCGGCAATCATGGCGCTGGGGGGCGTTGTGACGCTGTTCGATCGGCGCTACCGCACCGCGGCAGTGACGGCCAATGCCACCGCACAGACTATCGGCGAGCCGCTGAAGGCGCAGTCGTGAAACGTTTCTTGCTGCCGCTGGGGGCGTTTGCGCTGCTGGTCGTGGTGCTGCTGGTGGGTCTGAAGCATGCGCCTGAACGAGAAGCCAAGTTCGTGAAGTCGCCACTGATCGGCAAGGCGGCACCGCAATTCACACTGCCGCAGCTGGTGGATCCGGCCCAGGCCTTCGACTCCTCCAGCCTGCGCGGTGGCTGGCACCTGGTGAACATCTGGGCCACCTGGTGTGCCACCTGCCGCGAAGAGCACGAGGTGCTGCTGCAGATCAAGCAGGAAGGGCGCGTCCCGATCGTTGGCCTCGACTGGAAAGATGAAGACGCTAGTGCGATATCCTGGCTCTCCCAGCTTGGCAACCCCTACCAGGTCGTGCTCGCCGATCGCAAAGGGGAAGTGGCCATCGATTTTGGCGTGTACCTCGCGCCCGAGAGTTTCCTGATCGATCCGCAGGGCATCGTGGTCGAGAAGCAATATGGTGCGATGACCGTGGAAGACTGGCGCAGCAAATTCCTGCCGCATCTGACGGTGCCCGCCAAGGCGGGCGCGTGAGCGGGCGCAGCATCGGCACCCGTCGTTGGGCGCTGACGCTCGCAGTCGCAGCGATGCTTGCGGCCAGGACAGCATCCGCGGTCGACAACACGCCACCGTTCGCTGACCCGGTACTGCAGGCGCGCTACTACGGGTTGACCCATGAGCTGCGTTGCATGCAGTGCCAGAGCGAGGCACTGGCCGATTCGAACGTGAGTCTGGCGGCCGATCTGCGCATGGAAGTGCACAAGCTGATCGAGTCCGGTAAATCGGACATCGAGATCCGCGACTACCTGGTGGCGCGCTACAGCGAGTTCATCCTGCTCCGACCGCGCATGAGCCTGCGCAACCTCTGGCTGTGGGCGGCACCTGGATTACTGTTGCTCGGCGGCATTTTCATTGCGCTCAGAGTCCTGCGACGCCGCGCGCAGCTGCCGATTGGCGACGACGAATCCGCCTGAAGGCCGCTCGTAGCACATGAGCGGCTTCATCGTCACGGCCGTGCTGCTGACACTGGGCGCTATCCTGTTCGTGACCTGGCCGTTGCTGCGCCCGCCCGCCCAGGGCCCGGCTGCGCAGCGACTGGGTGCCATACTCGCAGCCCTCGTGATCGCCGCCACGGCGGCGGTGCTGTATCCGCAGCTGAGCCACGAAGGCTGGCGGCAGGTCGCGGCCGCCCAAGCCAGGTCCGCTGGCGACGGCACGGCGATCCAGGCGCTGCTGCGCGCCACCGAGGAGCATCCCGACGACGTGCCGGCGTGGCTGGAGCTCGGCCGCGGCTATCTGCGCGGCAACCAATGGGAACTGGCGCGCCGCAGTTTTCGGCGCGCCGATGCGCTCAGCGGCGGCCGCAATGCGGTAGCGCTCGCCGGTATTGCGCAGACCATCATGTTCGAGAACAACGGCGTCGAGAACGAGGCGGCGCTGGCGCTATTCGAGCGGGCGCTGCAGATCGACCCGCGCTCGCCCCAAGCGCTGTTCTATACCGCGGTGGCACTGATGCACCAGGGAGCACTTGCGCAGTCGCGCCATCGCTTCGCGACGTTGCTGTCGTACGATACTCCCGCCGCGATCAGCGAAGTGATACGGCGGCAGATCGCCGCGCTTGATGAACAGATCGCCGCGAACGATAACGCGCTGAAGGCCAGCGCCGAGACCGCCATTCATCTGCACATCATTCTGGCGCCGACGTTGCTGGGCAGGGTGCCTGCCGGTGCGCCGCTGTTCGTGTTTGTACGTTCACCGCAAGGTGGACCGCCACTGGCGGTCAAGCGGCTCACCGCGACATTTCCGCAGGACCTCAGTCTCTCCGCCGCCGATGCCGTGATGGCCGGCAACAGTATCAGCAAGGGTCAGCACGTGCAGGTGGTCGCCCGCATCTCAGTCAGTGGTACCCCCACAGCCAGCGCCGGTGACCTCTCGGGCCAGACCGAGGCCACCGCAGGTGCAACTGCAACCCGCACGATGCTTATCGATCACTGAGTGATTTGGCGTGCGCCGGTGCTGTCACTGATGAGTATTTCATAGAAGCGGATCAGGTCCGCATAGTTGTCGATGGCCATGCGCTCGTCGGTGCCATGAAAGCGCGACAGGTCTTCCGATCGCGCGCGCACTGGTGAATAGCGATAGATGTCGTCGGCGATCGCTCCCATGTGGCGCGAATCGGTCGCGCCGATCATCAGGCCGGGAGCCACCACCACACCAGGAACCAGCATGCGGGTCACGCGACTGATACGCTGGTAGGCGGCCGAGCTGCGTGAGGCGACCGGTGAGGCTTCGTCCACGGGCGAGGCGAGTGCGATCGAAACTCGAGGATCGTCAATCGCCCGCCGCACATGTTCGGTCACGGTGGCCGCGGTATCGCCGGGCACCATGCGAAAATTGACCACGGCTTCGGCGCGCCCTGGCAGCACGTTCTCCTTGTTGCCACCACTGATGATCGTCAGCGCGGTGGTCGTACGCAGCATCGCATTGGTTGAGGGTTGCTGTTCCAGCATGCTGCGGATCACGGGAGCAAACAGCCAGCGATTGCTCATCACCACGCGATTCGCGCCGTGCAATTCCGGCGCAATGGTGTCCAACATCTCCCCAGCCACACCGCCGATCGCGGCCGGCATTGGCGCGGCTTCCAACCGCGCGAGCGCCCGCGCCAACGTGCCAATGGCCGAACCGGCCGGCGGCATCGATGAATGGCCGGGGGTTGCCGTGGCGCGCAGGCGCAGTGACAACGAGCCTTTCTCGGCCACACCAATCAATGCCAGCGGCGCATCGAGCCCGGGCATGATGCCCTCGGAAATCAGCAGCCCTTCATCGAGCGCGAATTCACAGTGCACGCCGCGCTGCGCCAGCAGGCGCGCGGTCGCGGTCGCGCCCTCGGCACCACCGTTCTCCTCGTCGTGACCGAAGGCGAGGTAGATCGTGCGCTGCGGCTTGAACCCCGCGCTCACCAGCGACTCGACCGCTTCGAGTATCGCCATCAGGTTGCCCTTGTCGTCCCAGGCACCGCGTCCCCAGACGAAGCCATCACGAATCTCGCCGCCGAAAGGTTCTGCGTGCCACTGGCTCTCGGTGCCAGGCGCGATCGGCACTACATCCTGGTGAGCCATCAGCAGGATGGGTTTGGCCGCAGCATCCAGGCCCTTCCAGGTGTAGAGCAGGCTGTAGCCGCCGACCAGTTCGCGCTGCAATTCGCGATGCAGGTTCGGAAAGGAGTGCGCCAGGTAGTCATGCAGTCGCAGCAGCTCCGCTCTGCTCTGCGCGAGATTTTGAGGGGAGGGCGCCTCCTCCGAGATGGTGCGCAGGCGCACCGCTCCCGCCAGACGCCCGGCCACGGCCTGCTGGTCGATGACCAGCTGCCCAGCCTCTGGCGCGGCGCTCTGGCGGCTGCGCGTGCGCAGCGTGACGATGGCAACGACCGCACATAGCAGCAACAGTGCAGCAGGCAGGTAACGCGTAAAGAGCCGGCGCATGACTAAGGCACTATTCCATAGCCGCTGGCGCGTTTGGTAATGTCGGCCGATTCGGCGCTGGCTGCCGCCAAGTCCGCCTGGCCTTCGGCGCTCTTCCCCAGGCGCATTTTCGCGATGCCGCGGCCATACAATGACCAGACGAGGTGCGGTCGCCGCGCCAACGCCGCATCGTAGTCCGCGATCGCGCCGCTGTAATTGCCGCGCCGCAAACGCACCAGTCCACGACTGTCGAGCACGGCGGCATATTCATTACTCTCTTTGGCGCGCAATTTGAGTGCGGTGTTGCAATCCGCCTCGGCGCGCTCCAGATCCTGGCCCCACAGTGCTCGTGCCCAGCAGCGCTCGTTCAGTTCGCTACCGCGCTTGGCATCATCGCGGTGTGCGTCCAGCCACATGTCGAGCTGCGCAATGGCTAAGGCGAATTGATCCAGGACCACGTAGCTCGTGGCCAGTTGCGCGCGCTGGTCGGCTTCGCGAGCGAGCAGGCGATCTGCGGCCTGCAGGTCGGTATTGGCCCTGGCCCTGGATTCCTGCGGCTGATCGGAATCAAGATACAAAAACGCTCGCGTCAGCAGCGCATCGACGTATTCGGGGTTAAGCAGCAGTGCTTGATTAAAATCCTCCAGTGCCTTGGGTGCCTGCGCACTGTGCCAATAGGCCTCGCCCCGGTGAAAAAAATGGCTGGCGACCTTGGGCTCCAGCTCGCAGGCACGCGTCAGGTCCGCCAGCGCATGTGGGTAGTCGTGGCGAGCCGCGGCCGCATTGCCGCGCCGCTCGTAGGCCGCGGCATCGAGATGCTCGGCAGCTTCAGCGGCTGGCGCGGGCAAGTTGCCGACAACCTGCGGCGCCTGATTGCTGATGCTCAGGTTGAACACCGGCCCGCCGTTATAGGTGAAATACAGCTTTTCCTGATCGTTGGAAACGTAAATATGGTGCGAGAGAAAAAAATCGGCGCCGATCAGCATGTCGACATCTTCGACGTCGACCGCGCCGATGCGCAGCCGCGTGTTGCGGATTTCCTCTTCACCAATCTTGAAGCTGGCGAAGGGTGCTACCCAGGTCGACACCAGGCGCCTGCCAATGCCACTGGTCTCTCCCGCAGGTACCACGCCGTCATCGCCCGGCTTGATGCCGGCGCGCGCCGCCGCGCGCAGACTCAGAATCGAGGCGTAAGCACCGGTGTCGAAGAGCACCTGGATTTTGGCGCCGTTCACAGAGGCCGTGCCCACGGTGTGCTTGGCGGCATCGTCAAAATGATGGATCTCCATCATGGAATAGGGCAGCTGCGCATCCGCCCAGAAGGCCATATCCGTCTTGCGACAATCATGCGGGCGTAGCAGGCTGACCAGGCCGTTCGCCAGGTCATACTCGACATCACCGACACCCAGCACGTTCTGGCCCAGCATGCCGACCGCACCATTGCCAGGCTCGCTCCCGCCCACGAGAAACTGCACTCCGGTGAATTTGGTATCGGCGAGCGTGAATTCCTTGACGGTAGTCATCATTACTCCGGCGCTGTAGCCGTCGACGCCGGTGACCCGGATGTCGCCCGGTGGATCGCTCACGCGCAGCTTGAATTGCGCGGCACTGGCTGCCGAAATCATGCTGAAGAACGCGCCGCTGTCGAGCACCATCTGGGTGTCGGCACCATTGAATTTTACTGCCACCATCGGACTGCGGCCGTTCATGGTTACGTGCAATACCGCGAGCCTACCCAATTTGCAGGCCCGTAGGGGCGATGAGGCCAGGCTGGCGATCAGCAGCAGGGCTATGGCAAAGCAGCTCCGGGTGGTCTTCATGCGGGGCCTTACGGGAACGGGCAGCCGCCAGTATAGTCCCCATATAATTTAACATAATATACATTATGCGAAGTAGAAATAGCAGTTGAACTTGCTGAAGGGTCATTGTCACGCGTGGAAAGCCTTTCCCTTGGCAAGCATGGCAATGATTGCTGTCATGCGCTTGTCCCGGGTTTCTGGCTTCCTGGCCGTTTCCAGGCGCCACGTGATCGCATAGATGTTTGCCTTGCTCAACGTCTTGAAAAACAGCTTTGC
>JAYUZE010000316.1:0-9630 GCA_043752035.1 Gammaproteobacteria bacterium
GGCAGCTCTTTGCCGGTGATGCGGGTCATTGGAATTATTCTTGAACGCAGGTCCCCAATTTTCTGCCACGGCGCGCATTGGCTTTCAGGCCGCTGCGGCTGCCGACCAGTCGCTGAAGGCACGCTGCGCCGTGGCGAACTGCGATGCGGAGTCTTCCGCCGCCAGCAGTGCGCTGCGCAGTGCGCCGGCATCTGCATGGTGTTCGCAGTATCGGACCAAGTGTTTACGTGCCATCCGAACCCCAGTGTACTCGCCGTAAAACTCGTACAGGGATTCAAGGTGACGAAGGATGATCGTTGCCATCGACGCGCGCAAGAGTCGCGGCGCAAATTGCCCCGAATCGAGGAATGCATTGACATCACGAAAAATCCATGGTGCACCCAGGGCGGCGCGACCGATCATCACCGCATCGGCGCCGGTGGCCAGCAACACCGCACGCGCCTGCTGCGCTGTGGTGATATCGCCGTTGGCGATCACCGGGATGCGCACCGCGGATTTCACCGCGCGTATCGTCGCGTATTCGGCCTGGCCGCTGAAGCGCTCGGCGCGCGTGCGCCCGTGTATGGCGATCGCCGCCACGCCGCACTGCTCGGCCAGTCGTGCGATCGGCAATGCATTGCGGCGCAACGGATCGGGGCCAGTGCGGATTTTCACCGTGACCGGCACCGCAACCGCCCGCACCAGCGCAGCGAGCAGCCGCCCGACCAGCGGCTCATCTTCCAGCAGCGCCGAGCCGCACCAGCGATTGCAGACTTTCTTCACCGGACAGCCAAGATTCAGGTCAATGAGCTGAGCACCCTGGTCGACCTGCGCGCGCGCCGCGGCCGCCAGCTGCAGCGGATCGGAGCCCGCGAGCTGCACGGCGCGCAGGCCCGCGCCACGGTCGCTCGCCGCCATGCGCCGCCGCGACTTGCTGGTGTGCCACAGCGACTGATCGGCGCTGAGCATTTCACCGCAGGTCAGCGCTGCGCCAAATTCGCGGCACAGTGTGCGCAATGGCGTATCGGTGACGCCCGCCATGGGCGCCAGCAATACGCGCCCCGTGAGCACGTGCGGCCCGATCTGCAGCGTCATGTGCTGGCACCGCTCCCGCCCAACACCGCGCCGTCACCGGCGCAACGCAGGCTGTTGCCGGCCGCCGGGATGCACACATCGAGCTCGAAGCTCGAAGCCTGCTGGGTAGGGTCGGGGACCTCGACCTCGGTATCGATACGTTGTTCGGCGTCCAGCAGCTGGCGCGAGCGCAGCGCTGAGGGCAGGTACTGTGACGGCGCCAGCTCACCAGCGCTCAGCGACTTGCCGTAACGATCCAGCAGTGTGATACGCAGCAGCGGTACGGCCTGCGGAACCGGCGCGTGGTTGCTCAAGCTGAGCCGTACGCGCACGGTGTGCTGATCGCTGGCATCACTGCTGGCGCCGAGCTGGCGTACTTCGTAGGCGGCGAGATTCCAGTTGGGCGTCAGTGGCCGATGCAGCGCCGCATACAGGCGAGTCAGCGCAGCGCCCAGTGACGGGCGCGTGGCCAGATCGTTGCGCCAGTGGTCGATGCCCTGGATCCCCAGCAGCAGCGCCGCCACCACGATGCCGCTGGTGATCTTCCAGCCCGCAAAGACGCGCCCGGCCTCCAGCTCCCCGATCACTTCCTCGTCGTTCGAAATTATCGCTGCTGCGGCGACCGGCCGCGACGGCTCGCGGCGCGGCGCATCGGCGGGCATCGCAGCGCGCGCGGCATTGTCGCGCGCGACGAATGGCAGTGGGCTGGGTTCTGGCGCCGTTGCTGTTGCAGGCGTCGCCGAGCGCGGCAGGGTGAAATCCGAGAAGTCGATGATCTCTTCATCCTGTTGTTCGGATTCGCGCGGCTCGTTTCGGGCCTCGGCGATGCGGCGCGACACGGCGGCCACCTCGTCGTCGAAGGCTTCTTCGGGCACCATCTCTTCGGTCTGCAGAAAGGTATCGCCCTCCAGCACGATGGTTTCAAAAGTGCCAGTGCCTCGAAACTCTTCTACCTGGGTAGAACTGGCTGATTGGGCCGGGCGCGGCGGACTTTCAATCAGGCGCAGCGCCGGCGGTGAGTTTGCCGTGGGCGCGGCTGCCTTGCTCGCCGGCGGTGTCGAGGCCACCGCCGCGGCACCGTGCGCCGCGGCGGTGAGTGCCGCAGCAGTGTCGGGCCGCGCCGAGGCGATGGCCTCAGAGGGCGCTGCCGGCGCAGGTGGTGGTGGCGCTGCCGGAGCGGGCGCCGGCGCATGCGGTGCGCTGCCGCCTGCCGATTCCTCGGAAAGCCCAAGCAGTGCATTGAACACATTCGCACAGCGGCCGCAGCGCACATAGCCCTGGCCCGCGCGCAGATCGGCAGCGGTCACGGCCAATGTCAGAGTGCACTTGGGGCAAACGGTGAACATCGCAGTGTTTTTTCTGGACTATCTTCTGGTTCCGGCGAGCGCCACCCAATCTGCGCGCGCTTCGTACTGGCCGATATCAAACCACGGCGCGTAGACCGCCGCCACCACCTCGGCCTGATCGGCAAGAATACCGGCGAGCAGCAGCTTGCCACCAGTGCGTACCAGTGCCGCAATTTCGGGCGCCAGCGCGCACAGCGTTGTGGCAATGATGTTGGCCAGCAGCAGGTCGCACCCGGCCGGCAGCAGCCTGGCATCGGTGCATAGCTGCAGCTGCGCCCCGACGTCGTTCGCTGCCGCATTCTGTTCGGTCGCCAGCAGCGCCTGCGGGTCGATATCGAAGGCCGTGACCTGGCTGGCGCCCAGCCGGGTTGCCGCCAGAGCCAGTATTCCCGATCCGCAGCCGTAGTCGATCACCTTGCTGCCGGGAACGAGGCCAGCATCCAGCCATTGCAGGCACAGTGCCGTCGAAGGATGCGTGCCGGTGCCGAAGGCCAGCCCCGGATCGAGGCGCACGACTATTGCCCCATCCTCGGTAACCTGTTCGTGCCAAGGGCAGATCCACAGCCGCCGGCCAAAGCGCAGCGCGTGAAAATCCTGCAGCCATTCGCGCTCCCAGACGCGATCGGGGAGCAGCGCGAAACTCAGGGCCCCGGGCGCCAGCGCCAGCTCGCGCTGCAGCCTCGTCGTTAGCGCCGAGCGATCAGCCTCGGCGTCGAACAGGGCCTGCACGCGTGTCGAACTCCAGAGCCGCACTTCGCCGGGCGCGGGCTCCAGCACCGGTTCGTCGCGCGCATCGCTCAATGTCACTGCCAGGGCGCCGGCGCCGACGCAGGCGTCCTCGGCGCGTTGTGCCGCGAGCGCGCCCAGCTCGAAATTCAGCGTCAGGAATGGCATCGCGAGTGCTGGTGGCTGCTGCCGCGCGCGACGCGGGTGCGGGAGCGCAGGCCCCGGCCTATTTCAGGCCCAGCCGGCGCTCGAGATAATGGATATCGAGCCCTCCGGCCTGAAAGGCCGAATGCGCCAGGATTTCCTGGTGCAGCGCAGTGTTGGTCTTGATGCCCTCAACCACGAGTTCCGCAAGCGCATTGCGCATGCGGGCAATCGCCGTATCGCGGGTGTCGCCGTGAGTGATCAACTTGCCGATCATCGAATCGTAGAACGGCGGCACGTTGTAGCCCGAGTACACGTGGCTGTCGACGCGCACGCCCGGGCCGCCCGGCGGATGCCAGAGTTTGATCGGGCCGGGCGATGGCATGAAAGTGCGCGGATCCTCCGCGTTGATGCGGCACTCGAGCGCGTGGCCGCGGATCTCCACATCTTCCTGCCGGTACGGCAGCTTCTCACCGGCGGCGATCTGCAGCTGCGCCTTCACCAGATCGATACCGGTCACGAGTTCGGTGACCGGATGCTCGACCTGGATGCGGGTATTCATCTCGATGAAGTAGAACTCGCCTTCCTGATAGAGAAATTCCAGCGTGCCGGCACTCCGGTAGCCCACGGCCTTGCAGGCCGCGACCACCTGCGCGCCCATCGCGGCACGCTGCGCAGCGCTGATGCCGGGTGCCGGCGCTTCCTCCATCACCTTCTGGTGGCGGCGCTGCATCGAGCAATCGCGCTCGCCCAGGCACACCACGTTGCCGAAGTTGTCGCCCAGTACCTGGAACTCGATATGCCGTGGCTTCTCGAGGAATTTCTCCATGTAGATCTGGTCGTTCCCGAAGGCCGCGGCCGCCTCCGAGCGCGTGATGGCGATCGAGCTGAGCAGCGCGCCCTCGGCGTGCACGACGCGCATGCCGCGCCCGCCACCGCCGCCCGAGGCCTTGATGATCACGGGATAGCCAATTTCGCGGGCAATGCGCAGGTTGTCCGCCGGGGTATCGTTCAGAGGTCCACCCGACCCCGGCACGCAGGGCACGCCAGCCTCCTTCATGAGCTTGATCGCCGAGACCTTATCGCCCATCAGTCGGATGGTCTCCGCCCTGGGCCCGATCCAGGTAAAGCCGCTCTTTTCCACGCGCTCGGCAAAATCGGCGTTCTCCGAGAGAAAGCCGTAGCCGGGATGGATGGCGACCGAATCGGTGACTTCTGCTGCGCTGATGATCGCGGGCATGCTGAGGTAGCTGTCGCGGCTGGCCGGAGGGCCGATACACACCGATTCGTCGGCCAGCAGCACATGCTTGAGGCTGGCATCGGCGGTGGAATGCACCGCGACGGTCTTGATGCCCAGTTCGCGGCAGGCCCTGAGGATGCGCAGCGCGATTTCGCCGCGATTGGCGATGACGATCTTGTCGAGCATGGCCACCGCGCTATTCGATGATGAACAGCGGCTGGCCGAATTCCACGGGCTCACCGTTCTTGACCAGGATCGCGCGCACCGAACCGCTGACCTCGGATTCTATCTGGTTCATCATCTTCATGGCCTCGATGATGCACAGCACCTGGCCCGCTTCGACGCTGTCGCCGATCTCGATGAACTGCTTGGCGCCGGGCGAGGGCGAGGAATAGTAAGTGCCGACCATCGGCGCCGTGACCAGATGTTCGCCGGCTGCCGCCGTGGCCTGCGCCTTCGCGCTGGGCGCCGCTGCCGCTGCGGGCGCAATCGCTAGCGGCGCGGGCGCAGCTTGATAGTTGGGCGCCATCATCTGTACGGTATGCATGCCCGTATGCGACTGGCGGGCGATACGCACGGACTCTTCGCCCTCCTTGATCTCGATCTCGGCGACGCCAGACTCCTCGAGCAGTTCGATCAGCTTCTTGATTTTTCTGATGTCCATGTTTTAGGTCTAATTGTCCAAAAGTGCGGCGAATGTAGCCCAATCTGGGCAAGATTCCCATCTATATGCGTCGATTCTGCAGCGATCTGAAGCGAACGCCGCAATTAGCGCCAGTGGACTTATTATTTCAATAGAGGAACAATAAGCTCAGGATATGGCGGATTGTTTCGCCCGCTTCAGGGAAGCGGCCTTCAGCGCATCGCTTATCAGTGCCCGGGCCGCCGGCAGCGTGGTGGCACCGGTCCGCAACGCGCGCAATTGACCCAGGATCACCTCGGCCTCGTCGCGATGCAGTTCGCCCACCTTCACTGCGATGATGCGGTTGCGCTCGTCGGCAAACACCGAGAAGGGCAGCGCGAGCTGCATGCCGAAGCTCTGTGCGGCCTCCAGGCCTTCATCTTCGCCGACCAGCGAGGTGTAGTTCAGCCTGGTCGTCTTGAGGAAGTCGCTCACGGCATCGCGAAAGTCTACCGCGACGCCGATAATCTCCAGGCGATCGGTGCGGCCGTAGCGCGCCTGCAGCGCGTTCAGCAGCGGAATCTCGCGCCGGCACGGTTCGCACCAGCTGGCCCAGAAATTGTAGAGCCGCGGACGGCCGCCGTTCTGGCGCAGCGCATGCGGCTGGCCTTCCATATCGGGCAGGCGCAGGTCCGGCACTTCCTCGGGAATAGCTGATGCCGTGGCGTGCATGCCCGCTTGCGGCGCAGCCGAGGCCGGCGCGGGCGCTGCTGCAGTCGAGGTCGCTGGCGCCTGTCCCGCAGTGGCCGGCAGTGCGCTCAATGCCCCGGACTTGTGCGCCCAGTGCTGATAGGTCCAGAAACCCGCGGCGCCGCCGGCAATCACGACCGCTCCATACAACCAAGGCGGAGGCGTCATGGGCGCGGCAGCGCGGCCGTCATCGCGGCCTGATCGAGCCGCGCGAGTACCTGCACGAACGGCGCTGCTTTCATGTAGCCCACTACGCGCAGTGCCGGCTGTTCGTGTCCGTCGCTGGAATAAAACGCAATGGTAGGCGGCCCGTAGATGCCAAAGCGCTGCAGTAGTGCCCGGTCGTCGGCATTGTTGGCGGTGACATCGACACGCAGCAGCGTCACTTGCGCCAGCGCACGTGCGACCTCGGGATCCGAGAAGGTGTTGTGCTCCATCTCTTTGCAGGATACGCACCAGTCGGCATAGAAATCGAGCATCACCTGCCGGCCGCGAGTCGCTGCGCCCTGCACTTCGCGTTCGAGATCGGCCAGCGTTGCGACCGTATGAAACGGCAGCTTGTGGGCACTGCTGCTGGCCGTGAGTGAGAAAGGATGCAGCGGATCGGTGGCGCCACGCCAGGCACCGCTGCACAGCGCGAGCGCCAGCAACGCCGCCGCGACGGCGGCAACGCGTGGCAACAGCGGTGCGCGCGCGCGCGTGCGCCACAGCAGCAGCGCCAGCGACAGCATCGGCACCGCATAGAGCAGCAGCGCATATCGCTCGTTCACCAGGCGCGCGAGCATCCAGGCCGCGACGCCCAGCATCATCGCGCCAAACAATCCCTTCACGGTATCCATCCACGGCCCGGCCTTCGGCAGCAGCTGGCCTGCAGAGGCGCCGACCACCAGCAACGGCGCGCCCATCCCCAGGCTCATCGCGAACAGCGCGCTCGCGCCGCGCGCCACATCGCCGCTCTGGCCAATCACCGCGAGCGTCGCCACCAGCGCCGGGGCCACGCAGGTGCTGCAGATCAGCGCCGAGAGCGCGCCCATCACCGCCACGCCGCCGTAAGTGCCGGCGCGTTGCCGATTGCTGGTTGCGGCGAGCCGCGTCTGCAGTGCCGCCGGCATCTGCAGGGAATACAGGCCAAACATCGACAGCGCCATCGCAATTAAAATGGCCGTGAACAGCAGCATGATCCAGGTCTTCTGGAACAGCGCCTGTACCTGCAGGCCGAGTGCCGCAGTTACCGCGCCGGCGGCTGTGTAGGTGGCGGCCAGGCCGAGTACATAGGCCAGCGAGAGCGCGAAGCTGCGCGCGGTAGTGATCTTGCTGCCTTGCCCCGCGATCAGGCCCGAGAGGATCGGCACCATTGGCAGCATGCAGGGCGTGAAGGCCAGCAGCAGTCCGATGCCAAAGAATGTTGCCAGCACCAGCGGTAAGGCTCCGCTGCGTATCAGCTGCGCGAGCCGATCCTGTTCTGAGCCAACGCTCGTGCCAGTGCCCGCGCCCGGACCCACAGCACTATTGGCACTGGAGCCTGGCCCACTCGCCGAGCCATTGGCACCGGCCGCGCCCGCTTTCGGCATGGCGAGCGTAAAATTCTTGGTGATAGGCGGATAGCACAGGCCCGCTTCCGCGCAGCCCTGGTAAGTCACGCTAAGCGCGAGCGCATCGTTCGAACCCGGGGCGCGCGAGACGGCCAGATGCGCAATCAGGCCGGCGTGATAAACCACCTGGTCGCCAAAATACTCGTCGTGCTTGGTATCGCCCGCCGGCAGGTCGGCCGTGCCGAGGGTCACTTGCGGCGTGGCGGTCGAGAATTTCAGCCGCGAGCGATACAGGTAGTAGCCAGGCGCGATCGCCCAGCTCAGGCGCACGCGATCGGGGGAGTCTGGGTTGACCGTGAGCCTGAAGGCCAGGTCAGGCGCCAGGAAGTCTACTGCGCTGGCGGCCGGTGGCAGCAGCCTGTCTGCTCCCGAGGCCTCGGCAGCCTGCGTTATGTCCACGGCAGCCCACGGCAGCAGCAACGCGCACGCCAGCCGTGCAACCAGGCCCCTCCGCACTTTCCGATAGCCCCTGCACTGTATCGCTGGCATGTTAATAATCAATGAGTTAGATAAAGAACGGGCCGGCCCACAACCCGACAGCATAGATCGCAGAAGCTTAAACGTCATCTGTCGGCCTTCGCGCTCTTGAAAATCGGGATTTCGCCACTATCATTAGCAGCCGACCCGGGAGAGTGCTAACACACCCGGACTGGCCTGATTTCTAAGAGTACCGGCTTGCCGGTTCGTTTCATCACCAATGTTTATTCAAGGAGTTTATCCATGAAGATTCGTCCTCTTCATGACCGCGTGATCATCAAGCGCCTCGAGGAAGATCGCACTTCCCCGGGTGGCATCTTGATTCCCGACACCGCTGCTGAAAAGCCGGTGCAGGGAAAGGTCGTTGCGGTCGGCAAGGGCAAGATCCTCGAGGACGGCAGCGTCCGCGCGCTCGATGTCAAAGTCGGCGACAAGATCCTGTTCGGCAAGTACAGCGGCACGGAAGTGAAAGTCGATGGCGACGATCTGGTAGTCATGCGTGAAGAAGACGTCATGGCCGTGATCGAAGGCAAGTAAGAGGAATAATGACATGGCAGCTAAAGAAGTACGTTTCAGCGATGACGCCCGCAGCCGCATGGTGCGTGGTGTAAACATCCTGGCCAACGCCGTCAAGGCGACCCTCGGCCCCAAGGGCCGCAATGCCGTGCTCGAGAAGAGCTTCGGCGCCCCGACCATCACCAAGGATGGCGTGTCCGTTGCCAAGGAAATCGAACTCAAAGACAAGTTCGAGAATATGGGCGCACAGATGGTCAAGGAAGTTGCTTCCAACACCTCTGATGAAGCCGGCGATGGCACGACCACCGCGACGGTGCTGGCCCAAGCCATCATCCGTGAAGGCCTTAAGGCCGTGGCCTCGGGCCGCAACCCGATGGACGTCAAGCGTGGCATCGACAAGGGCGTGATTGCAGCCACTGAAGAGCTCAAGAAGCTCTCCAAGCCCTGCAAGGACACCAAGGCGATTGCGCAGGTCGGCACGATTTCGGCCAATTCCGACGAGAGCATCGGCAAGACCATTGCCGAGGCGATGGAAAAGGTCGGCAAGGAAGGCGTGATCACAGTTGAGGAAGGCTCGGGCCTGTCGAACGAACTCGACGTCGTCGAGGGCATGCAGTTCGATCGCGGCTACCTCTCGCCGTATTTCATCAACAACCAGGCCAACCAGACCACCGAGCTCGAGAAGCCCTACATTCTGCTGGTCGACAAGAAGATCTC
The DNA here is from genome assembly GCA_043752035.1 of Gammaproteobacteria bacterium. Classification (GTDB taxonomy): domain Bacteria; phylum Pseudomonadota; class Gammaproteobacteria; order Steroidobacterales; family Steroidobacteraceae; genus FEN-1191. The sequence goes on from JAYUZE010000316.1 coordinate 9,184, forward strand.
GAATATCCGCGAGATGCTGCCAGTGCTGGAAGCCGTGGCCAAGGGCGGTCGTCCGCTGCTGGTCGTGGCCGAAGACGTCGAAGGCGAGGCGCTCGCGACCCTGGTCGTGAACAACATCCGCGGCATCCTCAAGGTCGCGGCCGTCAAGGCCCCGGGCTTTGGCGATCGTCGCAAGGCGATGCTGCAGGACATCGCGGTGTTGACCGGTGGTACCGTCATTTCGGATGAAGTGGGCTTGTCGCTTGAAAAGTGCACGCTCAATGATCTGGGTGAGGCCAAGAAAGTGTTGGTTGAAAAGGAAAACACCACGGTCATTGACGGCGCCGGCAAGGCGGCCGATATCAAGGCACGCGTGGAATCGGTGCGCCAGCAGATCGAAGAGGCCACCAGCGACTACGACAAGGAAAAACTCCAAGAACGAGTCGCCAAGCTTTCCGGTGGCGTGGC
>JAYUZE010000317.1:0-6632 GCA_043752035.1 Gammaproteobacteria bacterium
ACGCTGAAGGCGCTGCCGTCCGAAGTGGTGAGCGCGACAGCGCTGTTTCTGGACGGCGACCTGGCCGCGGCCGAACAGCGCGTGCGCGCGTTTCTGGTCAGTCACGGTCATCACATCGAGGCCATGCGGCTGCTGGCGCGTATCGGCATCGCGCGCGGCGTGTATGACGACGCCGAACTGCTGCTCGAGGCCGTGCTTGATCTGGCACCGGACTATCACGCCGCCCGCTTCGAATACGCGCAGGCGCTGTGCGCACGCCATAGCTACCAGCAAGCCTATCTGCAGACGCAACAGTTGCTGGCGGCCGAGCCGGCCAATCGCAACTACCGCACGCTCCACGCGATGTGCTGCGTTGGTCTCGGGCAGCACGAGCGGGCCACGAGGCTATACCGCGAGCTGCTGGAGGGCGCGGCGCAACCGGCGGAACTGCACCTGTCGATCGCCCACTCCCTGAAAACCCAGGGCCAGGATGCGGAGGCCATCCTGGAATACCGGGCGGCGGCCGCAGCCCGTGCCGACTACGGCGATGCCTACTGGAGTCTCGCCAATCTCAAGACCTATCGTTTCGAGGATCAGGAGCTGCAGCGGATGCAGGCCGCGGAGGCTACGGCTGCCGTCGCCACGATCGACCGCATCCACCTGTGCTTCGCGCTCGGCAAGGCGCTCGAGGATCGCTTACAGTATGCGCAGTCATACCAATACTACCTGCGCGGCAACGCGCTCAAGCGGGCGGCAAGCGCATACCAACCGGAAATGATCGAGCAGAATACCCGCCTGCAGATCGAGGTGTGCACCGCGCCGCTGTTCACCCGCCACCAGCACGGTGGTGCGCCCAGCGCCGCGCCCATCTTTGTAGTGGGTCTGCCACGCTCAGGCTCGACACTGCTCGAACAGATCCTGGCGTCCCATTCTCAGGTCGAGGGCACGCACGAGCTGGCAGAAATCCCACGCCTGGTCGCTGAAATCCGCGGCCGCGAAGCCGACGATGACCGGCCGCGCTACCCGACGGCACTGGCCACAATGAGCGATGCCGACTTCCTGCGCCTGGGGGAGAAATACCTGGCCGAGGCCGGGGTCTATCGAAGCGGCAAGGCGTATTTCATCGACAAGATGCCGAACAACTTCCGCCATATCGGCCTCATACAACTGATGCTGCCCAACGCCAGCATCATCGACGCGCGCCGCGAGCCGATGGCGTGCTGCTTCGGCAACCTCAAGCAACTGTTCGCCACCGGCCAGGAATTCACCTACAGCATCGATGACATCGCCCGCTACTACCGGACCTACCTGGAACTGATGCGCCACTGGGACCGGGAGCTGCCCGGGCACGTACTGCGCGTGCACTACGAGGATGTAGTAGACGACCTGGAAGGCAACGTGCGCCGGTTGCTGGCGTACTGCCAGCTGGAATTCGAGCCGGCCTGCGTCGAGTTCTACAAGACCGAACGCAGCGTGCGTACTGCCAGCGCACAACAGGTCAGGCAGCCGATCTACCGCGAAGGCCTGGAGCAATGGCGGCACTACGAAATGTGGCTGGAGCCGCTACGCGCAGCACTTGGCGACGCCCTGGTACGTTACCGGGAGCCGTCAATAGGGTGATTGCACGTCCTGCATGGCGACGTAGACACTCTTGAGTTGCGTGTAGTGCTCGATGGCGGCGCGGCCGTTCTCGCGGCCCAGGCCTGAGGCCTTGTAACCACCGAAGGGCAATTCGATCGGCGTCACGTTGTAGTGATTAATCCAGCAGGTGCCGGCCTGCAGCTGCGCCACCATGCGATGGCCACGCGTGAGATCGCTGGTGAATACACCGGCCGACAGGCCGAACTCGGTGTCATTGGCGCGGCGGATGACTTCAGCTTCGCTGTCGAAGGGCAGCACGCACATCACCGGGCCGAAGATTTCCTCACGCACGATACGCATGTCATCAGCGCACAGATCGAAGATCGTGGGCTCGACAAAACTACCCTTCGCCAGAGCGCCCTCGCTGCGCTGCGCGCCCCCGACCGCTACCCGCGCACCTTCCTTGCGGCCAGCGGCAATGTAACCCAGCACCTTGGCCATATGCTCGCGCGAAATCAACGCTCCCACCTGGGTCTCTGGGTCCTCCGGGTCGCCGACGCGCAGCGCGCGCGTGCGCACCACCAGCCGCTCCATGAATTGCGGCAGCACGCTGCGCTCCACGTACACGCGCGTGCCGTTGGAACAGACTTCGCCAGCGGAATAGAAATTGCCGAGCATCGCGCCGGCCACGGCATTGTCGAGCGGCGCGTCGGCAAATATAACGATCGGTGATTTGCCGCCCAGCTCCAGCGTGACCTGCTTGAGGGTATCGGCAGCATCGCGCATCACCGCGCGACCGGTGCTGACCGCACCCGTGAGCGAGACCTTGCGGATGCCAGCGTGCTGCGTGAGCAATCGCCCGGTCGCAATCTCGCCCTGCACCACCTGGAACACACCGGGCGGAACGCCGGCCGCAAGGTAGGTGCGCTCAAGTTCAATGGCGGTCAGCGGCGTGAGCTGCGCCGGCTTGAAGATCATCGCATTACCGCAAGCCAGCGCTGGCGCCGATTTCCAGCAGGCAATCTGCAGCGGATAGTTCCATGCGCCGATACCGGCCACCACACCGAGTGGCTCGCGGCGCGTGTAGCCGAAGGCCGCGGGACCGAGATCGAGGTGCTCGCCGGCGATGGCCGGCGCGATGCCGGCAAAATACTCCAGGCACTCGGCACCGGAGATCACATCGACCGCCTTGGTTTCCTGGATCGGCTTGCCGGTATCGCGCGTTTCCAGCAGCGCGAGTTCGTCATTGCGCTCGCGCAGCAGGTCGGCAGCGCGGCGCAGGATCCGTCCGCGCTGCGCGCCGGTGAGCGCGGCCCATTCGCGCTGCGCGCCCTGCGCGCGCTGCACGGCCTGCTCGATCGCAGCCGCATCGGCGCAGGCCAGGCGCGCCAGTTCAGCGCCAGTCGCCGGGTTAAATGAAGTTATATAATTCATTGTGTTACAGCATTAATGTAATTTACTACGCAAGGCGAGATTTCTGGTGCGCGCGCCGCGCGATTGAAATTCATCATGCGTGCCAGATGAGTAAGTGGTCAAGACCACCTATCATGACCTGATGAATTTATTTGCGGGCACCAGCAGAGGAATACGAGCCGCAGCGCTGGCTGCGCTCGGCGCGCTGCTGCTCGGCACCAGCTTACCGCTGGTTGCGGCGCAGTCCTCGGGCGCGAACAGCGCGGGCACCGAGAGCGCGAGTTGCGCCAAAGTGCGGCTCGCTGACATCGGCTGGACCGATGTCACCTCGACCACCGCAGTGCTAGCGCAAATCCTGACGCAGTTGGGTTACCAGCCAAAGACCACAGTGCTCTCGGTGCCCGTGACCTTCGCATCGATGAAGAATCGCGACATCGATGTGTTCCTCGGCAACTGGATGCCGGCGCAGCTGGCAAACATCAAGCCTTTCACGGAGGACAAGTCCGTTGACGTGCTGGGCCCGAACCTGACCGGTGCGCGCTACACGCTGGCGGTGCCCGACTATACCTACGCCCAGGGCCTGCATGATTTCGCCGATATCCAGCGCTTTGCTTCCCAGCTGAACGCCTCGATCTACGGCATCGAGCCCGGCAATGATGGCAACCACCTGGTACTGACCATCATCAAGGGCAATCAGTTTGGCCTGGGCGGTTTCAAGCTGGTCGAGTCCAGCGAACAGGGCATGCTGGCCGAGGTCGAACGCGCGGTGCGCGATCACCGGCCGATTGTTTTCCTGGCCTGGGATCCGCACCCGATGAACCTGCGCTTCACGCTGCGCTATCTTACCGGCGGCGACAGCAGCTTTGGTGCGAACTTTGGCGGTGCTACGATCTATACGGTGGTGCGCACCGGCTATGGCCGCCAGTGCCCGAACGTCGCCAGGCTGGTAGGGAACCTGAAATTCACGACCGCGGAGGAAAGCGAGATCATGACTCGCATCCTCGATGCCAAGGAGACTCCGGAGGTTGCGGCCACCGCCTGGATCAGGCAACACCCGCACGAAGTAGCGGCCTGGCTACAGGGCGTGCAGACCATCGATGGCCGGCCGGCGAGCCAGGCGCTGAATCCGGTGGCGCGCGCGGTGGTTGGGCAATCAGTCGAAAACTGGATCGTCGCTCACAAGATCCCGCTCGGCGATCGCATCGCCTCTGCCATGGAATGGGTGAAGGTGCATGGCGTCGGATTCTTCAAGGTGGTCTCGACCGTGGTCGCCGGTGCGATCGACGGACTGACCCGCGCCCTGCTGTTCATCCCTTCGCTGGTGCTGATCGGGCTGCTGACGGTGCTGGCCTACGGGCTGCGTCGCTCCTGGCCGTTGGCGCTGTTCGTGGCGCTGGCGCTGCTGTTCATCCTCAACCAGGGCTACTGGGTCGCAACCCTCGAAACCCTTTCGCTGGTAACGCTCTCTACGCTCACGTCGACTGCCATTGGCCTGCCACTCGGCATTCTGGCGGCTCACCGGCCGCGCTTTCACGCGGCACTCCACCCGGTACTCGACCTGATGCAGACACTGCCGACCTTTGTCTACCTGATTCCGACGCTGGTGCTGTTTGGTCTGGGTGTAGTGCCCGGCCTGATATCAACCGTGATCTTTGCGCTGCCGGCGCCGATCCGCCTCACGCACCTCGGTATTTCCAATGTACCCGTGGCGCTGCGCGAAGCCGGCGAGGCCTTTGGCGCCACGCCCTGGCAACTCTTGTGGAAGGTGGAGTTGCCCAGCGCCCGCAAGAGCATCATGGCGGGCGTAACCCAGTGCATCATGCTGAGCCTGTCGATGGTGGTGATCGCCGCCCTGGTGGGGGCCGGTGGCCTGGGCGCACCCGTGGTACGGGCGTTGAATTCGGTACAGGTGGGCATGGGCTTCGAGGCGGGCTTCGCCATCGTACTGCTGGCGATCGTGATCGATCGCATGACGCGCCCGACGGAGCGTGCTTCGTGAGCGCCGCGCTGGAATTTCGCGACGTCGATATCCTGTTCGCGCAGAGCAAGGCCGGCCAGAAAAACCTGGGCGCGGCCACCGCGGCGCTGCACGCTGGCGCCACGCGCGCCGACATCGCCACACGCTACGGCGTGATCGCCGGTGTGGTCGGCGCCAACTTGAGCGTGCAGGCGGGCCAGATCTGCGTACTGGTGGGTTTGTCGGGCTCCGGTAAATCGACGCTGATGCGCGCGGCCAATGGCCTGAACCGCGTCAGCAGCGGCGCGGTGTTGCTGCAGGATGGCGCTACCACGGTGAATGTTGCCAGCTGCGACGCCCGTACACTGCGCGGCCTGCGCCGGCGCCGCATCGCGATGGTGTTCCAGCAGTTCGGATTGCTGCCCTGGCGGAGCGTGCGCGCCAATGTGGGCTTTGGCCTGGAACTGCGCGGCGAGAGCCACGCGCGGCTGCAGCAGATCGTCGATGAGAAGCTCGAACTGGTCGGCTTGTCGCAATGGGCAGAGCGCTCGGTAGGCGAACTGTCCGGTGGCATGCAGCAGCGGGTCGGTCTGGCGCGCGCCTTCGCCACCGACGCCGATATCCTGCTGATGGACGAGCCCTTCTCGGCCCTCGACCCGCTGATCCGCACGCGCCTGCAGGATGAACTGCTCTCGCTGCAGGCGCGGGTCAAGAAGACCATCGTCTTTGTAACGCACGACATGAACGAAGCCATGCGGCTCGGCAACCAGATCTCGATACTCGACGGCGGCCGCATCGTACAGACCGGCACCGCCACTGACATCGTCACCCGACCCAGCAACGACTATGTCGCGGCCTTCGTGCAGCACATAAACCCGCTCACAGTGCTGACCGCCCGGATGGCCATGCTGCCGCTGGCGCAGCTGCAGCGCGAACACTCCTCGGTGTGGCTCGATGCGCGGCGGTACTGCAAAGTGGAACTCGATTCCCAGGGCCGGCCGCAAAGCGGCTGGTGTGCGGGTCAGACACTGAGCGTGGTCGCAGATGTTGCCGCGGCGCGCGCCGGCGCGCACGGCAGTCTGGTACAGGTGCCCGGGCACTGCACATTGCAGGAGCTGGTCGAAATCCATGATGCCAGCGGCCAGCCGGTCCTGGTCACGGACGAGAGCGGCCTGATCGGCGTCTGCGGCTCGACGCAGATCATCGCGGCGCTGAATCGCCATCGCCAGACACAGCCGGCGACGGCCGCAACTGCAGCCTAGCGCTGCTGCGTGCGCCAGTTGGCGGCCTCGAAGTACGCCGCAGTCGAGGGCGGCAGCAACGGTCGGCCGCGGATATGGTCCGAGAGTTTCTCCGCCAGCATGATGGTTGGTGCATTCAGGTTGCCATTGGTGATCGAGGGCATGATCGAAGAATCGACCACCCGCAGATTTTCCAGGCCGTATACCCGCGCCTCCTGATCGACCACCGCCAGCGGATCGGCGGCACTGCCCATCTTGCAGCTGCACGAAGGGTGGTAGGCACTCTCTACCTTGGCACGCACGAACTCGTCGATCGCGGCATCGCTCACTACGGTTGCGCCCGGCTGGATCTCGCGTCCGCGATAGCGATCGAAGGCCGGCTGCGCGAACAGCTCGCGCGTCAGCCGCACGCACTGGCGCATCTCCACCATATCGTCTTCGTGGCTGAGATAGTTGAAGCG
>JAYUZE010000318.1:0-5015 GCA_043752035.1 Gammaproteobacteria bacterium
GAACCTACGAAGGCGTAAGCCGGCAGATTTACAGTCTGCTCCCGTTGGCCGCTTGGGTACCCCTCCCAAGAAAAAACGAGCCGCGTATTCTGATTTCGCGACCGCAGGGTGTCAATGCAGATTCCGGGCCAACCGCAAGTTTATTTCTTGGGTTTATTACGCCGGTTTGTCAGTGGCCGTGCCCGTTCAGGTAGGCATCGACCGAGCTGCGCACAGCGGGAGCGAGCTCCGGGGCGGTGGCGAAATCGAGGTCGATCATGCCGAGGTCGTCGAGCAGTGCGCGGATCTCCAGGTGTTGGGGCTTGCCCTGGTATTGCACCGTGAACTGCCAGACCTTGGGCTGATCGGCCCTGAGGGCGTCGATCTCGTGGGATACGCGGTCTGCTGCACTGCGATCAAAGCCACCGGCGAACAGCCGGGCCACCTGGCGCAGTACGGCGGCCGCATACTTGACGTCAAAGCTGGTAGTGACCCTGCCAGGGTCTGAAGCCAGCGCAGATGTCGGCACATTTAAAGAAAATACCGTCATGATCCCCGCAATTAAGGCCGCAAATGACGAAGAACGCACTCTGTGGCGGGCAGTTTGAGTTGTCATACACCTTATTATAACAGGTCGGCCTCAGCGGACGGCATCAGGCGCCAGCCGCCCGGTCGCAGGTCTTCCGGCAGGGTCACGCGACCGTAGCGCAGCCGCGAGAGGCGGCTGACCTCGAAACCCAGGGCCTCCCAGAGCCGGCGCACCTCGCGATTGCGCCCTTCCTTCAGGGTTACCCGGTACCAGCTATGACTCTCGCTGTGGCCGCCCGGTTCAATGGCATCGAAGCGGGCCAGGCCGTCCTCGAGCATTACGCCAGCCCGTGCGCGGCGGATCGCCTCGGTTCCGGGCCGCCCGTGCACCCGCACCAGGTATTCGCGCTCGGCCTCGCCGGAGGGATGCATCAGCTTGTGGGCCAGCGCGCCGTCGTTCGTGAACAGCAACAGGCCGGTGGTATTCACATCCAGCCGCCCGATCACCACCCAACGGCCGGCGGCCGTCTCGGGCAGCCGGTCGAACACGGTGGGCCGGCCGGCAGGATCGCGGCGCGTGGTCACCTCACCCACGGGCTTGTGATAGACCAGCACCTGTCGCCTGGCGGGCGCACCGAGCGCCAGGGGCTGATTGTCGAGCCTGATCTCCTCGAGCGTGCTGGCGCGATCGCCAAGTTGCGCCACGCGGCCCTCGATACTGATGCGGCCATCGCGTATCCACTGTTCGATTTCGCGCCGTGAGCCGAGGCCGGCAGTAGCCAGCAATTTCTGCAGGCGCTGCGCGCCTTCAGCAGGTGCGCTCACCTCGAATACTCAACGGCTGGGGAGCGAGATTTTGCGGAACAGTTCACTCTGCCCTTCGCCATCGCGCGCCTCGATGGCGCGATCGACCAGCCGGCGCGTGAGATGCGGACCGAACAGCTGCATGAAGTCATAGGCGAAATTGCGCAGCAGTGTGCCGCGGCGGAATCCTACCCAGGTGGTGTGGATCGGAAACAGGTGCGAAGCGTCGACCACCGCGAGATCGGCGTCGTGCGCCGGCTCGATCGCGACGCTCGCGACGATGCCGACGCCCAGCCCCAAGCGCACATAGGTCTTGATCACATCCGAATCGCGCGCGGTGAGTGCCACTTTAGGCACCAGACCATCGCGCGCGAATACGGTGTGCAGCGACGAAGCGCCTGAAAAACTGAATACGTAGGTGACCAGCGGATACTTGGCCAGTTCCTGCAGCGTCAGCGTGGCCGTGCCCGCCAGCGGATGGTGGCGCGGCACGATCACCTGCCGATGCCAGCGATAGACCGGTAGCAGCACCAGCCCGGGAAACAGGCCATCGGAGCCCGTGGCGATCGCCAGCTGCACGCGATCGGTCGCGACCATTTCGGCAATCTGCTCGGAGGTGCCCTGGTGCAGGTGCAGTTCCACATCAGGATAGCGCTCGCGAAAAGCCTGCACTACCGGCGGCAGCACATAACGCGCCTGCGTGTGCGTGGTGGCAATGGCCAGTGTGCCGCGGCTGTCCTGATTCAGGTCGGCCGCCACGGCCTTAAGGCTGTCGATCTCGGCCAATGCGCGCGTGGCGTATTCGAGCACCTTCACGCCCTGGGGCGTGATGCGCGAAAACGCGCGGCCCTCACGCACGAACAGGTCGAAGCCGAGCTCGCGCTCCAGCGCCTTGAGCGCGCGGCTGATCGCGGGCTGCGAAGTGCCCAGCGCCGAGGCCGCCTGGGTCACTGAAAGACCGTGGCGCGCGATTGCCACGGCGTACTGCAACTGGTGAAAATTCATCCGTACCGCTCGCTGCCAGCCCACTGCCGGCTCTGGCTTTTTGCCACCTGCGTGCCCCGCCGTCGACCCATGGAATTATAACAACGCGTTATTAATGAATGGCCTTTTATTTATCGCTTGGCCGAAACGGCAGGATTACAGTGCCGCGATGATCTACGACAACATACTCGGCACTATCGGCCGCACACCCGTCGTGCGCATCAATCGCCTGGCCCCGGCGGGCACGACGATCTACGTGAAATGCGAGTTCTTCAACCCGCTCTCCTCGGTAAAGGATCGACTCGCGGTCGGCATTATCGAAGATGCCGAGCGGCGCGGCGAACTCAAGCCGGGGCAGACCGTGGTCGAGGCGACCTCGGGCAACACCGGCATCGCACTCGCGATGGTCTGCGCGATCAAGGGTTATCCCTTCGTGGCGGTGATGGTCGAGACCTTCTCGGTGGAGCGCCGCAAGATCATGCGTATGCTGGGCGCCAAAGTGATCCTGACGCCGGCCGCCGAGCGCGGCACGGGCATGGTCAAGAAGGCGGCCGATTTGGCGCAGAAGCACGGCTGGTTCCTGACGCGCCAGTTCGAGAACCCGGCGAACCCCGCCTACCATCGCAGCACCACCGGCCCTGAGATCCTCTCGGATTTCGTCGGCAAGCGGCTCGATTTCTTTGTCACCGGCTGGGGCACGGGCGGCACGCTGACGGGCGCCGGTGAAGTCATCCGCCTGGCGCGACCGGATGTGCGTGTGATCGCCACCGAGCCCGAGGGCGCCTCGCTCCTGACGGGCAAGCCCTTCGCACCCCACAAGATCCAGGGGTGGACGCCCGATTTCGTGCCGGCGGTGCTCAATCGCAACGTACCCGATCGCGTCGTCACGGTCACCGATGCCGAAAGCATCGAGGCCGCGCGCGCGCTGGCGCGCCAGGAAGGCATTTTCTGTGGCATCTCCTCGGGCGGCACCTTCGCCGCGGCCGTGAAGGTGGCCCGCGAAGCCGGTGCTGGCGCAGTGCTGCTGGCAATGCTGCCCGATACCGGTGAGCGCTACCTGTCCACGGCGCTGTTCGAGGGCATCTCTGATGGCTCCGACGCCGAAGTCTGAGGCACGCGCCATCGAGACGCCGCGGCCCACCGCTGTGCCCGCCGTGACGCCTGCGGCCGCGCCGCCGACGCCCAGCGTCGCGCTGCCTGCATCTTTCCAGATGTATCGCGGCGGCACGCTACGCGGTGCGCGCATCGCCTACGAATGCTGGGGCCAGCTGAACGCCGCGCGCGACAACGCCATCGTGCTGTTCACCGGGCTCTCACCCTCGGCACATGCCGCCGCCACGGAAGCTGACCCCAGCCCCGGCTGGTGGCAGCGCATGATCGGTCCGCTGCTCGCGATCGATACGCGCCGCTACTTCGTGATGTGCATCAATTCGCTGGGTAGCTGCTTCGGCTCGACCGGCCCCGCCTCGATCGATCCGGCCACCGGCGAGCGCTACCGGCTGAATTTTCCGGAAGTCGCGGTCGAAGATATCGCGCGCGGCGGCTATGAAGCGATGCGCGCGCTGGGCATCGAGCGCGCCGAAGTCGTCATGGGCGCATCGCTCGGCGGCACCGTAGTCACGGCCTTCGCGGCCCTGTTCCCCGAAGGCGCGCGCCGCCTGATCAGCATTTCCGGCTCTGCCGCGGCCTCGCCGTTTGCGATTGCGCTGCGTTCGGTACAGCGCGAGGCGATCCTGCGCGATCCTGACTGGCAGGGTGGCAACTATCCGCCCGAGCATCCGCCACGCAACGGCATGCGCCTGGCGCGCAAGCTCGGCACGATCACCTATCGTTCGGCCACCGAGTGGCGCCAGCGCTTTGGCCGCCAGCCGATTGCCAGCAATGCGCTGCGCGCCAGCCCGTTTTCACCGCGCTTCGCGGTCGAGGGTTACCTGGAGGCGCAGGCGGAACGCTTTACACGCATCTTCGATCCGAACAGCTATCTGTATCTCTCGCGCGCAATGGATCGCTTCGATCTGGCCGAGCATGGCGGCTCGTATCGCGCGGCGCTCAACGGCAGCGCGCTCAAAAGCGCACTGGTGCTCGGTGTGGAAAGCGACATGCTGTATCCAATCCACGAGCAGGCGGCGATCGCCGAGGCGCTCGAACAGAGCGGTATCGCCACGCGCTTCATGCGCCTGCCCTCGCTCGAAGGGCACGACGCCTTCCTGGTCGATATCGCGCGCTTCGACGCCGCGCTCCGCGCCTACCTCGGCTGACGCCCCGGCGCGGGCCAACCCGCCGACCAAACTCCAGCGCGCCGGCGCCGCCACGGGCTTCGGCCCAGCACCTGTGGATTAGTTCACATTACCAACAACTTCACGAAACTGTCACGACCCTGTCTCTTGCAGTGCATACAGTTTGTAGTACTATATCGTTTGTAGAACGAACTACTTTCAGTCCGGGCTGCGACCGGCAAACAGGAGCACTAGTCATGAGCGAACTGAACTTCAAACCCGAACTCGATCGGAGCCATTCGGGTGACAGGGCAGTGCCCATGCCGGCACTCGATGCCGGGGTGATCACCGCCAGTAATCCGCGCCTCAACCCCCTGGGCCGCATGCAGCGTCGGCGACTCAACGCCACGCGGCTGCAGTTCGAAGACACGGGGTTTCGGCTGTTTCGGATCTACTGACCTCAATTTTCCGAAGCTGGCGCCGACAGCAAGCGCGCGCGGCGGG
>JAYUZE010000319.1:0-2518 GCA_043752035.1 Gammaproteobacteria bacterium
CGAGCAACTGGCGCGCAGCGCAGGCCGGCAGCCGGCGGCAGCGATCGCCGAGGCGCAGGCACTGCTCGAATACGTCGAGAATGATCATTTCACCTTCCTGGGTTATGAGCGCAGCATCGCGCGGCGTCGCGGTCGCAGCAGGCAATTGCTCGCCGCAGCCGGCAGCGCACTGGGCATCCAGCGCGGCCGGCGCACCAAGCCGGCGCGCACGCTCGCCAGTGAAACCCGCAACCCTGGACTGCTGAAGGTCACCAAGGCCGATCGCCGCTCGACCGTACATCGTCCGGGTTTTCTCGATTGCGTCGTGATCAACCGCTGCGACCGGCGCGGCCGGTTGCTCGATGAATCGCGTTTCTACGGCTTGTGGACTTCGAATACCTACCACGCTGACCCGCGTACTGTGCCGCTGCTGCGGCTGAAGGTGCAGCAGGTCATCGACAGTTTTCCATTCCGTCCCGCGAGTCACGATGGCAAGCGGCTGGTGAGCATCCTCGACAACCTGCCGCGCGATGAATTGTTTCAGGCCAGCGCCGCTGAACTGCGCCAGTGTGCGCGCACGGTGCTGGCGCTGCATGAACGCCCGCGCGGTGCCTGCCTGGTCTTGCGGCGCGACGAGTATCGCCGCTACTGGTCGTGCCTGGTGTATTTGGCTCGCGAGCGGCTCGACAACGAGGCCTTCGCGCGTATTGGTCGCCTGCTGCAGCAGGGGCTGGGCGGCGATCACGTCGATACCTCGCTGGCGGTCGGCGATGCGCCGCTGGCGCAGCTGCATGTGGTGGTACGCACGCCCACGCTCAGCAATCAGCGCGTCGATCCGCGCCGCCTCGAGCGCGCCCTCAACGAGTCACTGATCACCTGGCGCGACCGGCTGCGCACCGCGCTGCTGCAGCGTTTCGATGAACTGCGGGCCGCCACGCTCGAGCGACGCTACTGGCGCAGCTTTCCGCCGGCCTACCAGCAGGATGTGCCGCCCGAGCTCGCGATCGAAGACATCATCGACCTCGAAGACAGCACGCACAGCAGCAGCAACGCGCAACTGCATTTGCGCCGCTCGGTTCCGCCAGTGGCGGGCCGACTGCACCTGCGCCTGTTGCGACACGGCGAACCGCTGCCGATATCCGATGTGCTGCCGATCCTGGAAAATTTCGGCCTGCGCGTGATTGCCGAGCGGCCTTATCAGCTGCAGCTCGCACCTGCCGCCAGCGCCTGGCTGCAGGACTTCGAACTCGAAACCCACGGTGCCGCGCCGGCCAACCTCAGCCTGCTGGAAGCGCAGCTCGCCAGCGCGCTGCCGGCGATACTGGCCGGCACGCTCGACAATGATGGCTTCCACCGGCTGGTGCTGAGCAGCGCACTCACGCTGCCACAGACCCGGCTGCTGCGCGCCTGCTGCCGGTACCTGCTGCAGACCGGCATTCCCTTCAGCCAGAGCTACATGGAGCGCGCGCTCAACGCCCATTCGCAGATCACGCGCGAGTTGTGGCAATTGTTCGACCTGCGCTTCAATCCAGCACATCACGAGGCCTATGCGCGTCGTGCGGCGCGCGTCTGCGAGCGGCGTCTGCGTCACGCGATTGGCGAAGTGCGCAATCCCGATGAGGATCGCATCCTGCGCACCTTCCTCGCGCTGCTGCTGGCGATCACCCGCTGCAACTACTGGTGTGGAGGCGCGCCCGACCGGCCGCTGGCCTTCAAGCTGCTGCCGCGCGAAGTGCCGGGCCTGCCCGAGCCGCGCCCGGCGTTCGAGATTTTCGTACACGGCACGCGCGTCGAGGGCGTGCACATGCGCCGCGGCCCGATCGCCCGTGGCGGCATCCGCTGGTCGGAGCGGCCCGAAGATTTCCGCACTGAGATCCTGGGCTTGATGAAGGCCCAGCATGTCAAGAACACGCTGATCGTACCGGTGGGCGCCAAGGGCGGTTTTGTCGCGCGGCGTTTGCGCGCCAATGCGCCGGCCGATGAGCGTGCACGCGAAGTGCTGGCCTGCTACCAGGCTTTCATCCGCTGCCTGCTCGAGATCACCGACAATATTGTCGATGGCCGCATCGTGCCGCCGCAGCAGTTACGCCGCCGCGATAACGACGACCCCTACCTGGTAGTAGCGGCCGACAAGGGTACGGCCAGCTATTCAGATGTCGCCAATGCGCTGAGCGCCGAGTGCGGCTTCTGGCTCGGCGATGCCTTTGCCTCCGGCGGCTCGGCTGGGTACGATCACAAGAAAATGGGCATCACCGCACGCGGCGCCTTCGAATGCGTCAAGCGGCACTTTCGCGAACTGGGCATGGACATCATGCGCCAGCCCTTCACGGTAGCGGGCATCGGCGACATGTCCGGCGACGTCTTCGGCAACGGCATGCTGCTCTCGCCGCATATACAGCTGGTAGCCGCCTTCGATCACCGGCACATCTTTATCGACCCGACGCCCGATACGGTGCGCTCACGGCGCGAGCGCGCGCGGCTGTTCGCGCTGCCGCGCTCGAGCTGGGCCGATTATGATCAGCGCCTGCTCTCGGCGGGC
>JAYUZE010000320.1:0-2897 GCA_043752035.1 Gammaproteobacteria bacterium
CAGCTCTGAGAGCCCATGGCGAGGCAGCCCGCCACAGCCGGCGAGATGCGCACGGCGAGCCTGCCTCAGCGCTATGCGGCCGAGATCGCTGCACGCCAATGGCACAGCGATGCAGCGCAGCTTGGCGTCGTGACGCGACTCGAGCAGCTGCGCGGCGAGCTCAGGCGCGCGCAGCGCAGCGTCGGCCTGTTCGAGCGCTTGCGCCAACGCCTGTGGCCGCGTCGCGGACGCAGCGGACCGCGCGGCATCTATCTGTGGGGTGGCGTCGGGCGCGGCAAGACCTGGCTGATGGACCTGTTCTTCGACAGCCTGACGCACACACCGCGTCGCCGCCTGCACTTTCATCATCTGATGCGCGATGTGCACGAAGGGCTGGCCGCGATCCGCATGCGCCAGGAACCGCTGTCGGTGCTGGCGCGGCGCATGGCGCGACGCGCCCGCGTATGGTGCCTGGACGAACTGCAGGTCAGTGACATCGGCGATGCGATGATCCTGGGTGGCCTGCTCGAAGAGCTGCTGCGCCAGGGCATCACACTGGTGATCACTTCCAACCAGCCGCCCGGCCAGCTCTACCACGGTGGCCTGCAGCGCGCGCGCTTTCTGCCGGCGATCGCACTGCTCGAGCGCGAACTCGATGTGCTGCACATCGATGCTGGCGTCGACTATCGCTTGCGGCAGTTGCGCCAGGCGCCGATCTATCTGCCCAGCAGCGAGGACGCGAGCCGCGTCAAACTGCTGGCCCTGTTCGAGCAACTCGCGCAAGCGCGCGCACCTGCCGAGCGGCACCTCAATATCGGCGGCCGCGTGATCGATGCCCGGCGCCGCTCCGGTGGCGTGGTCTGGTTTGGCTTCGCGAGCCTGTGCGAGAGCGCGCGCAACGCCGCGGACTACGCCGCGCTGGCGCACGACTTCCACACCGTATTCTTGAGCCGCGTGCCGGTACTTGATGAGCAACACGAAGATGCCGCGCGGCGCTTCATCGCGCTAGTCGATGAGTTCTACGATCAAGGCGTCAAGTTGATCATCTCGGCCGAGGCGCCACCTGCTGAGCTGTATCGGGGCCAGCGGTTGGGCTTCGAATTCCAGCGCACTGTCAGCCGGCTGGTTGAAATGCAAAGTGAGCAGTATCTGGCCAGAGGACACCGCGAACAGAAAGATTAAGTTAAGTACGGATGAAACTATTGCGGATAATATAATTCAGCAATAAAATTCTTTTCCCGTTGTGGAGCGCCCCGTGCTTACCACCCAGCTGAAGGCCATCAAGACCGGCATCGCCGGCGCCCAGGCGCGCGGATTAAACGTCGCGGCGGAAAACGCGCTGCTGTTTCGAACCCTGCTGCTGGTCGGCCGGGCGCTGGGAACGCTGGCGGATGAGGCCATACGCCCCTCGGGGCTGCTCGAGGCCGAGTTCCGTGTGCTGATGCAGCTGTTTTCGCAGCCCCAGGGCGTCGGGCATCCCGGCGAACTGTGTGCCGGCTCCTCACACAGCCCGGCCAACATCAGCCGCATCACTGACACTTTGGTAGCGCGCGGACTCATCAGTCGCAGTGCCAGCGAACAGGATCGGCGCCGCATGAATCTGCGCGTGACCGCCACGGGCGAGGAACTGATACGCCACTTTGTACCTTCCGCGTTCCAGCAGATCGGTTCGCTGTTCGCGACGCTCAGCGACCAATCGCGCGCGCAATTGCTGGCGCATCTCGATGAGATCGCCGCGGCCTACGACCAGATGGCGGGCGAGCCACACACATGTTGAATGTGTCAGTACACCGCCTGCTCGCCGCTGTGAGGGCCGCCATGCTGGCGCTGCTCAGCGCCTGCGCCGGCCTGCCACCGAAACCCACTGCGCCCATGCTGCCGGAGAGCGCACCGCTACTCACACCCGCCACCGACCCGAGCGGGAGCGAGGCCACATCATGGCCGCAACGCGAGTGGTGGCGCGGCTTCGGCGATGACACCCTGAACCTGCTGGTGGCGCGTGCACTGGAGCGATCACCCGATCTGGCCGCCGCGAATGCGCGCATTGCCGCAGCCCGCGCACAGCTCGAGGGCGCGCACGCGCAAGAGCGCCCGCAGCTCAATGCCAACGCCAGCGCCGCGCACATACGACTGAGCGACCACGGCTTGTTTCCGCCCAAGCTGCTGGGCTTCAACTGGTACAGCCAGTTCGATGCCGGGCTCAACGCCAGCTACAGCTTCGACTGGTGGGGCAAGCACCGTGCCGAAATTGCCGCCGCGCTCGATGCGACACGCGCGGCCGAGGCCGAGCACGCCAGCGCTGCGCTGGGCATCGCCAGCACCGTGGCGGCCGAATACTACGGCTGGCAGAGCGATGCCGCACGCCACGAGCTGGCGTTGCAGGATCGCGACGCCGCGCAGCAGCGCGTGCAGATCGCCGCGGCGCGCGCCACGGCGCAGATCGAGCGCAGCGACAGCACCCGCAATGCCGAACTCGCGCTGCTCAGTGCGCGCGATCACCTCGATGAACTCGACAGCGCGCTGCAGCGCCACCAGCTCGCACTGGCGGCACTGCTCGCATGTGCGCCGGCCGAGCTGCCCGCATTGAGCGCCACGGCGCTGCCGCAGCTGCGCACCGGTTTGCCGGAGCATGCCTCGCTTGATCTGATTGCGCGGCGACCGGAAATCGTCGCCAGCCGCTGGCGGGTGGAAGCCGCCGCCCGCAACCTCGAACTCGCGCGCAGCAACTTTTTGCCCGACCTGAGTCTGCGCGCGTTGGCCGGTCTATCCAGCCGCGAGATCGGTCACTTGCTCGATGCCGGCAGTGCCACGCCGCAATTGAGCGCCGCGCTGCATCTGCCGCTGTTCGATGGCGGCGCACTGCGCGCCGGCTACGCGCATCAGCGCGCGCAGCTCGACAGCTCCGTGGCCTTGTATCG
>JAYUZE010000321.1:0-3182 GCA_043752035.1 Gammaproteobacteria bacterium
AGCGCCAGCAATCGAAGGAGAGAGCAGCATGAATCCGAAGAACGTTGACTGGCCACTGTACGAAGTCTTCATCCGGGCTCGCACCGGCCTCGACCACCGGCACGTAGGCAGTCTGCACGCGGCCGACGCCGACATGGCGATCGAACATGCGCGCGATCTGTATACGCGACGTCTGGAAGGCGTGAGCATCTGGGCGGTGAAATCCGTGGACATCGTCGCGTCCGACCCTGCCGACGCCGACGAACTGTTCACGCCTGCACAGAGCAAGGTGTATCGGCACCCGACGTTCTACAAGATTCCGGATGAAGTCGAGACGCTATGAGTACCGCCACGGTCACGAGGCCGGTGACGGAGCGCGAGGCGCTGGCGTCACGCTGCCGTTACCTGCTGCGTCTGGGCGACACCAGCCTGATACTCGGCCAGCAGCTCGGTGCATGGATCGGTCACGCACCAGCCCTTGAGGAGGACCTCGGACTCGCCAACACAGCGCTGGATCTGATCGGCCAGGCGCAGTTGCTGCTGGCCTACGCCGGCGAGCTGGATGGGCGTGGTCGCGATGCCGATGCACTGGCCTTCGTGCGCGAGGAGCATGAGTTTCTGAACGTCGCACTGGTCGAGCAGCCCAACGGCGATTTTGCACACACCATCGTGCGCCAGTGGCTGGTCGATTGCTGGCAACTGGAACTGTTTTCTGCGCTGAGCCGCTCCAGCGATGCGCGCCTGGCGGCCATTGCCGCCAAGGCGCTGCCCGAGGTCCGCTACCATCGCCGCTACAGCAGTGGTTGGGTGGTGCGGCTGGGCGACGGCACCGACGAAAGCCATCGGCGGATGCAGGCCGCGCTCGATGCGCTGTGGGAACACACCACCGAGCTGTTCGCGATGGACGAGCTCGATCGCGACATGTCGGCCATCGGCGTGGCTCCCGATCTCGCGGCGCTGCTGCCGGCCTGGACGGAGGAGGTGTCACGTACCTTGCAGGCGGCTACGTTGCAGCGGCCGGCTGATGTGCATCCGTTGCGCATGGGAAAGCGCGGTGAACATGGCGAGGCACTGGGCCTGCTGCTGGCCGAGATGCAGTCGCTGCCGCGCGCGCACCCCGGAGCAAGCTGGTGATGGCCGACGCAGTTGCGCAGCAACGGGCCTGGGATGTTCTGCGCGCGGTGCCGGATCCTGAGATTCCGGTTCTCAGCATCGTGGATCTTGGCATCGTGCGCAGCGTGGACACCGATTGCGCGCGCAGTGTGCGTGTCGGCATATCGCCTACCTATATGGGCTGCCCTGCGACAGCCTTCATACGCGCCAGCGTGGTCGATGCACTTGGCGAAGCAGGGTTCGAGCCGGTCGAAGTATTCAACTTGCTCAGTCCGCCATGGAGCTCCGACGATATCAGCGAGCAGGGGCGCGAGAAGTTGCGCGCCTACGGCATCGCCCCGCCCGCGCGGGCGGTTCACAGCCCCAAGGGGCTCACGCATGGCGAGCACGAGCCGGCCTGTCCGCGCTGTGATTCAAACAAGACCGAGCGCCTCAGCGAATTTGGTTCGACGCCCTGCAAGGCGTTGTATCGGTGCCGCGAGTGTCTCGAACCGTTCGACTATTTCAAATGCCTGTAAAAAGACATGCTGCAATTCCATAAGCTGACTCTGATTGCACGGGAAGCCGCGGCGCTCGATGCCTATGCGCTGACACTGGACGAGCCCGAATCGTTGCGTGCGGACTATCAGTTCCGCGCCGGGCAACATCTGGTGATCCGGGCCGAGCTGGAGGGGCGCGCGGTGCGCCGTACGTACTCGATCGTCAGCGCGGAAGGTGGGCCGCTGCGGATTGGTGTGCGCGTCCAGGGCGCGGTTTCGCGATTCCTGGCGCACGATCTGCCGACGGGCGGCCAGCTGGAGGTCATGACTCCGAATGGCCGTTTCACAACGGCCGAACAGCAGCGGTCCCGTCACTATGCGGCGTTCGCCGCCGGCAGTGGTATCACGCCGATCCTGTCCATTGTGTCGACATTGCTGGCCAGCAGGCCCGAGGTACGCATCTGGCTTTTCTACGGCAATCGCAACGCTGCCCGGACCATGTTCATGCCGGAGCTGATGGCGCTGAAGAACCGCTTCATGACGCGGCTGTCCATTCATTGGATCATGTCGGCGGAGCCGCAGGAAGTGGCTCTGTTCAACGGTCGCATCGACGGCGACAAGCTCCGGGCATTGGCAGCGGGGGTCTTTGACGCTGCCGAGATAGACGAATTTCTGGTCTGCGGTCCAGGGGAGATGATCGATAGCGTCTCTGCGGCGCTCGCCGCCATCGGTGCGCCGGGGCGCGTTCATCACGAACGCTTCGCCGCTGCTGCGCCACGCGTCGCCGCTGCGGGGAAGGGACAGCCAGTGACAGCACCGGCCAGCGCCGCCGAAACGGCCGAGGTCGTGATGCACATGGACGGCCGCCGGCGTTCGTTCACGATGGCGCGCTCCGGCCAGTCCATTCTCGAAGCAGCGGAGCAGGTTGGCATCGAACTACCTTTCTCCTGTCGCGACGGAATCTGCTCTACATGCCGGGCGCGCGTGGTCGGCGGTAGCGTCACCATGCAACGCAATCAAGCACTGGAACCCTGGGAAGTCGAGGCCGGATTCGTGCTCTGCTGCCAGGCGCGACCGATCACGGCCAATGTCGAACTGACCTATGACGAGAAGTGAGGACACCGTGCCGTATAAAACCATCCAGCTCGCAATCACTGGCCTTGTCGCGCGACTGACGCTGAATCGGCCAGAAAAGCTCAACAGTTTCACAGCCGCGATGCACGAGGAATTGCGCACGGCGTTGGCGCAGGTGTCCGGCAGCGATGCCCGGGCACTGGTCCTGACAGGCGCGGGGCGCGCCTTCTGCGCGGGTCAGGATCTCGGCGATCGCGAAGTCGCGCCGGGTACAGAACCCGCCGATCTGGGAACTTCCATCGAACGAAACTACAAGCCGCTGGTGCTGACTCTGCGTGCACTACCGATACCGGTCATCGCCGCCGTGAACGGCGTCGCCGCCGGAGCGGGGGCCAACGTCGCATTGGCGTGCGATATCGTCGTTGCGGCGCGCTCGGCCAGTTTCATCCAGCCCTTCAACAGATTGGGATTGGTACCGGATTGCGGTGGTACCTGGATGTTGCCGCGACTGGTGGGGAGCGCCCGGGCAATGGCGCT
>JAYUZE010000322.1:0-3717 GCA_043752035.1 Gammaproteobacteria bacterium
GGCCGTGGACGGCGCGCCGCGCAAAGTCGTGGGCATCTCAATCGATATTGATGATCGCCGCCGGATGGAAACCGCGCTGCGCGCCTCGCTGCACGAGAAAGACGTACTGTTGCAGGAGATCCATCACCGGGTGAAGAACAACCTGCAGATCATCTCCAGCCTGGTCGGCATGCAGCTGCGCCGGCTGCAGGATTCCTCCAGCCGCGAGACCCTGGAACAGTGCCAGCACCGCGTGCAGGCGATCGCGCTGGTACACGAGAAGCTGTACCAGTCGAGCAGCCTGGCCAGCGTGCCGCTGCCGGATTACGTACGCAGCCTGGCGCAGGACATCATGCGCGCCGCGAGCACCCCGAAGACTGGGGTGTCGCTCGACCTGGCGCTCGCCGATATCTCGCTGCCCATCGATACCGCAATCCCCTGCGGCCTGATCCTCAACGAGCTGATCACCAACGCGCTGAAGCACGCCTTTCCCGATGGCCGGCAGGGCACGATCCGCGTCATCGCCAAACGGCTCGACGACGGCCGGCTGCAACTGGCCGTGATCGACAACGGCGTGGGGCTGCCGGCCAGTGTCGATGTTAGACGTTGCCCCACGCTGGGGCTGCAACTGGTCCATACGCTGGCCGGGCAACTGGCGGCCGACTACCAGGTCGTGGTGGATGGCGGAACCTCGGTGCATTTGACCTTTCCGCTGGAGCGCAAAGACACCTGAGCACTGTGCCCCGGTGGGGCCAGCGTGCGATGACCCCGGCGGCTCAGGGCGCCAGCAGGTGCTCCACTACCAGCTGCAGGCGGCGCTCGCCGCGATAGTCGTTGGTGCCGAGCCGATAGACCAGCCGCCGGCGGCCGCTGGGCAATTCCGCCGGCTGCAGCGGGTCGATGCTGTTGAAGGCAATGGCTTCGAAGCCACCGCGCCCTTCCCCGGCCAGCACCTGAAATTTCAGATGCCGCTCGCCCACGACGCGGGCGCCGCGCAGTTCGAACAAGCCATCGAATTGCGGCTCGGGGAAACCTGCGCCCCAGGGGCCGGCGCTGCGCAGCTCCGCCGCAAGGGGCAGCGCGATCTGCTCCCAGGTAAGTTCGCCGTCGGTATGAATGGCATCACCGCCCTGGAGCCCGGCCATCACGCGCCCGACTTCGCTGTCGAAGGCGCGCGCGAAGCGATCAAGGTGCGCCAGCGGCAGGCTCAGACCTGCCGCCATCGCGTGGCCGCCGAATTTTTCCACCAGCTGCGGCTCGCGCGTGGCAATGGCTTCCAGCACATCGCGCACGTGCACGCCGGGCACCGATCGGGCCGAGCCTCGCAGGGTGCGCTCATCGGCGTTCGCGAAGGCAATCACCGGGCGACGCAGTCGCTCCTTCACGCGGCTTGCAACCAGGCCGACCACGCCCTGGTGCCAGGCGGCATCGTAAAGGCACACGCCGGCGCGCTGCATGGCGCTGCCGGCTTGCGTCAGCGTGCGCACCGCGGCCAGCGCCTGCAGCTGCATGCCCGCTTCGATCTCGCGGCGCTGCGCATTCAAGGCATCGAGCTCCTGCGCCAGCAGCAGCGCCTGCGCCGCATCGTCCTCGAGCAGGCAGCGGATGCCGACGGACATATCGGTCAACCGGCCGGCGGCATTGAGTCGCGGCGCCACGGCGAAACCGAGGTCGGTGGCGTTAAGCTCGGGCAGCGCGCGGCGTGCCACGCTGAGCAGCGCGCTGATGCCGGGCACGCAACGTCCGGCCCGGATGCGCGCCAGTCCTTGTGATACCAGGATGCGATTGTTGGCATCGAGCGGCACTACATCGGCCACGGTGCCGAGCGCCACCAGATCCAGCAGGTGTGCCGTTGGCAGCGCATCGGCCGCCAGCAGCGAGTGCGATTCGAGCAGGCGGCGCAGCGCCGCGCACACATAAAAGGCCACACCTACGCCGGCCAGCGCTGTGCTTGCAAAGCGGCTGCCAGGCAGATTAGGATTCACGATCACGTTGGCATCGGGCAGCACGGCGCCCGCGAGATGGTGGTCGGTGATCAGCACCTCAATGCCGCGCGCGCGCGCCGCGGCCACACCGGCATTGCTCGAGATGCCGTTGTCCACGGTGACAATCAGCGCGGGTGCGCGTTCGGCCGCGACCGCGACGATCTCGGGAGTAAGGCCGTAGCCATACTCGAAGCGATTGGGCACCAGGAAATCAACCGCGGCAAAACCCCAGGCACGCAGCGCGCGCACCATCAGCGCAGTGCTGGTGGCGCCGTCGGCATCGAAATCGCCAATGATCAGCACGCGCGCGCCGCGATGCAGCAACAGCAGGTCGGCCGCCGCTGTAGTGCCGGCGAGGCTCCCTACTGGCGCCAGGTGCTCGAGGCCGCGCTGCAGTTCTGCGCTGCTGCGGATGCCGCGCGCCAGGTACACGCGCTGCAGCACCGGATGCAGCCCCGCGCCCAGATCGGGCGCCGGTGCCGGCAGCTCACGGCGCCTGATGGTCAGGGTGGCAGACACGGGCTCAGACCGGCGGCAGCGCGGCGTGAGCGTAGCGACGCTCGCCCGGCAGCAGCACATTGGGTTCGATATCGGTGGTGGCTGCCAGCTCGGCGTACAGCGGTGCAAAATCGGTGTCGAGGGTCTGGCGCAGCAGATCCTCGAAGCTGTCGATCACGAAGTAGTTCTGCTGAAATTTGTCGATGCGGTAGCGCGTGCGCAGCACGCGGCGCAGATTGAAGCCGATACGGAGCGGTGCCGGATCATCGAGTGCGTAGCGCGTCTCGCCGTGCGAGGAGACGATGCCGGCGCCGTAGATGCGCAGCGCATCGCGATCGCGTATCAGCCCGAACTCGACCGTGTACCAGTAGAGCCGCGCCAGCTGGTGGATCGCGCCGAATGTCAGTGCGCGCAGCCCGCCCTGCCCGTAAGCCTGCATGTAGTCGGCGAACACCGGGTGCGCCAGCAGCGGCACGTGACCGAACACGTCGTGAAATACATCGGGCTCCTGCAGATAGTCGAGTTGCTCGGGGCTGCGGATGAAACTACCGGCGACGAAGCGCCGTTGCGCAAGATGTTCGAAGAACACCGCATCGGGCACCAGCCCCGGCACGGCCACTACTGACCAGCCCGTTGCGCGCATCAGGCGCGCAGAAAGCTGCTCGAAATCCGGTATGCCAGGCTGCGCCATGCCCAGCAGCTCCAACCCTTCGAGGAACAGCGGGGCGACGCGTCCGGGGAGCTGGGCCGCCTGGCGCTGATAGAGGCGATCCCACACCCCGTGCTGTGCGGCCGTGTATTGCGACCAGCGCTGCGGAATGGTCCAGTCGGCGGCGGCACCCGGCGGTGGGGCTGATTGTGAATCGGAGTTCTGCATAGGCGGGCTCGTGTGCGTAGCTTAACCGAGTAGCCGCTCCCACCACGGCCCGCCTCGAATGAGTGCCTTCCAGACACGCCAGCCGTTTCTGCGCACGGTAGAGGCGTGGCCGCCTGCCAGCAGCGTCAGGCTGTCCCAATCGCCGCGGCGCAGTTGCAGCAGTAATGGCGCAATCAGCTCGTGCTCCAGCGCCTGCAGGCGGGTGCCAGCGGGTGCGGCACCCAGCTGGCAATGCACGATGGCCTGGCCCGCGCGCGCCGGCGTGGCGCGCGCGCGCGGCCATGGCAGCTCCAGCGCCAGGCTGCCAGCCCCGGTCAACCGACACAAGCCGGCAAGAAACAGCTCGGCGCCGTAGACCTGAAGTGCCGCGCCCGCGCC
>JAYUZE010000323.1:0-3963 GCA_043752035.1 Gammaproteobacteria bacterium
CCAGATCAGATCGCCGCCGCACTCGCGATGGTATGGACTGATGCTGCCCTCGCCGGTGTCATGCGCGAAGCCACCCATGCTGGCGCCACGATTGAGCGCACGGATCGCGTTGGCACTCATGGCGCCGAAACTCAGCGCCGAGATATTCAGCACCGAGGCCGTATAGGGCTGCGCGCATTGCGCACCCCCAACGCTGACGCGAAAACTGTCCGGATCCGCCTCGGGGCAGGGCTGCAGCGAGTGGCCGATGAATTCGTAGCCCTCTTCGTAGACGTCAGTCAGCGTTCCAAAGGGCTTCTCGCTGCTGGCATTCTTGGCGCGCTGGTAGACCAGCGAACGCTGGGCGCGCGAAAACGGCAGCTTTTCGTCATCGCCTTCGAGCAGGTACTGGCGGATTTCAGGCCGTATGCTCTCGACCAGGTAGCGCATGTGGCCGATCAGCGGGTAATTGCGTAGCACCGCGCGGCGCGATTGCAGCAGATCGTAAATGCCGATCACGCTGAGGCCGATGAACAGTATCGCCAGCGGCCACAGCGCGCTCGAGCGCGGCAGCAACCACAGACTCAAGGCCGAAAGCAGCAGGCAGCAGGCAAAAGCCGAATAGCGATTGCATAGCGACAGGGTCGTTCCGGGCGAGCTCATGCCCTGCTATCGGCTAGGGACAGCGGAAATTGCGTGTCACAGCGCACATTCCCTGCGCGATCTACCCATGCCAACGCCGAAATGATCAGCGCTTGAAGAGGTCCTTGAGCTTGTCCTGCAGTTTGTCTTGCAGCTTCTGCTTGACTTCGTCCTTGTGCTTGTCGATTTCCTGCTGAACGCGGGCCTTCAGCAGCGCACCGACATCGGGGCGCACCTTGGGTGAGGCGAAGCTGCCCGAGACCTGCACCGGCACCTTGAGACCGACGATGTCCTGGGTGTCGGTGGCGTTTTCCTCCGGAATCTTCAGCACCAGCGCATCCAGGTGATAGTCGAGCGTGCCGGCCGGCAGGTCAGCGGTGCCGTGACCTGTGACCTGCAGGTATTTCATCGCCACCCGCAGATCGTCGTTGCTCAGCACGCCGTTGCTGAGCTTGCCGGTAGCCGACAGCGCAGTGAATGGCGTGTGTTCCGGGCCCGTGCGTTCGGGCGGAGACTGCTGCTTCAGCAGCGCGCGCGCACGGCGAATTTCGTACCACAGGTCGGCACCCTCGAGCGCACCGTCATCGACGTGGAACTCAAGATTGCCCGTCAACGTGCGCAGCATCGCGCTGCTGTCGGCGCCGGTGGCGCTGGCCTTGATGGCGGCGTTGCCGTGCCCGGAGAGGCGATGCGTCTCGAGCATGTCGCTCATCAGCGGCGCGAAGTCGATGCCGGTCAGGTGTTCATCGACGCTCAGGCGCGGTACGCGGCCCGCGGCGTCGATAGTGATGTCGCCGTGATACTGGCCGCCGTACATCTGCGCTTCAGAAGGGAACACACGCACCTTGCCGCCGTCAGCGTTTACGCCGATGCGCAGATTGCTGTATTGCACGCCGGCAAACACCGCCGCGCCCGCATTCAGCGTGCCGTGCGCGTTGAGACTGCGTAGCAGCTCGACCGGCACCGCGATCGGCGCCGAGGGCGGCGCCGGCGGTGCGCCCTTGGCGGAGCCGGCAGCTGCGGACTTCGGCGGCGCCGGCGGCAGATAGCGATCGGCATTGATGCGATCGAGCTTCAGATCGAAACCCAGCGCGGAGCTGGCCAGGCTGGAAATACCAGCCCGCCCGCTCACGGTCGAGTCGTCGAACTTCAGGCGCAGTCCGCCGAGCATCAGTGAATCGCTGCTGGCGCTGAGCGTGCCGCTGAAACTCAGCCGGTGGAACATCGCCGGATCGCGCGTCACCGGCAGCTCGACGCCGAGGCGATGCAGCAGTTCGCGGGTCTGCACCTCGGCCAATTCCACCGGGCCCTCGAACTGCGGCGCATCGATGATGTGCGTGCCGCTGAGATTGCCGCTGAGCTTTGCGCCGGCCGCCTGCAGCTGCATACCCGGCAATTTCAGCGTCTGCGCCGCAAGGTCGGCGTCGATGGTCTCGAAGCGCAACTGCACTGGCAACCCGCCGGACGGCAGGCCCGCTCCCTTGAGCTGCAGGTCGAGCTGCGGCGCCGCCAGCTGATAGCGATTGGCCTCAAGATCGAGTGTCGTCTTGCCCTGCAGGTGCACGGCTGCCTCGAGCGACTTGCCCTGCAGCAGTGTAAAGGCCAGCTTCAGATCGAAGGGCTTGCCCGATTGCAGCCTACCGGTGTCAAGGTTCAGTGCACGCAGGGTCAGATCGGTGCCGGCACCCGCATCGCGATATTGCAGCGTGCCATTCACGATCTGAATCTTTTCGACTGCGGCCGCCAGCGCGCCGGAAGATCCGCCTTCGGGAGCCGCTGCCTTTTCCTTGCTGGCGCTCAGATCGGCCCAGTTGTTGTGGCCCTTGGCGTCCACGGCCAGGCGTATGGTGGGCGTATCGAGCAGCACGGCGCCGATCTCGAGTCGTCCGCGCAGCAGCGGCATCAGTGCCACGCCCAGCCGAGCGTGCTCGATTTCCACCATCGGCGCCGAGCCGAAACCTGCGCCGTTGGCCAGTGAAGAGCGACCGACATCGACCGCGAGCCACGGAAACACATTGAGCTTAAGATCGCCGGGCAACAGCAACTGACGGCCGGTCTTCTCCTGCACCAGCTGCTGCAGGCGGGCCTTGTGCGCGTTGGGGTCGACGAACACCAGCAGCAGCACCGCGGCGAGCACCGCCAGTACGACCAGTCCGAGCACCGCAAACAACGCAATTTTTAGCCCACGCATCGAAATTCTCCTGCCGGCAGGATGCTGATATTACTACCGCGCCGCCCGTTGGGCTTGCCAGCCCGCTCGACTCAGGAGCCGGTGTAGTCGCCCTTGCCCAGTTCCAGGCCGTTGTGACGCAGGATCGCGTACGTCATCGTGTAGTGAAAATAGAAATTCGGCATCACTACGTGCAGCAAGTACACCAGGCCCGTAAATTCCATTTCGCGCGGACCAAATTTCAGTTTGATCTTCCGGCCCTCGGTGCCGTCAATCTGCGCCGCACTGAAACTGGCCAAGGCCTTGCGGGTTTTCTCGATGCGCGCTTGCAGGTCGGCAAAGGTGGTCTCGTTGTCTTCGAACTTCGGCGGTTCGGCGCCGGCGAGGCGCGCCGGCGCACCCTTGGCGAAATCGCAGGCGATCTGCACCTGCTTGACCAGTGGAAACATATCGGGCGCAAGGCGCGCGCCGATTAGCACCGCCGGATCGATTTTGCGGGTCTCGGCCCAGCTGGCAGCCTTGGTCAAGATCGCCGACAGGTTGCCGAGCAGCTTGTCCAACACCGGAACCGAAGCCTGGTACATGGAAATGGGCACTGACATTGACACTGACATTGAAAACTCCTGGGGGTTTGTGGGCCCGCAACCATAGAATAGAGCGATGGAGATACACAAGGAATTCCGCGTCGAGTCCGCGCCCAGGCCGGTGGCGCGGCGACTGGCGCCCCTGACGGCACTGCGCCCGTTCCTTCAGCCGCACCTGCGCCTGATCGTGCTGGCCCTGGTGGCGCTGGCAGTGGCAGCCGGCGCCACGCTGGTGTTGCCGATAGCGGCGCGCGAGATTGTCGATCACGGATTCGACGCCAGTGCCGCGGGACAAATCAGCCGTTATTTCATCGGCTTCCTGGCCGTGAGCGTCGTGATGGGCCTGGCCTCGGCCGCGCGCTATTACCTGGTCACCTGGATCGGCGAGCGGGTGGTGGCCGATGTCCGCAAGCGCGTATTCAGCCATGTGCTGTCATTGTCGCCGGAGTTCTTTGAAACTGCGCGCACCGGCGAACTGCTCTCGCGACTCACGGGCGACACCACACTGGTACAGACCGTGATCGGCTCCTCGGCCTCGTTCGCGCTGCGCAGCATCGTGATGACCATCGGCGCACTGGTGATGATGGC
>JAYUZE010000324.1:0-5621 GCA_043752035.1 Gammaproteobacteria bacterium
CGTGATAGGCGGTGTTGAGCTTCTCTTTCTCGCTCATCACCAGCGAGCGCCGCTCGGCGCCCATCATGATCTTGTCCTTGGCGCGCTCGAACTGGTCCATCGACACGGTCTTCTGGTTGGCGCGCGCTGCAAACAACGCCGCCTCGTTCACCAGGTTCGACAGATCGGCGCCGGAGAACCCCGGGGTACCGCGCGCGATCAGTGCCGGCTTCACATCATCGGCCAACGGCACCTTGCGCATGTGCACACGCAGGATCTGCTCGCGGCCGCGCACGTCGGGTAGCGGCACCACCACCTGGCGATCGAAGCGGCCCGGGCGCAGCAGCGCCGGATCGAGCACATCGGGCCGGTTGGTGGCGGCGATCACAATGATGCCTTCGTTGCCTTCGAAACCATCCATCTCCACCAGCAACTGGTTCAGCGTCTGCTCGCGCTCGTCGTGACCGCCGCCGAGGCCGGCGCCGCGGTGACGTCCGACCGCGTCGATCTCATCGATGAAAATGATGCAGGGCGCGTGTTTCTTGGCCTGCTCAAACATGTCGCGCACGCGCGAGGCGCCGACGCCCACGAACATCTCGACGAAATCGGAGCCGGAGATCGTGAAGAACGGCACCTTGGCCTCGCCCGCAATCGCGCGCGCCAGCAGCGTCTTGCCGGTGCCGGGGTTGCCGACCATCAGCACGCCCTTGGGAATTTTGCCGCCCAGCTTCTGGAACTTGCCCGGGTCTTTCAGAAAATCAACGATCTCGCTGACCTCCTGCTTGGCTTCATCGACACCGGCGACATCAGCAAAGGTGACATTGACCTGGTCCTCACCCAGCAGCCGCGCCCGGCTCTTGCCGAAACTCATCGCCCCACGGCCACCACCGGCGCCCTGCATCTGCCGCAGCATATAAATGAACACCATGATCAGCAGCAGCGCCGGCGCCAATTGCAGCACCAGCTGCATCAGGAAACTGGGCTGCTTCGGCGGCTTGCCTTCGATGCCTACATTCGATTTGGTCAGATCACCGATCAGTGCCGTATAATTGGTCTCGGGGTTATAGGTCTCGAACTTGCTCTTGTCTTTGCGCTCACCATAAATGGTGTCGCCCTGCAGCACCACCTTGTCGACGCGGCCGCTGTGCACTTCGCTTAGGAAACTGGAGTAGACCAGCTGTTCGGTGGGGTTGGTCGCCGGCATGTAGCGGGTAAAGACCAGCACCATGACTGTCAGGATGACCGCCCACATCAGCACACTCTTGATAGTATCGTTCAACGTCAAAACTCCGGAGCACCGCTCGGGGTCACGCTACACCATCCGCAGGCCGGTCGCCAGCAAGCAGCTCTCGGCGCTGCGGGCGCATCAGGTCTCGGGTAAAAGGAACCGTACCGTCTGGAACTGGCGACGCGCAGCGACCGCCAGCTCCTGGAAAGGGGTACCCTCGGACACATTGATGAGGGCGCTGCCCTGTGGTTTCAATACCCGCCCGGCCATGCCGAGCGCCAGCTTGGAGAGCTCGATCGCCCGGGGCTGTTTGATGGCCTCCATGCCGTGATGTAGCAGCCGCTCGCGCCAGCCGGCCACTTCGAGCTCGTAGAGCGCCCGGGAGCACCAGCCCTCGTGGATAATGGCGGCCATGAACCTCAGCGAGCAACAGCAACGATTCCTTCGTGGCAAAGCCCACGCCCTCAAACCCGTGGTGATGCTGGGTCAGAAAGGACTCACCGACAATGTCGTCGCGGAGACCGTGCAGGCGCTGCGCGATCACGAGCTGATCAAGGTGCGGGTACGCGCAGCGGATCGCGCGGCACGCGACAGTCTGCTGGCGGAACTGGTGCGCCGCAGTGAGTGCGCGCTGGTCAATCGGATTGGTCATGTGGCCATTCTGTATCGGGCGGCACAGCCCCTGCCGCGCCTGGTGTTGCCGGACGCCTGAAGCCTCAGCGCGCGCGGCCTGGTGACGTAGCGGGTCTCAGACGTACTGCACCGAGGTAATTTCGTAGCTGCGCGTCTTGCCGGGCGCGGCCACATCGACCACGTCGCCGACGCGCTTGGCGATCAGTGCCCGCGCGATCGGTGAACTATAGGAAATACGCCCGGCGCGAATGTCGGCTTCGTCTTCGCCGACGATCTGGTAGCTGACGGCGCTGCCATCGTCCTGGTCTTCGATGCCGACCGTGGCGCCGAAGACCACACGATCGCCAGGCGTCAGCTGCGTAACATCGATGATCTCTGCCGCACCGAGCCGCGACTCGATCTCCATGATGCGCCCTTCAATGAAGCCCTGCTGCTCGCGGGCCGCATGATATTCGGCGTTCTCGGACAGATCGCCGTGCGCGCGCGCCTCGGCGATCGCCTTGATCACACGCGGCCGGTCATCGGACTTCAGGCGCTTGAGCTCGGTGCGCAACAGTTCGGCGCCGCGCGCCGTCATCGGCGAGCGCTTCATGCCAGCGCTCCACGATGCAGATCCTGCAGTCTGTTCACCGCGACTTCATCGATATGATCGAGCGCCTCGCAGGTCGCCAGCGCAGCCGCCAGCGTCGTGTAATAGGTAACGCGCCGGTGCACGGCCTCGCGCCTGATCGAGTGCGACTCGATCGTGGCCTGCTTACCCTCGGTGGTGTTGACGATCAGGTTGATCTCGTCGTTCTTGATCATGTCGACGATATGCGGGCGGCCTTCGCGCACCTTGTTGACCGAGCGGCATTCCACGCCGGCGGCCTGCAGTGCCGCCGCGGTGCCGCTGGTAGCGACAATCTCGAAGCCGCGCGCCACCAGGCGCTGCGCCAGCGGCACGGCCCCGCTCTTGTCGCGCTCACGTACGCTGATCAGGCACACGCCCGAGCGCGGCAACACCACGCCCGAGGCCGCCTGACTCTTGGCGTAGGCTTCGCCAAAGGTGCGCCCGGTACCCATCACCTCGCCGGTGGATTTCATTTCCGGCCCCAGTATCGGATCGGCTTCGGGGAACTTGTTGAAGGGGAACACCGCTTCCTTCACCGAGAAATAGGTCGGTACCTGCTCATCCAGCGCCCCAAGATCGCGCAGTTTGCGCCCCGTCATCACGCGCGCCGCGAGCTTGGCGATGGGTACTCCAGTCGCCTTGCCGACGAAGGGCACGGTGCGCGAGGCGCGCGGGTTGACCTCGAGCACATAGACCGTGCCGTTCTGGATCGCGAACTGGATGTTCATCAGACCCACCACCTGCAGCGCGCGCGCCAGCTTGCGGGTTTGCTCGCGCATTTCATCCTGGAGCTGCGCTGAAAGGCTGTTGGGCGGCAGCGAGCAGCTGGAATCGCCCGAGTGCACCCCCGCCTGCTCGACGTGCTCCATGATGCCGCCGATCAGCACGTCCTGGCCGTCGCAGACCGCATCGACATCGACTTCGATCGCCTGATCGAGAAAACGGTCGAGCAGTACCGGACTGTCATTAGAGACCTGCACCGCCGTATTCATATAGTGGCGCAGGTCGTTTTCATTGAAGACGATCTCCATTGCGCGCCCGCCCAGCACATAGGAGGGCCGCACCACCAGCGGGAAGCCCACCTCGCGCGCCAGCACCACGGCCTGTTCCTCAGTGCGCGCCGTGGCGTTGGCCGGCTGGCGCAGCCCCAGCCGCTTCACCAGTTGCTGGAAGCGTTCGCGGTCCTCGGCGATGTCGATGGAATCGGGTGTGGTGCCGATGATCGGCGCGCCGGCCGCCTCGAGGGCACGCGAGAGCTTCAGCGGTGTCTGTCCGCCAAACTGCACGATGACGCCTTCGGGCTTTTCCTTCTGGATGATCTCCAGTACATCCTCGAGCGTCAGCGGCTCAAAATACAGCCGGTCGGAGATGTCGTAGTCGGTGGACACCGTTTCCGGATTGCAGTTGACCATGATGGTTTCGAAACCATCCTCGCGCAGCGCGAGGGCTGCATGAACGCAGCAGTAATCGAACTCGATGCCCTGGCCGATGCGATTGGGGCCGCCGCCGAGGATCATGATCTTGCGTTGCTTGCTGGGCTCGGCCTCGCACTCCTCCTCGTAGGTGGAATACAGATAGGCGGTGCTGGTCGAGAATTCCGCGGCACAGGTATCGACCCGCTTGTACACCGGCACCACGCCGAACTCGCGCCGGCGGGCGCGGATCAGCTGTTCTGTGCTGCGCGTCAGGCTCGCCAGCCGGCGATCCGAAAAGCCCTTGCGCTTGAGCTCGCGCAGGCGTTCGATGCCCAGCGACTTCTCGCCATCACGCCGCAGCTGCGCCTCTTCGGCGATCAGGTCGGCGATCTGCGCCAGAAACCAGGGATCGATGCCGGAAAGCTCGTTGATCCGCTCAATGCTCCAGCCCGCGCGCAACGCGTCAGCGACGTACAGCAGGCGATTGGCACCTGGCGCACGCAGCTCATAGGCGAGCTGGGCGCTGGTTTCATCGGTCAGCGGCAGGTTCAGCTGCGGATCGAACCCGTCCAACCCGGTTTCCAGTCCGCGCAGGGCCTTGTGCAGCGATTCCTGGAAGCTGCGGCCGATCGCCATGACCTCGCCCACCGACTTCATCTGCGTGGTCAAGCGATTATTGGCGGCCGGAAACTTCTCGAAAGTGAAGCGCGGCACCTTGGTCACCACGTAATCGATGCTGGGCTCGAACGAGGCTGGCGTAGCACCGGCGGTGATTTCGTTGCGCAGCTCGGCCAGCGTATAGCCCACCGCCAGCTTGGCGGCGACCTTGGCGATTGGAAAGCCGGTAGCTTTGGAAGCCAGTGCCGAGGAGCGCGACACGCGCGGATTCATTTCTATCACCAGCAGCCGGCCGTCGCGCGGATTGACCGCGAACTGCACGTTCGAGCCACCGGTCTCGACGCCGATCTTGCGCAGTACCGCGATCGAGGCATCGCGCATGCGCTGGTACTCCTTGTCGGTGAGCGTGAGCGCCGGCGCCACGGTGATGGAATCGCCGGTGTGCACGCCCATCGGATCGAGATTCTCGATCGAGCAGACGATGATGCAGTTATCGGCCTTGTCGCGCACCACCTCCATCTCGAATTCTTTCCAGCCGATCACGGATTCTTCGATCAGCACCTCGTGCGTGGGCGAGGCTTCCAGGCCGCGCGCGACGATGGTCTCGAATTCCTCGCGGTTGTAGGCGATGCCGCCGCCGCTCCCGCCCATCGTGAACGAAGGGCGCAGCACCACGGGGTAGCCGAAGTTGGCCTGCACGGCCACGGCCTCATCGAGGCTGCGGGCGATCTGCGCGCGCGCCGTTTCCAGGCCGATCTCGCGCATCGCGTTGCGAAACAGCTCGCGATCTTCAGCCATGTCGATCGCTTCGCGCGAGGCGGCGATCAGCTCCACACCGTATTTTTCCAGCACACCCTCGCGCACCAGATCGAGCGCGGTGTTGAGCGCCGTCTGTCCACCCATGGTCGGCAGCAGCGCATCGGGTTTTTCCTTCTCGATGATGCTGGCTACCGTGCGCCAGTTGATCGGCTCAATGTAGATGGCGTCGGCCATCTCGGGGTCGGTCATGATCGTGGCCGGATTGGAATTCACCAGGATCACGCGAAAGCCTTCCTCGCGCAGCGCCTTGCAGGCCTGTGCACCCGCATAGTCGAACTCACAGGCCTGGCCAATGATGATCGGACCGGCGCCTATGATC
>JAYUZE010000325.1:0-6377 GCA_043752035.1 Gammaproteobacteria bacterium
CGGGCTGGGTGGCGGCTCGCTGCCGCGGGCACTGTCCACGCTGCTGCCCCAGGCGCAGATCGATCTGGTCGAAATCGATCCGGCGGTGGTGCGCGTCGCCGGCGAATATTTTTCTTTCCACGCCACCGAGCACCTGCACGTCCATACGGAGGACGGGCGGGCATTTGTCCGGCGCAGCGCACATGGGACCCAGCGCTACGATCTGATCATGCTCGATGCCTACGATCACCAGTACATACCCGAGCACATGCTGACCCAGGAATTTCTGCAGGAGGTGCGCTCGCTCCTACGTCCGGGCGCGGTGCTGGCGGCCAATACTTTTTCGAACAGCCACCTGTACGACAACGAGTCGGTGACCTACGCGCGGGTGTTCGGTGAGTTCTACAATCTGCGGCGTGGCAACCGCGTGATCCTGACGCGCCTGGGCGGGCTGCCCGCAGCGGATGCGCTACGCGCCAATGCCGAGCGTCTGGGCGGCGCGTTCCAGCCGCTGGGATTTTCACCCACGCAACTGCTGGAACTGTATTCGCGCCAGGTCGACTGGAAGAGCGGCGCGCGCGTGCTGACCGATCAGTATTCGCCGGCGAACCTGCTCAACGCGGCGCCGTAGCCGGCGGACCCGCAGCGATCTGCGCGCGCAGCGCGCGCAGTTTTTCTCGCAGCAGCGCCGCGTTCGCGGCGCCCACGCGCAGCATGAATTTCTGTCCGGCCGAACGCGCCTCCAGTTCCGGGTCGGCGTATTCCCAGAATACCTTGGGGCGCACCAGCTGCACCGGACCCGCTAGCTCCGGCGTCGCCAGCAGGTGATCGATCACTGCCACCAGCCGATCATTGAAATAGCCGTGTGGATAGCCCAGGTCTTCGTAGGCGCGCTGGAACAGCGGGTAGTAGCTCTGATACAGATGCGCCAGCGAGGCCATGTCGAGCTGGCGCAGCACCGTGGCCGCGAGCTGATAGCGCGCCGCATTGCTTTCATCGAGCGTGGCGTGAAGTTCATCGCCCGTGACCTGCAGCGTACCGCTGATCGTATGGAGCGGCCGCAATTCCACGCTGAGCCGGTGGCGCGGCAGGTTATCGACAGTGGCCACCAAATGCCGGATCAGATTTTCCGGCACGAACAGGCTGGCGGCCGGCTTTTCTCCGGTCAGTTTCAGCAGCACGGCATAGAAGGGCTGATCGCTTTCGGCCAGCACCGGTAAGGCCGGCGCCGCGGGGCCCTCGGTGGTGCTCGGGATCGGGTTGGCGATCGGCGGCGCGGCTTCCGGCTCGGGCGCGGGCGGCGCGACCACGGTCGGCGGCGGTGCCGGAGCCGGCGCGATGCGCGGCCACCAGTGCCAGGCTGCGGCGCTCCCCAGCGCCAGTACGATAGCCAACGCAGTGATTGCCCTGAATTTCATGACCTGTCTCCTGCCTGCACGATGCCCTTGTCCGTAAATGTTACGTCGCGGTGCAGCCGGCGTATGATTTCATTGTTGGGGCGCGCTGACAAAATTCTGCTGGAGGCGACATGGGACCTGAAGCGATCACGGGCGATTGGGCGGTGGCAATACAAAAAGCCCAGGCCGAACTGCTGCGGCAGTGGACCGAGCTGGGTACGGCCTGGACCAGGGCCGCGCCGGGCGTCGCGCCGGGCGCCGCACCGGGCGCGCCTGCTTCGGCGCCGCCGGGCGCAGCCAGCGGCGCTGATGACATCGCCCGCAATTTTCTGCATCAGTGCGAACAGTACCTGGGTGTGTCGCGCTCGTTGTGGGAGCTGCTCGGCCGCGCCAGCTCCACCAGCGACACGGAGCAGCGCGCGCGCGTGTTCACTGACGGGCTCGGTGGGTTGCAGCAGCAGTTCGCCAACCTGTGGGCGGCGACGCCCTTTGGGGTCTCCAGCATCGCCGCCGCCAATCCCTTCAACTTTGGTGCCGGCGCGGCGGGCGCCACTGCGACAGGTATGCCGAATTTCGCAATGCCTGGCATGGGTATGCCTGGCATGGGTATGCCGGGTTTTGGCGTGCCGGGCATGGGCACGCCAGGGCAGGGCATGCCGGGATTCAGCATGCCGGCGCTGGGGCCGATGCGCGAGAGCCAGGAGTCGATGCAGCGGCTGGCGCAGCTCGGCATGCGCTACGCGCAGGCGCAGCTGCAGGTCAGTGGGCAGTGGAACGATATCATCGGCAAGGCGCTGCGCGAGCTGGGCGAGCGCATTGCGCCGCGCCTCAAGAGCGGTGGCGCGCCTGCCTCGATGAAAGAAGTCTACGACCTCTGGGTAGATTCAGCCGAGTCGGTCTACGCTCAGGCGGCACGCGGCGCCACCTTCGTGCAGGCGCAGGCCGAGCTCACCAACTCGCTCAGCCAGCTGCGCAGTGCGCAGCGCGAACTGCTCGAGGAATGGGCCAAGCAGTTCGACCTGCCGACGCGCGCTGAACTCAACAGCATCCACCAGCAACTGCGCGAGCTGAAGGCGGCGTTGCAGCGATGAGCGCGCCGCTGGATGAGCTGGGCGAACTGCAGGGCAAGCTGGCGCACAGCCTGCGCTCGCTGCAGGCCGCCGCCGGCGTCAGCTTCGGTTGCTCGGAAAAAGTTGCGGTCTATCGTGAAGACAAACTCACGCTGTATCGCTACCGGCCGCTGGCAGCGAGTGCCAATCTGCCGCCGCTGCTGATCGTCTACGCGCTGGTCAATCGCCCGTACATGATGGATCTGCAGCCGGATCGCTCGCTGATCCGCCGGCTGCTGGAACTCGGGCTCGACATCTACCTGATCGACTGGGGCTATCCCGACGGCGCCGATCGCTACGTCGATCTCAACGACTACATCAACGGCTACCTGCATCGCTGCCTGTCGGTGGTGCTGCGCGAGCATCAGTTACCCTCGGCGACGCTGCTGGGCGTGTGCCAGGGCGGCACCTTCAGCCTGTGCTACACGGCGCTCCATCCCGAGCGCGTGCGCAACCTGATCACCATGGTGACGCCGGTCGATTTCCAGACGCCGGACAATCTGCTCTCGCGCTGGGTGCAGAGCATCGACATCGATGCGCTGGTGGCTGCGCACGGCGTCGTGCCCGGCGATGTGCTGAACGCCGCCTACGTATCGCTGATGCCGTTTCGTCTGCTGCAGCAGAAGTATGTCGACCTGCTCGACAGCGGCGAGAGCCAGGCGCAGGTAGATAATTTCATGCGCATGGAAAAATGGATCTTCGACAGCCCCGATCAGGCCGGTGCGGCCTTTCGCGATTTCAGCAACTGGTTCTACAAGGAGAACCGCCTGCTCAAGGGCGCGCTCAGTATCGGCGGGCAGCAGGTCGACCTGCGCCGGATCACGCAACCGGTACTGAACATCTACGGCAAGCAGGATCACCTGGTGCCGCCGGCTGCATCGACGGCGATGCAGAGCCTGGTAGGCAGCGCGGACTACCTGGCGCTCGGCATGGATGTCGGCCACATCGGTATGTATGTCAGTGGTCGTGCGCAGCGTGAATTGCCGCAGGCAATCGCCGGCTGGTTGCAGCGTCGTTAAGCCGCAGCAACGCAGCGTTACAATTTACATAAGACCCCCACATGATTGAAAGTGTACGGCTGCGGTTGTATATGCTGGTTGTTAGAATAGTTCGGGAGGCGCAAGGCTGCGCTGTTCATCCATGGCGAGCAACAACACCCTGCAGCAGCGGCTCGACGCGTACGTCGCGGGCGAGTGCAGTTCGGGCGCGCTGACTGAAGAGCTGCTGGCGCATTGCGCCGCGGTGCCGCGCGCGAGCTGGGAAGTGCTGGCGCTGCTCGATCAGTACCAGCGGCGCGGCAAGTTGCCGCGCGATCTGCAGCGCAATATCAGTCAGAGCATTCAGCGACGTGCGCTGGGCGTGTATAGCAGCGAGCTGAGCAGCGTCGGCAGGCAGATCGGTGCCGCACCGCTGGAGGCGGCGAATCAGCCTTCCATCAAGGTTAAGAACGCCGCGCTGAAGATCTTGCCGAAGCCGACGGCGTCGCGCCTTGATCGGGTATGGCAGTGGCCCGCGCGTTCGGCACAACTGATATCGCTGGTGGCGTTCATGCTGGCGGTCGGCGCATCGCAAGGCCTGGGCGAGCACGAGAACGCGTTGGCGCTGCACACTGGCCGCGATCGGGTGCGGGTCGCAGTGCCAGGACGAGTGATGCTCGCGGCCGATACCTTCATCGTGCGGCCTGACGGCCAGAGCGCTTTGATTACCGTGACGCGTGCCGAAGGCACGGATGGCGCAGTCAGCTTCAGATGGTGGACGCAGAGTGCAGGTGCGAAGGCCGGTGCGGATTATCGCGGCCACGCGGCCGCACGCGTCTCGATGCCACCGGGCACGGGCGCGCTGCAGTTGACGGTGCCTATATTGAAGAATCCCGCTCGCCGGCACACCGAACTGTTTTACGTCGCGATCGGCGATCCCGATGGTGGGGCGACGCTGGGCGATACGCGCCGCGCCGCCGTGTTCATCATGCCGCGCTGAGCCCAGCCGGAACCCAACGCGAACTCAACCGTGGACGTAGCCGCCGGGCGCGGCGCACAGCGGCGGATAACCCGCAGCGCTGTGGCCCATCGGCGGCGGCGCTTGCCGCTCGCTGTCTGAATGCGCGGCCAGCCAGCTTTGCCAGCTTGGCCACCAGGAGCCTGCGTGCGGCTGCGCCGCCTGCTCATATTCGGCGGGACTCAGTGTCGAATGGTTGTCGGTCCACTGGTAAATGCGATGCCGGCGCTTGGGGTGCACGGGCCCGCTGACGATGCCGGCGTTGTGTCCGCCACTGGTAAGCAGGAAAGTAAAGTCTTCCGAGCGCGTGAGCGCGCGCGTCTTCAGCACCGAGGGCCAGGGGGCCACGTGATCGGTCTCAGTGCCGACCACGAACATCGGCACGTTGATGCGGCGCAGATCGATCGCCGATCCGTCGAGCGTGAAACTGCCGCTCGCGAGTTCGTTGCGCAAATACAGGCGATTGAGATACTCGCTGTGCATGCGGCAGGGCATGCGTGTGCCGTCGGCATTCCAGGCCATCAGGTCATTGAGCTTGCTGCGCTCACCACGTAGATAGGTCTTGATCGCCGGGTCCCAGAGCAGATCGCTCGAGCGCAGCAGCGCGAAGGCCGCGCCCATGCGTTCGCTGCCGAGCACGCCGTCACGCTGCATCAGCGCGTCGAGCGCACCCAGCTGGCTGGGAGTGATGAACAGCGACAGCTCGCCCGGATCGCTGAAATCGGTCTGTGCGGCCAGCAGCGTGACCGAGGCCAGCACTGCCGAAGCCTCGCGCGCCAGCTGTGCTGCGGCGATCGCCAGCAGCGTGCCGCCGATGCAATAGCCCACACCATGCACGCGCCCGCGCGGCACGATGGCGTTGATCGCCTCGAGCGCCGCGCGCACGCCGAGGCGCAAGTAATCATCCATGCCGAGCTCGCGATCGCGCGCGCTCGGATTGCGCCATGAAATCATGAATACGGTGTGGCCCTGTTCGACCAGGTATTTCACCAGCGAATTGCGCGGCGAAAGATCGAGCACGTAATATTTCATGATCCACGCCGGCGTGATCAGGATCGGCTCGGCGTAGACGCTCTCGGTCTGCGGTGCGTATTGAATAAGCTCGATCAGCTCGTTGCGCATCACCACCTTGCCCGGAGTGATCGCGAGCGTTTCGCCGACGCGGAATTCCTCGGTGCCGGGTGCCGCGCCGCCCGAGAGCATGCGCTGAGCATCTTCCACCCAGTGTTGCCAGCCGCGCAGCAGGTTGGCGCCCGCTTCGGCGCGCGTCTGTTCCAGCAGTTCGGGGTTGGTAGCCAGGTAATGTGCCGGCGAGAGCGTTTCGAGCAGTTGGCGGCGCATGAACTCGAGCCGTTGCGCGCTGCCGGCACTGACACCGGCCGTGCATCCCAGCAGCTGCTCGCTCCATTGTTCGACATTGCTGTAGCCGCGCACCAGTGCGTTGAACGGAAACTGGTTCCAGGCCTCGGTCTTGAAATGTGCGTCCGGATGTTCGTGTGCCAGCGGCTTGCCGGTGGCGGCGCTGAGCGCGAACTGCCAGGTGTCGGCGGCGTGCTCCAGGCCTTCCTGCAGCATCATCAACTGCGAAGTCGGGTGGGCCGCCAAACTGAGCCACCACTCCCACCAGGCGCGCAGATAGTCGTCGGTGGCCAGGCCACCACTGACACTCGCCAGCTGCGCGCGCAGGTTATGCGCCAGCAGCAGCGCCGGGTCGTCGCTCGCGATCTCGGCGACGGGGCGCATAGCGACTGAGGTGCTCATGGGCGGCGAATCCTTGTGACCTGCGGGCTAAAAAAAGACCCCGGGAAATTGCTCCCCCGGGGTCGGGTCCGCTCAAACAAGAGGGGGGTCTTGGTTTAAGCAGCTTTCTTGGTCAGCTCGGCCACCTTGGCTGAGG